>JAZQRZ010000150.1:0-11337 GCA_045629845.1 Eggerthellaceae bacterium | reverse complement strand
CTTAACCTGATCCTTTGCAGGGGTAATAAGATTCGAGATGCTCTTGTAGACAAGCGCCGTCAAGATGCTAACCACAACACCCTTGATGATGTTGAACGGCAGAAGAGCCGGCAGAATAAGACCAGCAACAACATCAAACGGCATACCGTAGAAAATGGGATCAACAATCAGGTTTGCCACGATAGCACCCGCAATCAGGCAGATGGTCGCAACAACAAGACCGATGATAGCACCCTTAAACGTACGGTTGCGCTTGTAGATAGCGCTGGACGGGATGATGAACGCACATGCAACGATGATGTTCATCAGGCAGCCAACCCAGTTGCCAGTGATGGCGCCATGCACCACTGCACCAACAATACCCACGAGCACACCAGGGCCAGCACCAAAGGCAAAGCCAACAACGGCTGAAGGAACCAGCGCGATGTCCAGCTTCAAAAATGAAGCTGCAGGCATAATCGGGAACTCGATGAAGCTTAGCAAAATGCTAATGGCACACATAAGTGCCATAGTCACCAATTGCTTGGTGCTCCAACGGCTCGTGGCTTGGACGGACTGATTTTGCGCATAAGTAGACATAGGTATTCCTCCTGTCTCTTCCATCCGGACTTTAACCGTTGGCCCCGGATTTACACCGGTGTCAACCTGAGCGGAGTGCGCCTGCGCTGGCAACACAGCCGAACAGGGTCGCGGGCTTTCGACTTCGTCGATCACCGCCAGTAGGGAATTTCACCCTGCCCTGAAACAGATACAGACGGGATTGTAACCCTGACTTAAATCAGACGCAATAGAAAATGTGGCAAAGGATTTAATCCTTTGCCACATTCATTCGTGAAGAGTAGAACACTCGTTGAAAGTATTTATTCGAAATCGTAGAGATCCTTGGCAGCTTCTTGGAAGGCAGCGTATACCTCGTCGATAATAGCTTCATCTTCAACAAGTTCGAATTCAGTCGGCTGCTCTTCTTCATCGACATCGGTAACTTCCAGAACAACTACTTCACCCGAAGATAAAGCGGGTTCATCTTCAGTAACCATGAAGAAGAAGCCGTAGCGGCGGCCATTGTGCAGGATAAGACCTAAGAACTCAAGTTCAACTAGATCGCCATTTTCGTCTTCGAATTCGTAAACAGTACCCTCTTCAACGGGCGGACAAAAGTTAGGGGCGCTTCCTTGCCTCATAATCAACTCCTTATTTCAAACACGTCAATCGTGTAGTAACGACGTTAGGTTGTAATACTAGCGTTTCTTCTTGCGCTTGCTCTTGTTGGGATTACGAACAGGCTGCTGATAAATAGGCTTGCCGTCGGCATCAAGTGCATTCGAACCACCCTCGCCAACAACAACACCTTCAACATCGACAACATCATCGTTGCTTGCGCCTGTGCTGTGAGCGCTAAGTACTGCTTCAGCATTTGCAGCCTGAACACGTGCAGTCTTGATGCGATTAGCCTTAGATGCGCCGATATTGCCCGCAACAACTGCACCAGAGCGCTGGAACTCGAAATTGCCAATAGTCGAGCCAAACTTCTTTTCGAGTTTAGCGTACTTTTCTTCGCGCGTCTTCCAGATACTGTACAGCGGCGTACCCAACGCAATCGACGAGTAGCAGCCAATGAACAGGCCGATAACCATTGCGAACGCGAAGTCCTTCAGTGTTTCACCACCGAAGAACAGCATGAACAATACCGGAATAAGCGACGTAACGGTGGTGTTGATAGAACGAATGAACACCTGATTAAGCGAGTGATTTGCCACCGTAAAGAACGAGCACTTTACGTTCATGTCCTTCGCATTGTCGTTGATGCGATGGAAGACAACCACGGTGTCGTAGAGCGAGTAACCAATGATAGTAAGCAATGCAGCCACAGCATTGGGCGTAAATTCGCGCCCCACAAGGGCATACACGCCCACGACAATTATTAAGTCGTGTAGCAATACCACAACCGCTGTAACGCCCATCTTAAATTCAAAGCGTATAGCAATGTAAATAATGATGAGCACCAACGACACCAGGAAGGCAATCAGCGACTGAGTAATAACGCTGGAGCCCCAGTCAGGACCGATGGTAGTTACCTCGAAGTTGTCGGTTGTAAAGCCAAGCTGATCAGCAACCTGATTTGCAACAGCCGTAGCTTCTTGCGCATCGGTAACCGTCATACGAATAAGGAAGCCCTCTTCGCCGTTAGCTGAAGTTGTCTGAATAGTAGCTTCAGGCTGACCAGCACTAGCGAAAGCAGAGCGCATGTCATCGATAGTGGCATCGCCCGTATCGTGGAAGGTAATAGAAGTACCACCAACGAATTCGATACCGAAAGTCATGCCCTTCAGACCGATAACTGCAAACGAAGCCACAACTAAGCAGGCAGAGATAATCAGGAAAACCTTACGATGACCAACAAAGTTGATATCGTGCTTGATAAAGCGACCCTTCAAGCTGCGAACAGCTTCGGCAACATTCGTGCCTGCTTCGCCACCACGTTCACCTGCTTCACGCAGAATATGTTCGCTATCCATAGCTTCGCCGGTTTCAGCTTCGCCAGCAGAAACGCTAAGCACAGCACCCAGCGCCGAATACTTCTCGGCAGCAAGCTGACCGTCTTTCACGTTCCAGAAGCCAGGATGCTTTTCGATGCTACGCGGAGCAAGCAAGCGAATAAGCGGAGCCTTGAACAGCAGCATCATAACGATGTCGCAGAAGATACCAAGCGAAAGCGTAAGACCGAAGCCCTTAACGGAAGCAGATGCCAGGAAGAACAAGCACAATGCGGACACCAGCGAAACCAGGTCGGCATCGATGGATGTTTGAATAGCATGGCGAACACCCGTGATAGAAGCTGCACGAACCGAACGGCCCATGCGTATTTCTTCTCGGAATCGCTCAACAGTAAGAACCGATGAGTCGGCCGCCATACCAATGGTTAGTACGATACCAGCGATACCCGACATGGAAAGGCTGAACAAACCAAAGTATGAAAGGCCAGCCAAAAGGCCCAGATACAGCACAGCAAACACGATGACCGCACCAGCAGTAATTGTACCCAGACCCTTATAGAAGAACAGGAGGTAAATCATAACGAGCAGAATGCCAAGCAGTGCAGCAATGACGCCCGAGAACAGCGCATCCTGACCCAGCGTAGGACCAACAACCTGGCTCTGCGAGTATTCGAAGCTAACAGGCAGCGAGCCGCTTTCGAGCACGGTCTGCAGCGACTGAGCTTCTGCTAAGGAATAGTTGCCGGTAATCTGCACCTGACCATTAGGAATCTCAGACTGAACCGAAGGAGCAGACTGAACTTCGCCATCAAGGATGATGACGATTTGTCCATGGTCAGCAACCAAATCACGCGACGCCTCTGCAAAAGCAGCAGTGCCTTCAGCATCAAGATCAATATCAACTGCGTAGTAAACTGAAGCCTCGGAAGCATGATCAACGGAAACGCGTTCGATATTGTCACCGGTAACAATGGGCGTATAGGTGCCCTCTTCAACCATAAGAGGATCGGCCTTGCCCGTATCGAACGAATTGCCAAATGCATCGGTGACCGTGACGTTATCGCCATAGTTGCCCGATTTAATCTTTTCAACAACGTCTTCATCGGTAAAGGAATCAAGGCGCGCAAATTCAAGCTTACCCGTCTTTCCGATGGTATCAAGTGCTGTTTGCGTATCGGACAGACCAGGAATCTGAACCAAAATTTGGTTGTTACCCTGAACCTGAACAACCGCTTCAGATGCACCCAGCGCATTTACGCGGCTTTCAATAATGGCGCGAGACATTTCCATGTCTTCGTCGGTAATAGCATCACCATCGGTTGATGTTGCCGTAAGTACAACCGAAAGACCACCTTGAATATCAAGGCCTTGGTTAATCTTTTCTTGTGGCGGCATGAACAGGATGATTGAGCCGATGACCAGCAAAGTTGTAATGATAAGAAGCCAAATGTTGCGACGGTCGTTGCTGGTAGACGTCGTCTTACGATCAGCATTCGAAGAAGCCATGCGCAATTCTTCCTTTCCGGTGCATTTTTACGCAGTTAGCCACTGTAGGCTCATTGGAATATTGTGCCATAAGCTGGGGCGATTTGCTTGCCAATTACCAAATCGTTTACTCAAATGGTCGACGAGTAAAGCTTGGTGGAATTAAATCTTGCGGCGCTTTGCAAAGCGCCGCAGAAAGCCACTAGTAATCCTTTGCTGCTGGACTTGCCATCCAGTCAGCCAAGAACTGGTCATAGGCACCCGCTAATACCGCTTCGCGCGCCCGTCGCATAAGGTCAATCAGGAAGTGAATGTTATGCATTGAAAGCAGAATACCGCCCAGCATTTCGTTCTGTTTTACCAGATGGCGAATGTAAGAACGCGTATGCTGCGTACAGGTTGTACACGTGCAGTTCGGATCAAGCGGACCGAAATCATGCGTGTACTTTGCATTGCGCATATTCATGCGGCCTTGGCTTGAAAACGCCGTACCCATGCGGCCAGTGCGCGTAGGAAGCACGCAGTCGAACATGTCAACACCTACGCCAACGGCACGAACCAGTGTTGTGGGATTACCTACGCCCATGAGATAACGAGGACGATCTTCTGGCAAAGCAGCGCAAACATCGCCAAGTGTTTCAAACATTACTTCGTGATCTTCGCCCACCGAATAGCCACCGATACCAAAGCCATCAAAACGTCGACCACCAGCTTCGACATTCGCTTGTTCTATTTCAAGCAAATGCTTAATGCTTTCAAGACGTAAATCAAGATGCATGCCGCCTTGAACAATGCCGAACAGGGCTTGATCAGGACGCTTGTGCGCCTTCAGACAACGCTCAGCCCATTCCCACGACAGTTTGGTAGACGCAATAACATCTTCCTTTTCGGCGGGATAGCCAACACATTGATCAAGCTGCATAACGATGTCGGCGCCAATTCGTTCTTGAATTTCCATGTTTGATTCAGGAGTCCACGTATGTTTGCTGCCGTCGTAGTCGTCAGCGCGGAAGGAAACGCCATCTGCACCTGGCTTCATCATGTGTGCCAAGCTGAATAGCTGAAAACCGCCCGAGTCGGTAAGCATAGGCCCGTCATAAGCCATGAACTTCTGCACGCCGCCCGCTTCTTCAACAACGTCGACGCCAGGACGCATATACAAATGATAGGTATTAGCCAAAACGACCTGCGAATTTAGCTCATGCAAGCCTGAAATAGTAATACCTTTCACCGTGGCATGCGTACCAACAGGCATGAATAAAGGTGTCGTAAAATCGCCGTGCGCCGTTTCAAAGCGGCCAGCACGCGCTGCGCCCGATTGGGCTTGTATGGTGTAATCAAAAAGTGTCATGCGTGATAGTATACGGTGTGTTTTCTGATTTAATCGTTCATGCGCGAAAGACCTACGAATGAAACTTCTTGTACATGCCTGCTGTGGACCATGCTCCATCATGCCGACAAAACTCCTTGTCGAGCAAGGGCATGACATTACCGTGTTTTACGCCAACAGCAACATTGCCCCTCGCGCTGAATACAAAAAGCGTCTCGTGGAATTGCAAAACTACGCCGCCGATCAAGGCTTTGAAGTCCTTGAAGGTGAATACAATCCTGCCGCCTGGGAAGAAACAGTAGCCCCTATCGGCGAAGCTATCAAAGATTTCAGCCCCGCTTTTGGATCGAAGCACGTCGGCAGCGATTCAGAAAACATGCCCGCGCCTGAAACGGTTGCCGAGCTGCTTGACGATGAACGGCGCAAAGAGCGATGCCGTGCATGCTACCGCTTGCGCCTTGAAGAGGCCGCAAGTCTTGCTGTAGAAGGCGGCTACGATGCCCTTACAACAACCTTGGCCGTCAGCCCCTACCAATTCACTGATGTCATTCACGAAGAACTAGAGCGAGCAGCAGCGCAGGTTGGTATCCAATCTTTCTTCGAAGACTATCGCCCCTACTACGACGAAGCTACGCGTATCAGTCGCGAACTTGGCATGTATCGCCAAAACTACTGTGGCTGTCGCTTTTCAGTCGCAGAAGGCGAAGCAACCCGCGCTTTCATTAAGCAGCAGCGCAAGCAAGCTAAAGCCGCGAAAGCTGCTGGACGCGAAAAAGAAGAACAGGCTCGTCAAAAGCATGCCGAAGAAAAGAAAGCCTATGCTGAAAAGAAGGCACGCAAACGGGCGGTATTAAAGCAGCTGCGTAATCAGTCTGACGACTAAGAATTACCCCAGAAAATCTTCGATAGCAAACGCATCGCGCATGCCCTTCGCATAAAGCGTTTCGATAGCATCGCGATCTTTGGTAAGCGTTTTCATACCGCTAATATCGTCGGGCGCCAGAATAAGCACTTTACCTTCGCGCTCGTACTTCTTAGCTATGTCAAGCTGCAAATTGTACAAACCCGCACGATTTGCAAGTGCTTCAGCAATACGCGGCCTACGCGGTAAGAGTAAGCGAACAAAGGCCATATCATCTTCAGGGTCGCGATAATAATCACGCGGTCGCGTAAGAATTACTACCACCTTTTCGCAGCCTGCTTCCAGTGCCCTTCTAACGGGAATAGGGTCAGCCAACCCGCCGTCGTAACACGGACGACCATTAACTGGATAAGGCTTATTAACGATAGGAAGCGCCGATGACGCCTTAACTGGCGCGTAATCATCTTGCTTCATATCGTCGAGCGTGAAATACACTGGAAGGCCGCTTTTTGCATCAGTGGCCACAATAACTAACTGCTTTCCCGATGCCACCATGGCCGGATAATCCAAAGGATATTCGCCATCGGAATTTGAAAGACCACCATAAATGTAATCAAGGTCGGCATATTCGCCTGTTTTAGCGTAAAGCCCCATGCCCATATACTGCGAGCGGAAGCTATACGTAGTGTAGAAAGCGAAGTTGCGACCAATCTGACCAGCCAGATAAGAAGACAAATTTGCGGCACCCGCGGAGACGCCTACGCAGTAATCAAAATTGATACCGCGTTCCATACAAAAGTCGAGGACACCAGCCCCGTAAATATCGCGTTCTCCCCCACCAACGTCTACGATGCCAATCATGACTTGCCTCTTCCTTGAAGTTAGAGAACGATTCGAATCATGGTGTTCTGCGCATAAAAATGGCTGGGGCGTAGGGATTCCATTTCGCTTCGCGAAATATCGGCTTCGTGCTAAAGCACTCCGCCCGATTTCCTAAAAACAGCCCACTGGGCTGTTTTCTTAACGGAAATCCACCTCATCGGTTCGAATCCAAGCACCCTGCCTGGTCAAACAACATTTCCGTACTACAACCATTAACAAAATGGCTGGGGCGTAGGGATTCGAACCCCAATAGTCGGCACCAAAAACCGAAGTCCTGCCATTGGACGACGCCCCAGCGTACAAAGCGCGTTTGGATGGTGGGCCCTGGGGGACTCGAACCCCCGACCTTGGGATTAAAAGTCCCCTGCTCTACCAACTGAGCTAAGGGCCCGATTCCCAAACGAGCGAAGCATAATTCTAGCGGCGTAAGGCGCTGCGGTCAATGAAAGCCTTGTGGAAAAACACCCGTTAAAACGCAATCCCCGTCATCTGAATAACAAATCCGCACAAAGCGCTAAAGACAACAAGGATGACAATAATGATGACGTTCTGCGCGGGGCGACGATTTGAGCGAAGAAGAACCAGTAAACCCACGCCTGCAGCAGAAAGCAAACCAGCCATGCAAGCGCCAAACCCTAGTACACCTTCAACATAAAGTTGAGCAATAGCCACACTGGCAGCGCAATTAGGAATGAGGCCAACAATTGCAGCACCAAACACTGCTGCTAATTCATTACCGCTAAGGAAGGAAGCAAGGGCTTCTTCACCAACAATTTCAAGCACCGCATTAAGCGCCAAAGAAACAAGAAACACGAAAAGCGTTACTTGAGCAGTATGTTTAAGAGCGCTCTTCGCAATACCAGCCCAACCTGCATCATGTGCGTGGTCGTGATGATGATGCTCGTGACTGCAGCCATCAGAACAATCATCATGGTGGTGATAAACCTCTGCGGGATTGTCCTTGCATGTCTCACAATCATGCGAGCAATCACAGTGGTCTTGTTCGCACAATTCGTGGATGCGCAATGATTCGCGCGGCTGACGCGTTAAACGCAGAACAAGATCAACAAGCAAGCCAAAGACCATGCCTATAACAATCTTCAAAACCAGAATGCCTGCAATTGTTGATACGGGCACTTGTTCCGCAATGAAGATAGGAAGCATTTCATCGGACGTTGAAAGATATACCGCAAACAGTGTGCCCAAACCGATAACGCGACCAGCATACAAAGTAGAAGCAGCAGCCGAAAAGCCACATTGCGGCACCACGCCAAGTACAGCGCCCACAATTGGACCAGCCGTTCCTGCTTTCTCTATTGCGCGCTGCGTTTTCTCCCCCGTCTTATGCTCGAGCCATTCCATGAACAGGTACGTCACAAACAAAAACGGGATGAGATACAGCGTGTCAAGAAACGCATCCTGGGTTACATCAATAGCAATATCTATAAATTCACTCATATGAGCACATGTTCACTTTCACTAGAAACACGAAACGGGACGACCGCTTGGTCGTCCCGTCATTTTTCGTTGCGTATTGTAGCCGAGTTTATCTACATACAACAGACTTCACATGTTTAAGCCACATGATGATTCAACGCTTTCACCGTTCGACAGAACGGCGAAATCAATTACATCATGCCGCCGCCCATGCCAGCTGCAGCTGCTGCGGCAGCTGCGGCTGCAGCGTCAGCTTCCTTCGGAATCTCATTGATGGTTGCCTCGGTGATAAGGATGAGAGCAGCCACGGAAGCAGCGGATTCGAGAGCCGTACGCGTAACCTTAACCGGGTCAGAAACGCCCATAGCAATCAGGTTGCCATATTCGCCCGTCGCACAGTTCAGGCCTTCACCCTTCTTCAGACCCTTGACCTTTTCAACCACAACGGAGCCTTCAAAGCCAGCGTTCTGAGCGATAGCGCGCAGCGGTGCTTCGATAGCCTTGCGGATAATGTCAACGCCAACTTCTTCGTCCTTGTCGTCGCATTCAACCTTCTTCAGAGCAGGCAGTGCGTTCACGAGTGCAACGCCGCCGCCAGCAACGATGCCCTCTTCGACAGCTGCACGAGTTGCCTGCAGAGCGTCTTCGATGCGGGACTTCTTTTCCTTCAGTTCAGGTTCGGTAGCAGCGCCAACCTTCAGTACAGCAACGCCACCAGACATCTTGGCCAGACGTTCCTGCAGCTCTTCGCGGTCGAACTGGCTGTCGGTGTTGTCAAGTTCAGCCTTGATCTGGCCGATGCGAGCCTTGATGTCGGCCTTCTTGCCAGCGCCATCAACGATAAGCACGCTGTCCTTGGTAACCTTGACGGAACGAGCATGACCACAAACAGCAACCGTTGCGTCAGCCAGCGTCATGCCAAAGTCCTTGGCAATAACCTGACCGCCAGTAACGATAGCCATGTCTTCCAGAATGCGCTTACGACGATCGCCGAAGCCCGGAGCCTTAACAGCAACAACATTCAGCGTGCCGCGCAGCTTGTTCAGCAGCAGCGTAGCCAGGCCTTCGCCTTCAACGTCTTCAGCAACGATGAGCAGTGCACGACCAGACTTCATAACTTCTTCCAGCAGCGGAATCATGTCCTGAATGTTAGAAATCTTCTGGTCGGTCAGCAGGATGTACGGATCCTTCAGGACAGCTTCCATGCGCTCCATGTCAGTAGCCATGTACGGCGAAATGTAGCCGCGATCCCACTGCATACCTTCGACGACTTCCATTTCCATGCCGAACGTCTGGCTTTCTTCGACGGAAATTGCGCCGTCCTTGCCAACAACATCCATAGCCTCGGCAATCTTCTCGCCGATTTCAGCATCGCCAGCAGAAATGGTGCCAACGTTAGCAATCTGCTCCTTGGTGGAAACCTTCTTGGAGTCCTTCTTAATCTGCTCGACAACAGCGTTGGTTGCCTTCTGAATACCACGACGGATACCCAGGGCATCAGCGCCAGCCGTTACGTTGCGCAGACCTTCGCGAACGATAACATCGGCAAGCAGCGTAGCGGTGGTGGTACCGTCACCAGCCACATCGTTAGTCTTTACAGCAGCTTCGCGCACGAGCTGAGCACCCATGTTCTCGACCGGGTTTTCCAGTTCAACTTCACGAGCAACCGTAACACCGTCGTTGGTGATGAGCGGAGCACCATAGGACTTTTCGATAGCCACATAACGGCCCTTGGGGCCAAGCGTAACCTTAACAGCATCAGCCAGCTTGGTGACGCCAGTTGCCAGCGCGCCACGTGCGTCGGCTTCAAACCTAATGTCTTTCGCCATTGTTCTTTTCCTTCCTTAATGACGTTTTTTATTCACAGATAGCGTAAATGTCGTCCGCGCGAAGAATCAGAACATCTTCGCCGTCATAGGAAACTTCAGTTCCGCCGTACTTGCCGAAGATAACCTTGTCGCCCTTCTTTACAGGCACGGGCACTTTGTTGCCGTCCTTATCAAGCTTGCCTTCGCCTACAGCGAGAACAACGCCAGTCGTCGGCTTTTCCTTGGCTTCGGTGGCCAGATACAGACCCGAAGCAGTCTGAGCTTCAGCTTCGTCGACCTTGACGATTACGCGATCGCCCAACGGTTTCAATGCCATTGTTATTGCCTTCCTTCTTGCTCGACAATTAATACCTAGTTTCAAAAGTTAGCACTCGCATAAGCCGAGTGCTAACAGATACGTACTATATCATCCTTGCACCACCATGGGAAAACTTTATCGATTCGTCACCTTCCCGCCACATTCTGCGTAAAGTTGTAGGTATTAGCTCCTGAAAAAGAAATCCCGGAGAGCTTTACCTCTCCGGGATTACTACTTAAGTGTAGCGAGCAAGAAATCTTAGTAGTTTTCTGCACGCAGTTCGAAGTAAGCCTTCGGATGAGCGCATGTTGGGCAAATCTCGGGGGCTTCCTTACCAATAACAATGTGTCCGCAGTTACGGCAGATCCAAGTGCGATCGCCATCGCGCGAGAACACAATACCTTCTTCGATATTGCCAATAAGCTTGCGATAACGATCCTCATGATGCTTTTCAATAGCACCGACCAAACGGAACCTCGCAGCAATTTCCTTGAAGCCTTCTTCGTCAGCAACCTTAGCGAACTCGTCATACATGTCGGTCCACTCGTAGTTTTCACCATCAGCTGCGTCATTCAGGTTAGTCAACGTGTCGGGCACGTCACCATCATGCAGATACTTGAACCACAGCTTCGCATGTTCTTTTTCATTGCGCGAAGTCTCGAGGAAAATCTCGGCGATTTGCTCGTAGCCATCTTTCTTGGCCTTGCTGGCATAGTACT
>JAZQRZ010000149.1:0-1563 GCA_045629845.1 Eggerthellaceae bacterium | reverse complement strand
CAGTCTGCAACTGCTTGCATGTACGAGTGGCTGCGTCAGAACTGGTCTTAAGCTTGCTGGTGTAGGTGTAACCTAGAACTGGGACAACGTGAAAGACCGCAAGCGCATATTAATCGTTGATGGCTTTAACGTGCTGCGTTCGGGTAGCCGTTATAAAAACGTGTCGCTTGACATGCCTGATTATGACCATGATTGGTTTAATCGTGCGCGTGAAATGCTTATCAACGATGTGGTGCATTTTGCTGGCCACGAATACAGGGCAACCGTTGTTTTCGACGGCGGGGGAAATCTCGAATCGACGGGCGAAGAGCAGAAGGTCGGCGGTGTTAGCGTTGTGTTTTCGCCTGCAGGCAGTTCTGCAGACAAGGTTATCGAAAAGCTGGCACATGAAAGTCGCGAAAATGGCTTTGAAGTGCTGGTGGTAACAAGCGATGCAAGCATTCAAGATACGGTATTTGGTCTTGGTGTTGACCGCATGAGTGCCGAAGGTTTCAGTATTGAAGTTGATCGCTATTATCACGATGCGGTACTTGATGAAGCCCCCAAGATTGCCGAAAAGCGAACCATTGCTGGTCGTATTGATGCTGAAACGCTTGCTAAGTTAAAGGCTCTTCGCGACGGCAAATAAGGCGAAAGTGTAAAAATGGGGAGACTCCCCATTTTTGCACTTTCGCAAGAAAAGGGAGACTCCCCAATCGTTCGGTCATTCTATCCCTTAGGGTTTTTATCAGGTATTATGTCCTTATGGACATTTCCAATGGAAAGACGCTTCTTATTGCCAACCCAGCGGCGCAGCGCGGTAATGGGCGGGAAGCAGCGCGTATTGCATATGACTTACTTGTCCAATGGCTGGGCGAAGGTAATGTCGACTTCCGGCTAACCGAGCGCGCGGGTCACGCTACCGAAATTGCTGAAACCCAAGGTTCTGCATACGAAACCGTAATTACCCTTGGTGGCGATGGCGTTATTCATGAAGCAGTAAACGGCCTTATGCGCATTCCTTCAGACGCTCGTCCTCGATTTGGCATTATTCCTGTCGGTTCAGGGAATGACTATGCACGTACGCTTGGTATGTCGGAATCGGTCCCCGATGCTGTTGTGCAGTTTCTTGATGCGGATGAAGTTGCAGTTGATGTAGGAAATTGCAACGGCGAATTCTTCGTTGAAACGTTGTCGTTTGGTTTGGATGCAGCCATTGCTCTTGATACGGTTGAACGCCGACAACGCACGGGTGAGCAGGGAACAATTCTTTATTTGAAGAGTGGCATTAATCAGCTGTTTCACCACCTTGATATCTTTCAGTGTTCGGCTTTGTTAGATGGCGCTCGAACCATTAATGTGCCCATTCATATGCTTACCATTCAAATTGGGCCTACCTATGGTGGCGGTTTTCGTATTTGTCCCGATGCCGACCCAACCGATGGCATATTTGACATGTGCTATGCACTTGCGCCTATGAGTATCCCCGAGGCAACGTTTAAGTTTCTGCGTGCAAAGGATGCACATCATACGAAGTTTAAGAACATCCTGTTCGATCGGGCTTCTACAATCGAGTTGTCGTTT
>JAZQRZ010000148.1:0-20285 GCA_045629845.1 Eggerthellaceae bacterium | reverse complement strand
CGCTCGACGCGTCGTGGCCTCGAACTAACTTTTGCCAAACCTAGGCAAAAGTGGATTTCTCGGCTCCTTTGGCTTTACCTTACCTCGCTTCACCCGCTCCCAAACAACCCAAAAATGAAAGGACCTCAGCATGCCTTATGATTTTGATACGCCAGTCGAACGACATGGCACGGATTGCCTGAAGTTTGACTTTGCCGAAGCACGTCATCGTTCACCCGATTTGCTTTCGCTGTGGGTGGCGGATATGGACTTCCCCACCGCACCCGAAATCCTTGATGCCATTGCCGCTCGTACCCAGCACGGCATCTTTGGCTACACCATGCCCACCGATGGATACTTCAAAGCATTGGATAACTGGTGCTCACGCCGTTATGGCTGGCACGTTCCTGCTGAACAAGTAACTATTACACCTGGCGTGGTTTATGCGCTTGCTGCTGCCGTGCGCGCGTTTACACAACCTGGCGATGCAGTTCTTATTCAGCAGCCGGTGTACTACCCCTTCGGAAGCGTTATTACCAACAACGGACGCAAGCTTGTAAATACCCCACTTGTGTTTGAAAACAACGCTTACTCCATCGACTTCGATGCTTTTGAGCAAGCTATCACCGAAAACAAGGTGAAGCTATTCTTACTGTGCAACCCCCATAATCCGGGCGGACGCGTTTGGAGCACTGCCGAACTAACAAAGCTCGGTGAAATCTGCGTGCAACACGACGTGATTATTGTCAGCGACGAGATTCATATGGACTTTGCTCGCCCTGGTCATAAACACACGCCATTCTTGACGCTTGATGAAAACATCGCTCAGCACGCTATTGCATGCACTAGCGCCTCAAAAACGTTCAATCTGGCTGGACTGCAGATTGCGAACACAGTTATTCCTAACGAAGATTTGCGTCGCACCTACCGTCAAGCTGTCGAAGCTACTGGCTTTTTCGAAGGAAACACGCTGGGACTTGTCGCAACTCAAGCAGCTTACGAACATGGCGAACAGTGGCTTACCGAGCTGAAAACTTATCTGGAAGACAATTGGAAGCTGGTAGCCGACACCCTTGCACAACGCACACCTCAGCTAACTCTTATCGATTCGGGCAGCACGTATCTGGCTTGGATTGATTGCCGCGCACTTGGTCTGTACGGCTCTAAACTGCAACGCTTCATAGAAGACGAAGCAGGACTTTGGCTTGATTGTGGCGATATGTTTGGCAAGGAAGGCGATGGTTTTATTCGCATTAACCTGGCTACGCAGCGTACCTACTTGGCACGCGCGCTTAATCAGCTAGCTACTGCAGTAGAGCATCTTTCTTGATGCACAATAGCAAATTGTGAACAATTCTCGGACGAGAATATGTTATCCTCGTCCGAGCCGAGATTCACTCGCGTCGCTTATAGCTTTCCGTCGTGCAGCGGAGCGCGAGAACATATCCTTGCACCGGGCGCTTCGGGGTGGCAGCCGTTGCGTCGACCCTAAGGAAAGGTGCAACGGATGACCGACGTCAGTTCTCATTGTTCAAAAATCAATCCTGAAATTAAAGAAAACGAAACCGCAAAAGCACTTGCGGAAGATCTGGGCATTGATAACCTCCTTATGGTTTCTGATCAGGGCCCCGCTCCTGTTGAAGGAGATACAGGAACAGTGTTATCCGTCAACATTTCCGAGCGCAAAGGCACGCGCAAAGCACCCGCCGAAGCTGGCTTTATCGAACTGGTAAATGACTTTGGTGTTGCCACTGATGCACATGCAGGTGACTGGCATCGTCAGGTATCGTTCTTGGCACAAGAGTCGATTGATGCTGCTCGCGAACATGGTCTTGATGTCGGCTGGGGCGACTTCGCAGAAAACATTACAACCCAGGGCATCAACATCAAAGGTATGCCGCTTGGTACGCGCCTTAAAGTTGGTACCGCAATCGTCGAAGTTTCGCAGATTGGCAAGGTTTGCCACACGCGCTGCGCTATCTACTACCTGGCTGGCGACTGCATTTTCCCTCGCGAGGGTATCTTTGGATGGGTTGTTGAACCAGGTGTTGTACGTGCAGGTGACGAGATTCGCGTTCTTGAATTGGGGCAAGGCGAAGTGCATCGCCCTCTTTCCGACAAGCCGCTCTAAGCAATAATTGTTGAGTAATTTAAGCATCATTACTTGCACGCCGGCCGTCGGTGTTTTCACTGCTACACTACGCCTGTAAACACCGACAGAAAGAGCTTTCATGATTGACGAGAATTGCCCCATCGAAGAAGTGCGCGAACTGTTTGCGGGTGATCGTTTCGCAACCGAAGCATGCGGCTGCCGTGTTATTGAAGCTGAACGTGGCCACGCAGTCTGCGAATTCGATATCACTGATATTCATCTGAACGCCATGGGTAATGTTATGGGCGGGGCTATCTTTACACTGGCTGACTTTGCACTTGCCATTGCTTGCAACATTGGCGAAGAGCCCACCATGGGTGTAAGTAATTCCATTCAGTACTTCAATGTGACACGTGGAAGCAAGCTTATTGCCACCTGCAGCGCCGATAAAAGTGGCCGATCGCTTGCGTTTTATACCGTCGATATCACCGACGATTTGGGCACACCAATCGCAAAAATGACTGCAACAGGATTTAGGCGATCACATTAGCAATGAAATACAAAGAGCAGTTATAGCATTCATGGGGCATTATGCATGCCTGATGCAGTGTCTATCTGTCGATTAAATCCGATTATTTTGCTTAATGAGGAGAATTGCTCATTCTTTCAAAAATAGATATTGTCTTTTGCTAGACATCGTCTTATAATCGAGACAGTCTGAAGCACGGCGAAGTCCTTCCTCCAAACACAAGGCTCGCCTTAGTAGAATAACGAACCGCCGCCTCCCCCTCCTTCACAGCGGCGGTTCGTTCTTTCTTTTGCAATAAAGAATTCGACCTTTTGTTGCACTATTCAGCCAGGGAGGCACCAAAATCGATGGCTTGAATGGCAGCAATCAATGCTGCGGAATCAAGGCCTCGGCCTTCAACGGTGGCAGCATTATCTTCCAAGCGAACATCGACAGCAGTAACACCATCAACAGCTTCAAGTGCTTCAGTAACGCGTGCAACGCACTTCGGGCAATGCATGCCTTCGACATTCAATTCAACTACTTCTTTTGCGCTAAACAAACTCATGATGCCCTCCTTTAGGCCTTACTTATTTCTTGCGCAGACCACTTCGGTTTCCACGCACGCAAACGCAGAGCGTTCGTTACCACAAAAATGCTGCTTAAACTCATAGCAGCTGCCGCAATATCAGGTGTCAACGTGATTCCAAACGACGAAAAAACACCCGCAGCTACAGGAATACAAATGACGTTATAGAACAGTGCCCAAAACAGATTCTGCTTAATGTTGCGCATCGTTGCGCGCGAAAGCTGAATTGAAGCAGCGACATCCATGAGATCGTTGCGAACCAGCACCATATCGGCGCTTTCGATTGCCACATCGGTGCCGGCACCAATTGCAATACCAACATCGGCACGAGCCAAAGCTGGGGCATCATTAATTCCGTCACCCACCATGGCAACCTTACCCACTTCAGCAAGTCGACGAATCTGAGCATCTTTTCCATCAGGCAGGACACCAGCAATAACCTCGTCAACACCTACCTGCTGCTGAATAGCTGCTGCGGTACGTTCGTTATCACCTGTCAGCATTACGGTATGTATACCCAAAGCCTCAAGCTCACGCACAGCAGTTGCACTGCTTGGTTTCAGCTGATCAGCTACCGCGATAAGACCCAGAAGCTGATTACCCCATGCAAAGAACAGTGGAGTTTTTCCTTCTTGTGCAAGCTGTTCCGCGCGCGCCTCAAGCGCCCCAAGTGCAATACCCGCATCAGCCATTAAATCCGCATTACCACCAAATGCTTCAGCACCTTCTGTTATGCCCGCAAGACCACGACCGGGAATCTGCCGAAAGTCTTTTATAGGCAACTGATCGCTTTTTTGCTCGGCAGCAAAGGTGCAAATAGCACGAGCCAACGGATGCTCGCTTTTCTTTTCTAAGCCGTACGCCAACATAAGCAAATCAGATTGCTCGATGCCTTCAGCTGCAATTACATCAGTTACCTCGGGCGCACCTTTTGTCAGTGTGCCTGTCTTATCAAGCACAACTGTTGACAGGTCATGAGCGTTTTCCAGCGCTTCGGCACTCTTGATAAGAATGCCCTGCGACGCACCACGACCAGAACCCACCATAATGGCCGTTGGTGTAGCCAAGCCTAAAGCACACGGACAACTAATAACCAGTACCGCAATGCTGTGAACAACTGCCTTCGAAACATCCATTCCAGAAAGGACAAGCCACAGCACAAACACCACTATTGCAATACCAATAACCACGGGGACAAACACCGAGCTAATACGATCCGCAAGGCGCTGAATAGGCGCCTTGGTGCTGGTAGCATCATCCACAAGAGCAATAATATGAGCAAGCGCCGTATCAGCACCAACGCGCTCGGCACGCATCTTGAAAAAGCCTGCCGTGTTCACCGTAGCACCTGTAACGTTGCTGCCAGCCTGCTTTTCAACGGGAACGCTTTCGCCTGTCAGCGCTGATTCATCAACCACACCAAAGCCATCAACCACAACGCCATCAACAGGAATGCCCTGCCCCGCATACACAGCCAATACATCGCCAGGCTGCACATGTTCAACTGGAACTTCCTGTTCGCTGCCATCATCAGCAACCAGCATGGCTGTTTTGGGTGCAAGATTCATTAACGCCGTAATGGCATCGGTCGTACGGCCCTTCGAACGCGCTTCAAAGTATTTCCCTAGCGTGATTAGCGTAAGAATCATGCCAGCGCCTTCGAAGTACAAATCCATTGAGGCCATATGTGCTTCATGCAAGCTACCCGCACCAAGCGCGATACCCACGTGATACAACTGCGCAATGCTGTAAATCATTGAAGCAGTCGCGCCCAGCGCCACCAAGGTATCCATGTTGGGTGAACGGTGAATAAGTCCCTTAAACCCATTACGAAAGAATTTGAAGTTTACAAACACAATGGGAGTCACCAGTAGCAACTGAGTCAAACCCAGAGTCATGGCATTTTCGGCACCAAGGAAACATGCTGGTAAAGGCCAGCCCCACATGTTACCCATGTCCAGATAGAACAAAGGAATAGCAAAGATGAAGCTGACGATAAGACGCAGTCGAACCGACTTAGCTTCTTGTGCCGCCGCGTTCACAGGACGTGCTGGCACAGCAGCGCCGCCCGTTGTTGCCCCCACACCTTCAACACGAGGAGCGGCACCGTAACCCGCTTTATCAACTGCTGTTTCAATAGCAGAAATGGTTTCAGGCGAGCCATCGTACGTGACATCCATGCTATTCTTCAACAAGTTAACGACAGCCTTTTCAACACCAGGCACTTCAGTAGTCACCTGTTCAACACGCGCAGAACAAGCCGCGCACGTCATACCCGTTATGTCAAAGCGCTGCGTTGTCATTAGCGGCTGCCAAACTTTCGAATCAAATCCATGGCTTCATCAACCACTTCTTCATTGCCTTGACGTACCTGTTCAACCACGCAGGTATGCAAGTGATTTTCCAAAACGAGTTCGCTTACACGATGGATAGCCTTTTCAGCGGCAGCAAGCTGCAACAAAACATCACCGCAATAGCGGTTATCGTCAATCATGGCTTTAACGCCTCCAAGTTGCCCGATAGCGCGGTTTAAACGCTTTTGCAGGCCTTCCTGAAATTCATCGCCACGAGGCGTTGCCTTATGCCTGCAGGAGCATTCTTGAACACTCATAGGTCTCCTTTCATATACCCCCTGGGGGTATATTAACAGAGACAATCGGTTACATTAGTGTGCAAAGTTAGGAACTCACTCGAAATCCTTATAGAAAGCTCTCTGCTTTAGTTACAATGCGTATCTGCACATGAAGACGAATACCAACATCATCGAACTCGAAAACATCGGCAACGTACGCGACCTTGGCGGCATTTACGCCCAAAGCGGTCGTGCCGTTAAGCCTGGTTTGTTCTATCGCGGCGGTGCCTTGTTCGAGCTTTCAAACAATGACCGCGACAAACTGTTTAATGAACTTGGTATCTCTTGCGTTATTGTTTTACGAACAGGCTGGGAGCGCAGCGAAAAACCCGACCCCTGCATCGAAGGCGTCGAAAACTTACACATCCCCTTCTATGACGAAGAAAAGGTCGGTATCGAATACACCGAACCTGCTGCGGGTACACGTGTTATTGGACGCGATGTTGCTTGTAATCCTGACCACTTTTATCGATCGCTTGCTAACCCGCTAACCGTGGGCCAAATGCGCATAGGCATTCATGAGATATTCAACCGAGCCATGAAAGGTCAACCTGTCTACGTGCATTGTTCGGGCGGAAAAGACCGCGCTGGCATCATGGCGCTTCTCATTCTCACCGTTCTTGGCGCTAACGAAGCAAGCATCCTTAACGATTACCTGCAAACCAACATAACGCGCGACAGGGATTACAAGCGCATTTACGAACGTTTCTTGCGATTGGCAAATGGCAATGAAAAGTACGCTCGCGAACTTACCTTTTCACATCGCGCACGCCCCGAAAACATCACCGCATTCTGGGAAGCTGTTGTTGAAAGCTACGGTTCAGTAGAAGATTTCATTCATAACCAGCTTGCTATCAGCGACGAGCAACGTGAAGAATTCCGTCGAGCTTGCACGGTTGAAGCTTAAAAAGTCCTGCTTAACTGCAATTACAAGCCGAAGCAATCCTTGGCTAGCATGCCCATAAAGTCGTCAGACAAATACGTGGGCAATTTGCGTGCGGTCTTTTCGGTCTGATGAACCTGCGAATCAGCATGATAAATCGTAAGCGCGCGACAGAACCACGTGGTTGAACGAAGCGCCGTCATCATGCGCCAGCTGCGAAAACGCTTGTCGAACCCACCACGTTCAAAGCGACCATCAACTGCGCGCCAATAGTCCTCAACGACCGCTTCTACCTGATCAGGCGGGAACAAGAAATCGCAATCCCAAAACGTCGATGTCGGTGAAACGAAATAGGCAACGTCCTGCGCTACTTCACCCACAATGGGACGTTCCCAATCTATGAACGAACCTGGCGCATCGCAAAAACGCCCCACACTTGACGGTGCTGATGCAGCAGCTGCCGCTGAAGCAGGAATAAGAAAATGAGACGGCAGGGTTTCCGTATTAATGATGTGTGAGCAATCCTTCGCACTATACGACATGTCCAGCACATTTTGAGCAGCCGCAAAAAACGCTTCGGTCCACTTCGTAATGCGCGCGTCCTCGAACGCTGACGAACGATACACCTCAAAACGTTGAACGCATTCATTAAATAAATCGCGCAAAGGATCAGCTGGGCGATACAAAGGGCAGTTGTCTTTCACAGGCACCGCATGCACATCGGCCATCATCTGTATGGCACAACGCACATCACCAGGGCGAAGATTGTCGAAATCAAGCTGACTGCCTTCGCAATAGTCGATGACAAGCACGCCCTTCCCTGGCGCTGAAGCCGAATCATCCAGATAGTAAACTTTCGGCGTGCAGCCACTTTCAACAAGCGCTTGAAGTGCGGCATATTCATAAGCAACTTGATTCTTATGAAACGGCTGGGATGCCACATTAATTCGAAGAACAAACGACTGCCCTGTTTCAGGTACGTCAAAGCGATAGTTAATGTTGTGTTCACCCACGCCCAAATCATTCAGAACAAACGAAGCATCCTTGTCCAAGCCAATAGCGGCACGCAAAGCCGCATTATTGCGGACATACGCTTCTACGTTTTCGTGTTCCAGAATTGATTTCATAACGCCATTGTATCAAGCCTTGTACTTTGCGAACGAGCGATACGCTACGATGAAACCATAAAAGAAAACGCAGCGAAGGAGCGGCAATGGTTTACGAGATTACCGAAGAAACATTCGAGCAAGAAGTTGTGAACAGCACGGTTCCTTGCATTATCGAATTCACCGCTGGTTGGTGTACCTTCTGCAATGCAATGACACCCACCCTTGAAGCGCTTGACGAACGCTTTGGTGGCAAGGTGAAGTTCTGCCTGATAAACATCGACGAAAACAAAAAACTGCGCATCAAGTTTGCCGTTGCTGCAGTGCCTTACATCGTGCTTGTAGCCGACGGCATGCAAACACCCTTGTTCGACGAAATCGTTACCGCCGAACGCCTTGAAGAGCGTATTCGTTTCGTTCTTGATGGTGGCACCGCCCCCACTACACGTCCACTGTAGTTGGAAACGATTCCAATAAGGGATAGTCTCCGCCTCGCTCAAAATGCGAGGAAAGAGACTATCCCTTTTTCACATTAACGGTAGGTGGCTTCGCCGTCGTACATATGCGTGGTGACGACCGAGAAATGGAAAATAGGACGGTCGACACGCAGAATGCGCATCGGGTTGTGAGCCAAACCAGCTGGCGCAAAAATGATGGTGGACTTCGTCAGCAGATGAGCTTCGCCACCCAGGGTAAATTCAATTTCGCCACCCAAGTCATTGGGATTCGAAGGATCAGAACCAATAAAACCGATCAATTCGTCAGCGTCGTCATGGCAATGTTCCATGAAAATGGGGTCACGCTCGGGAACAGCACTGTACCAAGCGGTATTCATCTGGAATGCACCTGGAACAACCTTGCCGTCAACCCACACAATACGATGAGAAAACTTATCGTAAATCTTCTTGAAGTCGAGAGGCATATCAGGCGCGCCAAGTGCGTCTTGCACGAAATTTGCGGCATATTGCCCTGACTCGTTGTTCAGTATTGCCATTAAAATCCCCTTTCCCCTTCGCGCACCTTATTGCACGCGAGACAATACTTAAATGAAACAAAGTCCCCTTGCTTTATCCCATTTATTCCCGAACGTTATTACTTGCTAAGTACAACAAGGCATTACAAATTGCAGCAGCAACATTGCTGCCACCCTTACGACCACGTGCCACAATGTGCGGCACATCAAGCTCGCAAATTAGCTCTTTTGATTCAACAACATTCACGAAGCCCACGCGCACACCCACGATAAGCGCGGGCTCACAGGACATTTCGCCTGCCTGCAGCATTTCATACAGGCGAACAAGAGCAGTCGGCGCATTGCCTACCGCATAAATAAGCGGTTTATTCAACGCAGCAGCGCGTTCCATACATACTGCTGAACGAGTAAGCCCACGCTGCTTTGCTTCGTCCGCTACATCAGCATCGGAGATGAAGTTGTACACTTCACCGCCAAACTTCGCGAGCACACGCTTATTGATACCCGAAGCCGCCATCTTGGTATCAGTCACAATGGAACAACCACTGCGAAGTGCTTCAACACCAAGCGTGGTTGCATGTTCAGAAAAGACCAGTGTATCGGCATAGTCAAAATCCGCAGAAGTGTGAATAACGCGCTTTATCACCAGCTCGTTTTCTGGATCGATATACTTGTCGCCCAGTTCGTGCGTAATAATCTCGAAGCTGCGTGCCTCGATGTCAGCAGGCTTTACGTGAACTAGTTTGTCTAAGCCGCTCATACGCCCTCCTTGATAATGCGATACACAAGTTCCATGTCCATGTTTTCACGTATAGCCTGAGCCAGCTTGTCGTATTGCTCTTCTTTGTATGCTTTCATATCAACAGCATGCACAGCACTTGCTTCTAAACCCTTTGCTGCAAATAACGCCGCAGCCAGCGCTTCGGCACATTCTTTCGTATCGAAAATACCGTGAATGTAACTGCCATAAACATTGTCATAAGAAACAAGCGGCTCGATAACTTGCACACCATTGACATCAAAGGTTTCGCCCATATGAATCTCGTAGCCTTCATACGAAACACCCGATAAGCCAGAAAGCACGCCGCTTACGCGACCAACCGTGCCACGAACCTGCACCTGATGCTTTTCTGGTTCAAACACCGTGCGTAGCGGAAGCAAACCAACGCCTCGAACGGTTCCGCCACCTTCCATGCCATGCGGATCGCTAACTTCAAGCCCTAGCATTTGGTAGCCGCCACAGATGCCTACAATAGGAGTACCAGCAGCCGCTTGCTTCAACAAAACCGTTTCAAGACCGCTTTCACGCAGCCACTTCAAGTCAGCAATGGTGTTCTTTGTGCCTGGCAGAATAATCAAATCAGGCTGACCAAGATCAACTGCACGCTGAACATAGCGAACGCCCACACCATCAATCGCATCAAGCGCAATGAAATCGGTAAAGTTAGAAACCTTCGGCAAGCGAATAACAGCAACATCAATCAAAGCACCGGTCTGGCGCACGGCTAATCGATCAGACAGGCTGTCTTCGTCATCGATATCAACAAGCGTATACGGCACAACGCCTGCAATAGGAATACCGCTACGCTCACGTAGAATATCAAGGCCAGGGTCAAGAATGGTTTTATCACCACGGAACTTATTCACGATAAGCCCGCGCACCATCGCCCGCTCATCTTCTTCAAGCAGCATAAGCGTACCAAGCAGCTGAGCAAACACGCCCCCGCGATCAATATCACCCGCCAGCAACACAGGGGAAGACGCCATGCGCGCCATACCCATGTTAACGATGTCATCGTCTTTTAGATTAACTTCAGCAGGACTGCCGGCACCTTCAATAACAATGATGTCGAAGCGGTTTGCTAAATCGTTGTAAGCCTTCATGATGTCGGGCACCAGTTGATGCTTGAAGGCAAAGTAATCGCGCGCGCTCATGGTTCCGATAGCGCGACCATTCACGATAACCTGCGAACCAGTATCGTTCGTTGGTTTCAATAAAATGGGGTTCATGGCCACTTCAGGAGCAATACCCGCCGCTTCAGCCTGAACAACCTGGGCACGCCCCATTTCAGCGCCTTCGGCGGTAATCGCCGAATTCAAGGCCATGTTTTGGGATTTAAACGGCGCCACACGATAGCCGTCTTGCGCAAAGATACGGCACAAGCCTGCTACGAGCAGGCTTTTTCCTGCCCCTGACATTGTGCCCTGCACCATAATAGGCTTAGCGGCCACGCAAGCCCCTTTCAAATGCGACCTTCACGCGACACTAAAAAATGTGACACCATACTTTGTTGTCACATCCTTTTAGGCATTGTACCAATGAATTAACTTTCACAAAGTGGTTAAGTCACCGTTACTTTACTGCGTATTCTTTCCTACCATTTCGATGGTATTCTGTACAGGTCCTATTAGCACAATGTTATGGGTCTCTATGGTTACAAGCCTTCAATTCCTTGTAGCGTATCTCATCGTTGATGTGCTGTGCATTGCGCTCACAGTCATTATTGCAGGCACCATTTCACGTGATAGCGGCAGCGAAACCCAAGTACGTTTTTTCTTCTTAATCCTTACTGCATTCCTGGTATTCGTAATAGGTGATGCAATTTGGGCAATCTTTAGCAGTGACCTTGTTGCAGCTAATGATGTCCTTATGGCTATTGTGAATGGCGTCAATGTTACCGCCGTTGCCTTTGCTGCATACTTTTGGCTTTGCTACACCTTGGCGCACTTCAACAGTGTTATTACCAACAGCCGACGTCTGCGAATACTAGCTGCAATTCCTGTAACGATTGTTCCAGTGCTTCATATTATTGGGCTCTTCACCAGACAAAACGTTATCTATCTTCCCGATGGCACTATGACCTATGGGTACATGCATACCGCAATTACCATTATTCCTTTGTGCTACATCGTTATTGCTACCATTATTGCCATTCATCATTATCGACAGGCAACAACACGTCTTGATCGACGCACAAGCTTAACCTTTATGATGTTCATGGCTCCCTTCGTCATTGCCGGTATTGTTGACATGCTAGTCGCAGGAACACCCGTAGTCGCAGCGTGCATCATGGTATCCCTTGTATTTGTCACAATGTCAATGCAAGAAGCACGCATTTCAAGCGATGCACTAACGGGTCTGAATAATCGCCGTCGCGCAGATGTTTTCTTGGAAGAACGCCTTACGCATGTATCCTCCGACCAGCCGCTTGCTTTGTTCATCATGGACCTGAATAAGTTCAAGGAAATTAACGATACCTATGGTCATCTGGAAGGCGACCATGCCCTTCAAGTAATGGCCAACGCACTGCGCCGCGCATGCGGAAAGGTCAACGCCTTTGCAGCACGCTGGGGCGGCGATGAATTCGTTGCGATTTGCAGCAGAATGAACAATGTTGACCCTGAAAGCGTTTGCCGAACAATTAAGGAATCGCTGAAAGAAGCAACGCTGGAAGCACAGCTTGAATACAGGCTAGCCTGTACCATCGGCTATGCCGTGTGTGATTCGCCCGACACCAGTCGATCGCAGCTTATTTCTCAAGCCGACAAAATGCTGTACGCGCAGAAACGCATGCTGAAACGCCGCTAAAACACAAAAGAACAGGATGCGCATTCACTGACGGAGAGGACCTGTCATGACTGATACGCAAGCAACTTCGAGTCGAGTTCGTCGCGACATCCTATGGATTGTCCTGTTCCTTATCATCTTTGTTAATGGCTTTGAGTCAGGCGGCTACCAAGCCAGCCTGTACAGCGTCGGTCAAGAATACGACCTTTCCACCACTTCGATGGGTCTGTTTGCTGCCATCGAACTGCTTGCCGATATGTTGGCTCCCCTACTGTTAGGCGCCTGGGTCGACAGAACAGGCAAAGCGAAAAGCATGAAGATTATTCTGGTAATCCAGCTTATTGCCACCGCACTAGTCCTTTTCACACGCACAAGTCAGCTGTTCGTAGGCAGCATGTTCTTGCTGGGCCTTACCACCAGCACAATGCAGTTTACCGCCATTGCTACCGTGGCAGATGCCTATCCTCGCACAGGTAAACGCAAGATTGGCTACATCACATCGATGTACGCCCTTGGCGCAGTAGTGGCCCCGATTGTTGTTTCGTTCTACCTAGATCTGGGCGCTGGCTGGCGCATGCTCTTCGCAGTACTAGGAATCGCAACGATTATTGCCTTGGCTGGCATATGGCGTTCGGGTGCCGATGCGCGCGAGGAAGCTGAAACTACCGAAACACAGCGCTCAACAGGTCGCTTTATTATCGGCGGCATCCTGTTGCTCTGCGTCATCATGTGCATCTATGTTGGCTTCGAGAACGGTTTCTCGTTCTTCGTCGATACCTTGTTCACCGATACATTCAATGCAAGCACGGGCAAACTTGCACTTTCGCTGTACTGGGCCGTCATGATTCCGTCACGTCTGCTAGTTGGTCGTTTTTCGCATCACGCTAAGAAGATTCTGGTTGCCTCAATTATTGCTATTCCCTGTGTTACTGGCCTGATTGCTCTTTCAACCAGCAGCTGGATGGTTATGGCACTGGTCGTACCGCTGGGCTTTGCAAGTGGCGCAATTTATCCCTGCGTACTTACCATGATGCTTCCCTTTGCTGGCAAGAAAACCGCTACCGCAACGGGCATGATTACAGCAGCTACCGGCATAGGCGGTTTCGCCTTTACTGCACTAACAGGCTTTATGGCCGATCAATGGGGTATGCAAATTGCCATGGCCGCACTTGCGACGTTCTTCGTAATATCGCTGGTCGCAGCACTTGGTGCCATTAAAATGCAGAAGAAAGAAGCGCCTACAGCTGAAGTTGAAGCAGAAACTACAACTGAAGAAGAGCCAAGCGATTTAGAAAGCTAATCAGTAAGCAGATAGCTAGCACTCGCCGTAAGCTACGCAGGCTTCAACAAAACGCTGAGCTGCCTTCTGACACGAAGGCAGATACAAGTGTGGGTAACCCGCATACAGCGTAGGTGTTGATATGCCACATTTCCACGTGCGACCTGACTGAGGCTTTTCGGCAATAAACGCCGCACCTGGGTTTTCACTATCCCAGTAATGAAACTCGTGCGCCCGCAGCTTATCGCCTTCTTCAACAAGCAAGCCACCATACGAAGCAGTAAGGGTGATATAGCCAAAACGCCCCAACTTATCGGTTTTAAAAGAAGCGCCGTCTACAACACCGACCTGCGAATACGTATTTCCATCGTTATCTTCAAGAACGTCATGCAGATACATGAAGCCGCCGCACTCGGCAATAGTTGGCAGACCAGCACGAATAGCGCGCGCTATCGAAGCACACATCGACCTGTTTCCGTTTAATTCGGCAGCATGCAATTCAGGATAGCCGCCGCCCAAATACAAGCCAGACACGCCCTCTGGTAAACCCACATCTGCAAGAGGAGAAAACTCTACAAGCTGAGCACCCAAATGCTGCAGCAATCGCAACGCATCCGCGTAATAGAAGCAAAAAGCATCATCGTGAGCCACCGCAATGCGTGGCACATTTTCAAATTGCTGCGACACCACACCCTGCCAGTCGCAACTACCAAGTTCAGAAGCTGTATTTGCCAAATCCAGAAGACCGTCAATATCAACACTTTCTTCCAAAACAGCAGCCAACGTATTCAGCTTCTCACGCAAGTCGGCAACTTCAGATGCCGTTACCAAACCAAGATGACGGCTTTCCAAACTGCAATCATCAAGCCTGGGAAGATAGCCATATACCCGCACACCTGTCTCTTCTTCAATAAGATCTTTCAGGCGTGGATACAGCATGGGAGAAACACGATTCAGCACTACCCCTGCTACGCGACTGTCTTCACGAAAACGAGCAAAGCCAGCCACTTCAGCTGCAATCGAACGCGCACGACCGCGACCATCAATAACCAGCACTGCTGGCGTTTCTGTTGCTCGCGCGACATCCCAAGCACTTGCCTCATCACTTACCGCGATGCCATCGTAATAGCCCATGACGCCTTCAATAACAACAATATCGCTGTGACGAGCGCTATCGGCAACTAGTTGGCGCACCTGTGTTTCTTCGGAAAAAAACAAATCCAAGTTACGTGAATAAGCGCCGATTACTTCGCTATGGAACATGGGGTCGATATAGTCAGGGCCACACTTACAGGCCGCTGGCTTTAACCCGCGATTGACCAGCGCCTGCAACAACCCGCAGGTAAACGTAGTTTTGCCACCCCCGCTTGCGGGAGCTGCAATTAAAATGCGCGGCGCTTTGGTCGTTGTCATCTCTTCCTCCAAAATACGCAAAAGGGACTGTACCTTTTGCGTATTAGAACGTTACAAGATAAATCGGGTTTTCAGCACGCATAAGGTTGTACGAGCCTACATGATCTGCGCGAGCTACCGAAACTTGCACGATATCGGCATCTTCAATACCCCGGGCACGTAAACAGGCTAGCAATTCTGACATGGTTTCTAGCGTAACCGCGGTCGCACAAATACGAGCCTGAGGGTTTGCATCTTTAACCGCCGAGATAATTGCATCCATATTGCCTGCCGAACCGCCGATAAACACGCGGTCGGGCGCAGGAAGATCAGTAAGCACTTCGGGTGCAGTGCCTTCCACAACAACCATGTTCAAAGCACCCTGGGCCTCGCGGTTTTGACGCGCCAAAGCAAGCGCCTCGGCATTGCGTTCGATGGCGTACACCGTGCCGCGGGATGCCGCCAAAGCCGCTTCCACCGAAACCGAACCAGTGCCTGCACCAACATCCCATACAACGTGCGAAGGTTCAATGCGCAGCTTCGCAATAACAAGCGCACGAATCTCTTCCTTTGTCATTGGTGCTTTACCGCGAATGAAATCACTGTCAGCAAGCGAAGGCGCCGCGTATCTACGTTGAATCGGATGTGGGTTTTCAGCAAGCATGACCGCCAAGTCTTCAAAGGCCACCTTGGCCAATTCAGCTGCCGTACCCTGAACAATACGTTCGTCGTCATATGACAAACGCTGACCTGCGGCCACCTGCACATCACCTAAACCACGCTGAACAAGGCTGCAGCAAATATCGTTTACCTTCGTCTGACCACCCGTAATGCAAAACGTTTTCGCGTTAGTCTGAATAGTGCCAACCGCATCGTGTTCACGCCCATGCGCCGACACAAGCGCTGCGTCCTGCCAAGGTGTATGAAGCTTGGCGCAGAAATACACAAGCGAGGAAATACCAGGAATAACCTGGACATCGAAGTCGGTTAGCTTTTCATACAGCTTTGTCGCACCGCTGTAAAAGCCAACATCGCCCGACAACAACACACTTGCCTGTTCGCATTGAGCGCTGGCTAAGGCATCGGCAATATCATCGGACAGAATAAGCTCGCGCTTTTCACACTCCAACGCAGCAAAAGGCTCAAGAAGACGCTTGGCCCCTATAAGTAGATTGCTTTGTTCAATAGCGCGCTGAGCGCCAATCGTCAGCGTGTCTACGTTGCCCATTCCAACGCCTATAAGAAAAACCTTCATAGCCCCAATGCCTTTTCCAGTTCGTCTTTCAGTTGTTGCATCGTTAAGCCTTCTTCTTCCAAAGGCCGATGAATCACAACAAGTTCGATACCGCACTCTTGCGCAGCTTCAACCTTTTCCCAAAAGCCACCAGCCACACCTGATGCCTTGGTAACCATGATAGCGATATCAAACTCGCGAATAAGCGCGCAATTAAGCTGTTTCGAAAACGGCCCCTTCATCGCAATTATTTGACGAGGCGAAAGACCTAATTCGCTAGCCGCCTGAAGCGATGAAGCGACAGGCAGAATGCGAGCGAAAACACGGTCTTCAAACCTGGGGATTGCCGCAGCATACACAGGCAAGTCTTTGCTTCCCGTAGTCAACAACACATTACCCGTTAGACCCGCAAGGTATTCCGCTGCCTGCTGAGCGCTATCAACGCCTGTCCAGGCACCTTCGGGTTCGCTTTCGCGCAACACGCGATACAAGGGAACCTGGCACCTATCCGCTGCTTCAGCAATGCTAACCGAAACACCAGCAGCATATGGATGAGTGGCATCGATAACGCAGCTGAACTGCTGATTGTGCAAAAGCTGCTGAATATCATGCGGAAGCATCTGCCCTGTTAGCGATGTAACATGCGCAAGACCTTTCACCAACGAGCCGCCGTATTCGGTAAGGGAGCTAACAAGCACCTCGCAGTCACCGCGAGCACTAAGCCATTCGGTGATTTCACGCCCTTCAGTTGTGCCACCAAACACCAGCACTTGTGGCATGCCTTCACTCCTCTCAAAAGTTAACCGCAAGTTTAGGGAGACTCCCCAAAATTCCAAAACGCAAGATTGGGGAGAGACCTCAATCGTGCGTAGCTGCTAGCCTTCGTCTTCGCGCTGCAAATACCCACGTGGAGTAACCATACGGCCATCAAGTTCCATCGTCTGGCTATTACCAATAAACACCGTCGTAAACATATCGACAGGCGTATCGCGAAGTTCAGCCAAAGTTAGAACATGCGCCTCTTCCCCTTCGCGCCCAATATTGCGCACGGTACCGCAAATAGTCGCCGAATCCTTATGGGCAAGCAAAATATCGCACGCACGCTGTAAATAATCAGGACGCTTATGCGATGACGGGTTATAAAGAGCAATGACAAAATCGGCTTCGGCAGCAGCAATCAGGCGCTTTTCAATCTTTTCCCACGGTGTTAGCAAATCAGAAAGAGAAATGACGCAATAGTCATGCATAAGCGGCGCACCCAAAACCGCCGCCCCACCATTCGCTGCCGACACACCTGGAATTACCTGTATTTCGACAGGTGGATACTCCTGAGCTAATTCGTATATTAAGCCAGCCATGCCATACACACCCGGATCACCCGAGCACACCATGGCTACCACATGCCCCGCCGCCGCCTGCTCAAGAGCAATACGGCAACGTTCTACCTCTTTACGCATAGGAGTGGTGACGATTTCCTTTTCGGGGAACTCGTCACGCAGAAGGTCGACGTAAACCGTATAACCAGCAATAAGGTCACATGATTCAACTGCCGCACGCGCCCTACCCGACATATCCTGCGCGCCACCAGGACCAAGCCCAACAACGACAAGCTTACCTGTAGTCATGTCCGCCCCTATCTTTCGCTATTGCAAGCAACGTTTATAAAGCTTACTTCGCTGCAAGCATTGGTGTTTTAAAAGCAAGCGCAACCGTAACCCCATCGCCCGCTTGTTTTCCAACCAGCAGCATGGCACCTTCAGCACATGCTGCACGTTCGCATACGTTTCCAACACCAACCGTACGTTCAACAAATTCCGATGAAGAAAAACTACCAGGAACAGCAGCTAATTCTTCAGCAGAATAGAATTTCAAAGCCCAACCCTCGCTCGCCGCAACTTCGTGAAGAGCGGGTTCGTTTTTCTTAACATCAATGGAAGCCATCATTGAAACAGCCAAAGGTGAAACCCTCGCTTCGCTTAAGACCTCGTATACAGCCTTATACAGTGTTTCAGTTGGCGTATTTTGACGACAACCCACACCAACCGTTACCACGGGCGGAATTAAATGCAGCGTTGAACGGAATGGATGCACAGTTTCACTAAGCGATACAACAAAGCCAATATCGGCAGCGCCTTCGGTTAAACCGCGTGGCAGTTCCCAATCTATGTCGAAGTCAGATTGAAAACCAACGGGACGACCCTCTAACAAGGCTGCTGATATTTCCTTCGCAACGCTGCGTTCGCGAATGACCAGGCCATTGCGAGCGGCCCACTCGTCAACCGCAAATAGCTTATTGACGTCGGTAGCAGTAGAAATAGCCGCTTGTCCTTGTACGATTTCGGCCACCTTGCGTGCTAAATCGTTGGCACCACCCACATGCCCCGACAGCAACGGCACAACAAACTTCCCTGTTTCATCAACGCTTACAACAGCAGGATCGGTGAACTTATCGCGCACATAAGGAGCGATGGCGCGTACAGCAATACCTGAAGCGCCCACAAAAATAAGCGCATCGCTTGCTGAAAAATGCTGCGCCGTCCAGGTGGCTAAATCCTCGTAGGCATCAATGTCCATGCTGGCAGCATAGCGAGCAGGCCCTGCCACCAAAACATGTGCCTGCTCATAACCAGGCAACGCTACCAGACCACGCGCGATATCGCGCGCTAACGTGCAGCCAGCCTGCGTAAATGCTATGAGCGAAATATTATTCATCAACAGCCGTACGGAACATATGAGTGAACGTTGGGTCGTACAAACGCGAGCGATCGTAAGCATCGCCCAAGAAGCCACCAATCGTAATTAAAGCCGTATTCTTTACGCCAGCTTCGCGTGCTGTTTCGGCTAGCGTACCAACGGTGCACGGGAACACCTTTTCATCAGGCCAAGTAGCCTTATACACAATGGCAGCCGGCGTATCAGGCTCATACGCACCAGCTAACAGCTCTTCCTGCGCTTGCTCGAGCAAACTAGTTGAAAGGAACAAAACCAAGGTGCATCCATGCGATGCCATAAGGCGAAGCTTTTCGCCTTCAGGAACAGGCGTGCGACCTTCCATGCGCGTAATAATGACTGACTGAGATACATTCGGCAGCGTGTATTCCGCCTTCAGCGCAGCTGCTGCACCGCAAAACGATGACACGCCCGGTGTCACATCGTAGATGATACCTGCTTCATCAAGAAGATCCATCTGCTCACGATGCGCGCCATACAAAGACGGGTCGCCCGTATGCAAGCGAACGCACATCTTGCCCTGCGCTTCAGCAGCCTTCATAACTTCGATAACTTCTTCCAAGGTCATCTGTGCAGAATTGTGAATCTCGGCGCCTTCCTTGGCGTAATCGAGCAAAGCGGGATTTACGAGCGAACCCGCATAAATGATGACATCAGCTTCTTGAAGAAGACGTGCGCCACGAACCGTAATAAGGTCGGCTGCACCTGAACCAGCTCCTACAAAATGAACCATTGCAATCCTCCTATTCGAAGCTTCGCAAAAGACTATCTGCACCAGCGGTTTTGCCCAGAATACCATGGACATTTGAAAACACGATAGCCTCGATTTGTAAGCCACCCGACGCACGGTGATTAAGCTTGTCAGCCAAGCTTGCAATAAGCGATTCCATCGTTGCTTCTTTTAAGCCAGCGGATATAAGCACATCTAGTGCAGCGTCGGTAGTTGCCGCAGTCATGATTTGCTGCACGACTGTTTGTGGCGCACCAGCCAACGCGGCATGAGCCGCCAACACTTCGACACGACAATCCGCAACTCGCGAATGCGTATTCATGATTCCGCCCGCCACTTTCACCATTTTGCCAATATGACCCACGATAAGCATGTGCTTAAAACCAAGCATATGAGCAGCATCGATAGTGGCACCAAAATAATTCGAACACGACACAGCTTCATCTAAATGAAGCTGCAATTGCCCGCAAGCAAAATCACGGCCGTAGTTTCCTGGAACAATAAGCACGTCATCAACGCCACGAGCACGCAGCGTTTTAAGTTCAAGTTCGATTGAAGATATAAGCGCATCTTCGCTCATGGGTCGAACG
>JAZQRZ010000147.1:0-2756 GCA_045629845.1 Eggerthellaceae bacterium | reverse complement strand
AAGCTTCTGCAGTTCTTCGACCTTGATCTGGTCGTCGGGCACGCCCGCTGCTTCCATCAGCTTGTCCATGACGTATTCCAGGATGGTGTTGCTGCCCACACCGATGGGAACACCAGTCAAGTCGGTAAGCTTCGTGATTTTGCTGTCGGGACCCACCATGATGCCGAAACGGCCCTGATCGGCCGTGACGCCCAGCGTAACCCACTGCATCTGCACGTCGATATCGCTTGCAAACATGCTGGCCGTAACCATGATGTCGGTCATAGCCATATCAACTTCGCCCGAAGCCACACCAGCAATAAGCTCGGTCGCAGACTGGAAGGGAACGATTTCAACCGCAACATTATGAGCGCTGTACAGGCCATCCTTTTCAGCAGCCCACAAAGGCAGCAAGTCTTCAGTTGCCAGCGTGCCAACTGTCAGCGCTTTAGTTGCTGCGCCCGATGCCGAAGCGCTGCTTGCGCTAGCGCTTGCCGATGCGCTACCTGATGCGCTTGATGAACCGCCATTTGCGCAGCCAGCCAAGGCTGCCATACTTGCCATGCCTGCAAGTCCTGCCACACCAAAAAAGCCACGACGATTGATATTCACGCTTGTTCCTTTCCTAAAAAGCGACCATTCTACTTATTGTTAACCGCAAGTTTAGGGAGACTCCCCAAAATTCCAAAACGCACAATTGGGGAGAGACCTGAGCCATAGTTCGTTTACTTAATGTGTCCTAAGAAGTCCTTGGTGCGTTCGTGTTTGGGGTTGTCGAACACTTCGGACGGGGCGCCTTCCTCGACGATGACGCCGCCTTCCATAAAGATAACGCGGTCGGCAACTTCGCGCGCGAAGCCCATCTCGTGCGTAACAACCACCATGGTCATACCTGCTTCGGCCAGGCTGCGCATGACGTCAAGAACGCCACGAACCAGCTCGGGATCGAGGGCAGACGTTGCCTCGTCAAACAGCATGACGTGCGGATCCATAGCCAGAGCGCGCGCAATTGCCACACGCTGCTGCTGACCGCCCGAAAGCTGATGGGGTAAGAAATCAGCGCGTTCAGCCACGCCAACGCGCGCAAGCTGTTCCATAGCCACACGTTCAGCCTCTTCGTTGCTGCGCTTAAGCACCTTGCGCTGAGCCAGCATGACGTTCTTCTTTGCCGACAAATGCGGGAACAGGTTGAACTGCTGGAACACCATGCCCACATGTTCGCGCAACTTGTCGACATTAGTGTTGGCACCAGTGATTTCTTGGCCTTCAATATAGATATGGCCGCCCGTAGGCCTTTCAAGCAGGTTGATGCAGCGCAGCATGGTTGATTTGCCAGAGCCAGAAGGTCCCAACACAACAACAACTTCACCGCGCTTTACGTCGATATTAACGTCGCGCAGCACCTCGGTATCGCCAAATGATTTCGAAAGATGCTGAATGCTGACCATAATGTCAGATTCAGTGCTTTGCGTATCTACGCTTGCGACCTGCGCACTTTCCTGAATATTCTCTTGCGTGTTTTCAAGTTCTGCCACGCCAATTCCTTTACAACGATTTGACCATAACCTGTTTATTATAATGCGGGAATGGAAATGTGGAACGCCTTGTAGGAGCACTCATGCACGACATGCATTGCCATTTGGCGTTTATGACGAACGCAGAAGAGGTAGCTGCCGAAGCTAAGGCAGCTGGTACTCTGCTGTTCACGAATAGCGTAACCCCTGATGAATGGCGCAAATCGCGCGAACGCTTTGCGCCGTTTGACAACGTAATTGTTGGCTTTGGTTTGCATCCTTGGTGGGTCGACGCTTCGCTGCAAGTGCCAGCACTTGTGGATTCTCTGAATGAGATTGATCCTGTTTTCATTGGTGAAGTCGGCCTTGACCTGGGCAGGCGTCATGAAAATACACGCGACTTGCAACTGCAAACTTTTGAAGCGATTGCTGGCTGGGCTGGCGAACGGGGCGGACGTGTACTGTCATTACATTCGGTTCATGCGACCGCAGATGTATTTGACACGCTTGAACGCTCGGGTGCTCTTGAGTCATGCACCTGCTTATTCCATTGGTTTACAGGACCCAGTGACCTGCTGAAACGCGCCGTTTTGGCGGGGTGCTATTTCTCGATTGGTCCGCGCATGTTGGCTACTGGCAAAGGCCGCGAATACGTGAAGGCAATTCCGGTGGCGCAAATGCTTTTAGAAACCGACGCGCCGCCAAGCCAAGGTACGAGCTATTCCTACGCTGAACTACGTGCAGAATTAGAAAAGGCCGCAACAGGAATTGCGGCCATTCGTGGCGAAGAAGCGCTTGCGACAACCGACGAACCCGCCCGCAAGCTGCTGATACGGTAATGCACACAGCGCAAGATTGGGGAGGTCTCTCCCCAAAATTCCAAACCGCAAGATTGGGGAGTCTCCCCTTTTTTGCGGTTAACTTTTCCTAGTCGGCGTACCCTTCGGGGTTATGAGATTGCCAGTTCCAGGCGTCGGCACACATCTGCGCAATATCGTAGCGCGCTTCCCAACCCAGCACTTCCTTTGCGCGTGTGGCATCTGCCCACGACGCAGGCAAGTCGCCTGGGCGGCGCGGGTCAATAACGTACGGCACCTCATGACCGCATGCTTCAGAAAACGCACGAATCATCTCGAGTACCGATGTGCCCTTGCCCGTACCCAGGTTAAAGACTTCGACGCCCGTGCGGCCAAGCATCCAGTTAAGCGCTGCCACATGACCAGAAGCTAAGTCCATGACGTGAATATAGTCGCGTTCGCCCGT
>JAZQRZ010000146.1:0-9792 GCA_045629845.1 Eggerthellaceae bacterium | reverse complement strand
GAGCTGGTCGCATTTCTCCAGAAAGCGTGCTGGCAAAGGACACTACTTCCAAATAACTTGGAATGTGAGGGTTTTTTCGAGACTAATGTGAATAATCGTTACAAATCGGTCCAATCGCCGTGTTTTTAAGGAAACAATTTCTCAGATTGTTAAAATAAACGGGTTAGGCATAACTTGGGGAAACGAACCAATAAGGTAAACAAATGGGGCTTTTTAAACCGAAGGGCAAGCATGCTCAGGGCGCGCATGCACAATCGCAGGCTGGTGCGCGGAATAATACGAAAGAGCTGCAGTCTGAAAATACTAGTAATGAAGCAACCGAAGCAGCTGATGAAACGGCTGTACTTGAAACAGTTGAAGCAGCGGAAACTGCAGTCGTTGATGAATCGGCGTCTTCTGCTTCTGTACAATCCGAAACAACTGAAGGCACGCAGACAGCCGAAAGTGGTTTTGTCGCTGCTCCTATTAGTCCTGAAGCAAGCGGGTTTGCTCCTGCTACTTCCGAAGGTGTTGCACCGCGCGGGCAGCGTCATGTGGGCAAGGTAATCGGCATCGCTGCAGCTTCTGCTCTTGGCGTGTTGCTGCTTGCTTATCTTGCTGGTGCACTGGTGTTTATGAACTGGTTCTTCCCGCATACGATTGTCGCGGGCAAGGATGTTTCGATGAAGTCCAGCGGCGAAGTTGTTGAGCTGCTCAACGACGTTGCTGATAACTACACCTTAGATGTAGTGGGTAACGGCTTTAACTATGAAACAACGTCGAAAGATGTTGATCTTTCCATCGATGCAGATGCGGTTGTTAAAGATATGCATTCTAGGCTGAATGTGTGGGCGTGGCCCGCCATTTTGGCGCAGGGTGAACATGATGTCAGCGATGCAATCACCGTGAAGTACAACGATGAGAAGTACGCCAAAGAGGTAAAAGAAGCGGTTGATGAATACAATAAGACTGCTGTTGCGCCTGTTGATGCCACCATTTCTTACGACGAGAAATCGAAGAAATTCAAGATTGTCGAAGAGGTGCCTGGCACTCAATACAATTCCGAACTTATCGTTAAGGCAATGGACGAAGCTGTTTCCGAACTTGATTCGAAGATTAAGCTGAACAGCAGCTTCCTTATTCAGCCGAAGGTATTTTCTACTGATACTCGCTTGGTTGATGCAGCCGAGCTGGCAACTGGTCTTATTTCCGCACATGTCACGCTGACTATGGGTGGACAAGTAGCTGCAGAAATCGATGGCACCAGCTTGTCGTCCTTCATTCGCATGGATGAAAACTTGGGCGTTACGCTTGATGAAGCGGGCATTGATCAGTGGATTACCGACCTGTCGAATGGTTTTGATACGGTGGGCACCGAACGTACCTACACGCGTCCTGATGGCAAGGTGATTACTGTTAGTGGCGGTGCGTATGGTTGGGAAACCGATGCGCTTGCGCTGAAGGATCAGATTGTTGCTGCTGTTAAGTCTGGTCAAACAACAACTATCGATATTCCGTGTGAACAGACGGGTTTCGCCTATAACGGTGCTGGCAAGCAGGACTGGGGCAACCGCTACATCGATGTTGACCTGTCTGAACAGTATGTGCGCATGTACGGCGATGATGGTTCCATCATTTGGGAAAGTGCCTGCATTTCTGGTACGCCTGATGGTCAGCACAATACCTGGCCTGGCGTGTGGTACATCACCAACAAAGAAGCACCGTCAAAGCTGATTGGCTATCTGCCCAGCGGTCAGAAGGAATATGAAACTACGGTTGCTTTCTGGATGGCCTTCGAAGGCAATGGCATTGGCTTGCATGATGCTACGTGGCAGCCTGCGTTTGGCGGAGACATGTATGCATCTGGTTATGGCAGTCATGGTTGCGTGAACCTGCCGTACGATGCCGCTGCAGAGCTGTATGGCATCACCAATGTTGGCGATGTCGTAGTCGCTCATTTCTAAGATAGATTTGTCACACCAGTCTTTCTATTGGCTGGTGTGACGCTCTAGACCGTAATATCGGCGAAGGTTAAGCCTACAAGCTTATCAAGGTCGTTTGGATTCATTTCCACCTGACAACCAATGCGCCCACCCGAAAACATGATGGTGTCGTAAAGCTGAGCTGTTTCATCGATGGTGGTAGGGAAAGCTGTTTTCATGCCGATAGGCGAGCAACCCCCATGAACGTAACCAGTCAAAGGTAGCAGGTCGCGTGCTTTAATCATAGCAATGGCTTTTTCACCTACCGCAGCTGCAGCTTTTTTCAAATCAAGTTCGCAGGCTACAGGCACCATGAAAACGTAGTGCTGGCCCGACTTTGCTTCGGTGACTAACGTTTTGAATACATGGTCAGGGTCTTCACCTAAGGTTGCTGCAACTTCAACGCCTGAAATGGCCTCTTCGCAATCGAAGGTAATAAAGCGATGTTCGATGCCTGCTGTTTCAATTTCGCGCAGGGCATTCGTTTTCTGAACTTTTTCCTTTTTAGCCATGGTTTAACCGCTTATAACTGCTCGCGTTTTGCCTGGTTAATTTCAAGTTTGAACTTCAGTGCACGCAAGGCATTGCCGCGATGCGATACTTCGTTTTTGCGTGCTTGAGGAACTTCAGCAAGCGTGCATTCACCATCGAATACATCAGGCCAAAACAGTGGGTCGTAGCCAAAGCCGCCATTGCCTTGCGGCTCGTGACCAATTCGGCCTTCAACCGTGCCGCGCGAACTTATTTCGGTGCCATCTTCGTCGATGAAAACCAGCGTACACACAAAGCGGGCAGTACGATCTTTTTCAGGTGTATCCGCTAGGTCGGCAAGTAGCTTCATGTTGTTGTCTTCATCTGTCGCGTCTTCGCCTGCATAGCGCGATGAATACACGCCAGGTGCACCGTCTAAAGCATCAACTTCCAAGCCAGAATCATCTGCGAGTGCCGCCATGCCACCCGATGCTTCATGCGCTGCAAGAGCCTTAATGCGAGCGTTGCCTAAAAACGTGTCAGCATCTTCTTCAGGATCTGATTCGATACCTGCTTCACGCAGTGTTAAAAACTTCCAACCAGGGAAGTTCAAAGCATTGGAAATCTCGGAAACTTTATGTGCATTGTTCGTCGCAAGAATTACCGTTTTCATCATATTCTCCTTTGAAATGTGGAAATGGGTTAGTCCCTTTTTCACATTCAGATTATCGCATGATATAATCCTACGCGCCGTTGAAGTCGGGGTGTGGCGCAGCTTGGTAGCGCGCCTGCTTTGGGAGCAGGATGTCGCAGGTTCGAATCCTGTCACCCCGACCATCCGCGGGTGTAGTTCAATGGTAGAACCGGAGCCTTCCAAGCTCCTGACGCGGGTTCGATTCCCGTCACCCGCTCCACTGTCATTCCGAAATTACCATTCAGCAAAGCGTAGTTGTGCTCGAAAACTGCCCTTTTGCTTTCCCATGGAATCACTGTCTGCCCACTGAGCGGCTGCTATTTTGCCGTACAATGATGTGATTACAAAAACGACTAGAAACACTGCATCAAGGAGCATTCTATGTGCGGAATCGTTGGATATACTGGCGCTCATGCTGCTGCGCCGATTTTGCTTGATGGGTTAAAGAAGCTGGAGTATCGCGGCTATGACTCAGCAGGTATTGCCGTGATGGAAGCTGATGCGCTTCAGATTATCCGTCGCAAGGGTAAGGTTGGCGAACTGGCTCATACCGTCGAGCATTTCGATTTGCAGGGCACCTGCGGTATCGGCCATACCCGCTGGGCAACGCATGGCCGTCCTTCCGAAACAAACGCGCATCCTCATGCTTCGTGCGCAGGCGATATCGCTGTTGTTCACAACGGCATTATCGAAAACTTTTCCGACCTTCGCGAAGAACTGGAAGGTCGCGGCCATACGCTTCGCAGCGAAACGGATACCGAAGTTGTTGCGCACCTTGTTGAAGAAGCTTTGAAAACGGGTGTCGACCTTATGACCGCTGTTCGCGAAGCAAGCGAGCGTCTTGTTGGTTCGTATGGCCTGGCTGTTACTTGCTCTGAAGAGCCGGGTACTATTATTGTCACGCGCCAGGATTCTCCCATTATTGTGGGTCGCGGCGAAGATGGCTCCTATGTTGCTTCCGATGCTATTGCTGTCATTGGTGCAACGCGCGACGTGGTGGTGTTGGCTGATCGTCAGTTTGCTAAGCTTACGCCCGAAGGTATTGATTATTTCGATGCTAAAGGCAATCCTGTTCAGCCCGAAATTACGCACATCACCTGGGATATCGATGTTGCCGAAAAGGGTGGCTATCCCGATTTCATGTTGAAGGAAATTTACGAGCAGCCGCGTGTTATTCGTGATACTTTGGCCGGTCGTTTGGTTGGCGGCAAGCTTGAAATTGACGAGCTTGATATGTCGCCCGAAGAACTGAATCTTATCGACCGCGTGTATGTTATTGCTTGTGGTACTAGTTATCATGCGGGTCTTATCGCGAAGGAATTGATCGAAGGCTGGGCACGCATTCCAACCGAAGTTGAAGTGGCTAGCGAATTCCGCTATCGCAATCCCATTATTACGCCGACTACGCTTGTCGTAGCTGTGTCGCAATCGGGTGAAACGGCTGACACGTTGGCGGCTATTCGCGATGCGCGTATTAAGGGCGCGCGTGTGTTTGGTATTACAAACGTGCTGGGCAGCCCTGTGGCACGCGAATCCGATGGTGTTATTTACACGAAGGCGAACAAGGAAATCGCTGTTGCTTCAACGAAGTCCTTCTTGGGTCAGGTGGTTAGCCTTACGCTTTTGGCTATGCTGTTGGCGCAGGCAAAAGGCAAGCTGCGCATGAATCAGATTCGCTTGCTGTTCCGCGAGCTTGCTGATACAGCCGATCAGGTTGAACGAATCCTGGCCGATACGTCTGCTATCGAAGAGGCGGCAAAGGCCTGCGTAGATGCTCCAAGCGCTATGTTTATCGGGCGTGGCATGGGTGCAGCTGTTGCAAAAGAAGGCGCACTTAAGCTGAAGGAAATCAGCTATCTGCATGCCGAGGCATATCCTGCAGGCGAAATGAAGCATGGTCCCATCGCGCTTATCGATGAAAACTTCCCGATTATTGCGATTGCAACGGAAAGCCCTGTGTACGACAAGGTTGTTTCTAACCTTCAAGAAAGTAAGGCGCGCGGCGCGTGCGTTGTGGCTGTAGCAACCGAAGGTGACGAATCTATTCGTGCACATGCTGACTACGTCATTTATATCCCGAAAGTTCGCGAAGCATTCTCGGCTATCACAGCCAGTGTGCCTCTGCAACTTTTGGCTCGCTCAATTGCTGTTATGCGTGGCTGCGATGTTGATCAACCGCGCAATTTGGCAAAATCCGTCACCGTGGAATAGGGAAGCGGCATGGAAGAGCTGACTGTCGAGGCAGCGCGTGCTTTACTGATGGAAGCAGATGTTCCTGCGTTGTCAGCTGTTGAAGAACAGGCGGATGAAGCGCAGGATGAAGCTTCTGATGTCGCACAAGATGAAGCGGATGAAGGCGCAGGTTTTACCTACGACGAAAATGCAGTGGGGCTTGGTGTCGACATCGTTGAGATTGAACGCATGCGCGGCATCTTGAAGCGTGTTCCGTCTTTTTCCGAGCGTGTGTTTTCCCCTGCGGAACGCGCCTATTGTGACCGAAAGTCTAACCCGGCAACGCATTATGCTTTGCGTTTTGCAGCGAAAGAAGCTGTGGTTAAGGCTTTGGGAACGGGTTTTTCCGAAGGTATTAGTGTGCGCGATATCGAAGTTGAACGCGCCAAGAATGGTCGTCCGCTAGCTAAGCTTTCGGGCCGCGCACAAGAAATAGCTAGTGAACAAGGTGTTCGCGAACTTTCAATCTCGCTTTCGTATACGCATACCGATGCGGTGGCGTGTGCTATGGCGGTAACCGATGCAGCAGTTCGCGCCAGCGAAAAGCGCAAAGACCCTATGGAAGAACTGACCAAGCAGTTTAAAGAAGTGCGAGGGATGTTGGATGAGCTTTGATATTAACGTGCTTCATCCTGCGGAAAATGCCAACAAGTACACGCGCGGCAAGCTAACTGTTATTGCGGGTAGCTTTCGTTATACGGGTGCGGCAGTGTTGGCGGCGCGTGCTAGTCAACGTATGGGCGCTGGTTATACCGAGGTCATAACTTCTCCTTCTGCTGTAAATGTAGTGCGCATGTCATCGCCTTCGCTTGTTGTGCGACCGTTTGACGATTGGTGCCCGAAAGAACTTCCTGCTAGTACGCCTGACAAACCTTGTGCTGTGTGTATCGGCCCTGGTTTTGAAGGCACGGAATTCGAAGAAGATCTTGTTGCGAAAACGCTTAAGCGCGCAGAATGCCCTGTACTGGTTGATGGCGGTGCTTTGGCGGCTCTTACGTCTTCCAAAGCAATACGGCAGCTTGCTCAGCGTGCAGAGCAGGGTCTTCCTACGATTGTTACGCCACATGGTGGAGAAGCAGCGCGTCTTGCTAAGCCTTTTAGTTTGCCTACTCACGATCCTGAGCAGTTGGCTGCGGGTCTGTCATTGGCTTTGCACGCAATTGTGGTGCTGAAGGGGCCGATTACTTATGTGGCTGAGGGAAAGCGCGTTGAAGCCATGCGTGAAGGCACGTCTGCTTTAGCAAAAGCTGGAACTGGTGATGTGTTGGCAGGCATGATTGGTGCTTTGCTCGCACAAGGTGTGAATCCCTTTGACGCGGCTTTGGGTGGTGCTGAACTGCATGCACGCGCTGGCGTTGCTGCAGCCGAGCGCCTTGGTGATATCGCTGTCTGTGCTGAAGACTTACTAGAACTGTGACAAGAAGCCAAGCTTTTTGTCACATTGCGCGAAACGAAATGATGGAATGGGGTTAAGCATGGCTGAAACACTCAGCTTATTCGATGATGATGTGCGCGAACGTATTGAAGCGCTGCGAAAAGAAATCGAGCATCATACGTACTTGTATTACGTAAAGGATGCGCCCGAGATTTCAGACGGCGCTTTTGACTCGCTTATGCGCGAGTTGCGTGACCTTGAACGCGAACATCCCGAATTTGCTGACCCAAATTCACCAACACAACGTGTTGGTGGGGCAGTGGGCGATCAGTTTGCTCCTATTCGTCATGAACGCCGCATGTATTCCATTGATGACGCTATGGATGCATCCGAGCTTGATGCTTGGATGGACCGCGTGGAAGAAGCGCTTGGTACGCTGCCTGAACTGGTGTGCGAACTAAAGATTGATGGTAGTGGCATCGCGCTTACTTACGAAGACGGTGCTTTGGTACGCGCGGCAACACGTGGTGACGGCACGACAGGCGAAGATGTTACCGCTAACATTCGTGCTATCAAGGATGTGCCGCTTCATCTGCGCGAAGCAGGTATGGAAGGCATCGTGCGCGATGGCTCTATCGAGCTTCGCGGCGAGGTTTACATGCCTAAGTCCAGCTTTGAATCACTGAATAAGGCGGCTGAAGCAAATGGCAAGCAGGGTTTTGCTAATCCTCGTAACGCTGCCGCTGGTTCGCTTCGTCAGAAAGATCCGACTATTACCGCAGGTCGCGACTTGTCGACGTTTATTTATGCTGTGGCTGACGAGCAAGCGTTGGCTGCTCAGGGTCAGTATGAACTGCTGCAATGGCTTGGCCAGGCGGGCTTTCATGTTAATCCAGACGTACAGAAGGTTACGACGCGTGAAGAAGTGCACGAGTTTTGCCAGCGTGCAGTCGAGCGTCGCGATGCTTTGCCGTATGAAATTGACGGCGTGGTTGTAAAGGTGAATTCCTTTACGCGTCAAGCAGCTATGGGGTATACCGCTCGCGCGCCGCGTTGGGCTATTGCGTTTAAATTCCCACCCGAAGAACGTGCGACAAAGCTGCTTGATATTACGGTGCAGGTTGGTCGTACGGGTGCATTAACGCCTGTTGCTGAACTAGAGCCTGTGCGTGTGGCTGGCTCGGTTGTTGCACGCGCTACGCTTCACAACGAAGACGAAGTACGCCGCAAGGATGTGCGCATTGGCGACACGGTTATCGTGCGCAAGGCAGGTGACGTTATCCCTGAGGTTCTGGGTCCAGTAGAATCGCTGCGTCCTGCCGATGCTCAGGTATGGTCAATGCCTTCGGAATGCCCAAGCTGTGGTTCGCCTGTCATTCGCGAAGAGGGCGAAGTCGCGTATCGCTGCATTTCCATTGATTGCCCAGCTCAAGCGCAGGAGCGCTTGGTGCACTGGGCTAGTCGTGGTGCGCTTGATATCGATGGCATGGGCGATGAAATTGTCGGGCGTTTGGTTGAATCAGGCCGCGTGACTGATGTAGCTGATTACTATACGCTTGACGAGGTTGAGTTGTCGCTGCTTGATATGGGTCGAGTAAACAAAGAGGGCAAACCTATTCGTCTGGGCGAAACAGTTGCAAAGAAGCTGGTTGCGCAGATTGAAGAAAGCAAAACTCGTTCGTTTGCGCGAGTGCTGTTTGGTATTGGAATCCGCCATGTGGGAAAGACTATGGCCGAAGCTATTACCAATGCGTATCCCACCATGGATGCGCTTATGGCGGCAAGTGAAGAAGACTTAGCTGCTCTTGAAGGAATTGGCCCCAAGATTGCTCACAGCATCTTTGTGTTTTTGCGTACGCCGCAAAACGTTGAAGTTATCGAACGTTTGCGTAAGCAGGGTGTGAATATGGCTGACGAACCTACAGAAGCAGGGGAGCAGTTGCCTCAAACGCTTGAAGGTCTTACGTTTGTACTAACAGGTGCTTTAGTGCAATCGGGTATGACGCGCGATGAGGCAGGGGCTGCCCTGAAGGCGCGTGGTGCCAAGGTTTCGGGCAGTGTGTCGAAGAAGACAAGCTATGTCGTAGCTGGCGAAGCAGCTGGTTCGAAGTATGACAAGGCTATTTCGCTTGGCGTGCCTGTTCTGGACGAAAATCAGTTGCTCTCAATTCTGGAAACTGGCGAAGTACCCTCAGCTGAATAATAAAGAACAGCGTTGAATCTTTTCTCTGTTACTTTGCATTTATAAAAGCTATTATCTTTACAAAAACATATTCTTGACACAGAATAATATTTACCATACAGTACAAATCGGCAAGAAAATGGAACAGTTACTCCTTAGCTTTCAGCCTCCTTTCTCTCGCCTCACTCGTTAGATTGGAGCCGCCTTCCCCCCTCAGCGGCTCCAATCGCTTTTTTAACGACGTTTTAGCGTTTTACCTGGTAATTCTTAAGATGATTTGTTAGATTGTCCGTATAGCAGAAGAATTAAATAGCTAGTTTCGGAGGATGGAATGGTTCGTATTCCTAGCAGTAGGCTTGAGTATTTTGTGGCAGAAGATGTCCCCTATGCTGATTTAACAACAACAGTTTTGGGTATTTCAAATCAGCGTGGCGAAATGGAATACTACACGCGCGAGGCTTGTGTTCTTGCGGGTGTTGAAGAAGTTGCTCGTATCGCGGAAATGCTGAATTGTAAAGCTGAGATTTTGCGTCGATCGGGCGACAAAGTTGATGCAGGCTCAATCATCATGCGCGTAAGTGGCGTAGCGGGCGATTTACATCAGGTGTGGAAGGCTGGCCTGAATCTTCTTGATCACCTTTCCGCTGTTGCTACCAAAACGCGCGCCATGGTAGAAGCTGCTCATGCCGCCAATCCTACGTGCGAGGTTTTAACTACACGCAAGTCAATGCCAGGTTGCAAGGATTTACTGACTCAGGCCATCATGGCTGGTGGCGCCTATCCTCATCGTTTGGGTCTTTCAGAAACAGTGCTTGTATTCGACAACCATTGGGAATTCATGGGCGGCTTCGATGCGTTTATTGAACAGCTTCCAGTT
>JAZQRZ010000145.1:0-10257 GCA_045629845.1 Eggerthellaceae bacterium | reverse complement strand
GGGCGCCCTTCTGCATCCAGCACGATATCGCTGGCATACACAAAGGGATTGTTCTTCGACTTATCGAACACACCCAGTTCGTCGGTATGCGCCCATTCGTTGCCACCTTCGAAATACACGGTGGTAACCTTGCGCTCGTCGCTAAAAAGCCCGCCGAATTCGCACAGGTTACTAACAAAATCATCGGCTTCGTTGGCGAAGGCTACGCCACCTTCGGGCAAAGCGGCAAACAGTTCCGCCTTTGCACGAGCGATGTTTTCGCGGCTGCCCAGAAGTTCGATATGACTTTCGCCCGCATTGGTGACCAAACCCCAATCTGGCTTAGTGATATTACACAGTGCTTCGATTTGACCCAGACCACGCATGCCCATTTCTACAACAACGAAATCGGTATCTTCATCTGCAGAAAGCAGCGTAGCTGGCACACCCAGCTCGTTGTTTTGGTTGGCTTTGGTGGCCACTACTGTGCCAGCAGCTAACAGAACATCGCGCACCAAACCCTTTGTGGTGGTTTTTCCCGTAGAGCCTGTAAGACCAACAACCGTACCCTTCAGACGAGTACGCCAATATGTAGCCAAATCAGAAACCGCCTGAGCAGTATCAGCTACCACAATAACTGGAGCACTAACTTCAACCGAACGCGACGCCAACACCGCAGCCGCGCCAGCTGCAACAGCAGCTTCAGCAAAGTCGTGACCATCAACGCGTTCGCCTGGCAACGCTACATACAAATCGCCCGCCTGAACTGCGCGCGAATCCCATGTCATACCCGTACACACCACGGGCGACTGGGTAGAACAAAGCTGTTCAGGCACTTGCAACGTACCCTGAACAGCCTCTCGTATTTCTTCTACCGTTAACTTCATAATTCCTTATGCGAATCTCTCCGCAGTTTCCTGCGGTCCCCTACGCGAACAACGCATGCAACTTTACAAGCTGCAAAGTTGTTACGCGAATGCTCGTTCCAGTTCCTCGGCTGCCACTTCACGATCGTCGAAATGGCGCTTTTCGGAACCAATAATCTGATAATCTTCGTGGCCCTTACCAGCCAGCAGCACCGAATCGCCCGGCTTAGCCAACGCGATAGCACGAGCGATAGCTTCGCGACGATCAGGCACTACTTCGAAGCGGCCTTCGCCTTCGCTCATGCCACCCAAAATGTCTTCGATAATAGCCTGCGGGTCTTCCGTACGCGGATTGTCGGACGTAACCACAGCGAAGTCGCCTTCGAGCGCTGCGCCGCCCATGATTGAACGCTTCGAGGCATCACGGTCGCCACCGCAGCCAAAGACAACAATCGTGCGACCCTTGGTCAGCGCCTTGATAGAAGCGATGGCCTTCGTTAACGCATCAGGCGTATGAGCATAGTCAACATACACCGAAACGCCGCCATCAGCCTTTGCCTGTACGCGCTCTAAGCGGCCCGGAACTTGCGGAGCAGCTTCCAGCGCACGAGCGATGTCTTCGTTTTCGAAACCAAGCGCCTTGCCAATGCCAAAGGCACACATAATGTTAGAGACATTAAAGCGACCCACCAGCGGGTACGTGAATGCCACACGGCGGCCACGTACGTCCAATTCAACCTTGGTATGGTCTGCTGCATATTCCACCGACACAGGATGAATCTGCGCCGTTGAATCAAAGCCTGTCGAAATTACCCAGTCGTCTGCATCAGCACAGCGGCGCAGCAATTCGCGGCCCCACTTGTCATCGATGCAGATAACGCGCTTAGCGGGATAATCGCTTGAGAACAGATGCGCCTTCGCTTCGAAATACGCTTCGAAGGTGTGGTGATAATCCAGGTGATCCTGAGTCAGGTTAGAAAACGCCGTAACCGCAAATTGCGTATTCCACGTGCGCAGCAAGTCGAGCGCATGTGAAGAAACTTCCATAGCCACGACGTCGCAATGTGCGTCGCGCATAGCAGCAAACGTACGCTGCAAATCGGGAGATTCGGGCGTGGTGTGTTCGGCTTTTTCGCGTTCACCAGCAATCTGTACGCCAACCGTACCAATAACACCCGTGCGCTTGCCCTGAGCGCGCGCAATCTGTTCGACCAGATAGGTCGTGGTGGTTTTGCCATTGGTACCCGTTACGCCGACAAGCGAGAAATCGCCAGACGGATTGCCATAAAAGCGCGAAGCGGCATGCGCCATAGCCTTGCGCGAGTCATCAACAATAACGACGGTGACCTGCGAAGTATCAGCCTGATACAAACGACGTTCGGCCACAATAAACTTAGCGCCGCGATTAATGGCATCTTGTGCAAAAGAATGGCCATCAACCTTTAAACCAACGATGCAGAAGAACATATCGCCTTCCTGCACCGCATCGCTTCGGTAGGCTAATCCGCCCACTTCAGCTGCTGCATCACCAATGATGGTGCAGTCAAGTCCAACAAAAAGATCTGAACAAGTTGTCATAACGTCCGCCTTAGTAAGCAACGATGTTGTAACGATTTATTGCATCCGACATTATAGCGCTGAACATCGGCGTGACGTTGCGGTCCGCAGGGACCTCATCTGCTGAGCAAAAGCACACAAATGGGCAGTTGGAATTTGCAATAAATCCGGTGAAGGCAATGTTTACGGCATCTTCACGATAGCCGCCTTCCATATCGAAGATTTCAGCGGTAGACGTCTTGCCTGCTGCATCGTAGCCTTCGATAGCTGCATCTTTACCGGTACCTTCTGAAACAACGGTTTCCAGCATGCTTACCATGGGCGGAATTGCATTCTTGTTCTTAATGATTTCGTAGGTTTCATATTCGGGGACTTCGCCAGTCTGCGGCTTGCGAAGCAGGAAGTGCGGGGTTTGTTCCACGCCGTTATTAATCAGAGCGCCATAGAAGGCCAGAATTTGCAGACCATTGATGGAAATGCCCTGACCAAAGGTTACGTTGTAACCCTGAACGCGCGACCAGTAGTCGAAGTCAAGCAGGTAACCCAGCTGCTCGCCTGGGTAGTCAACACCGGTCAGTTCGTGGAAACGATACCTAAGAATGGCATCGTAGAACTTTTGGAAGCCCAGATTGTTTTCGACCGAAAGCGAAATACCGATGTTTGAGGACATGTTCATGATAGTGCGCAGCGACCAAGTAACATCTGGGTGGTCATGTGCGTCGGTTACGACATAACCATCGGCCTCCAATGCTTCAGGCACCAGAATTTCGGTGTCGGGCGTCATGGTGCCTTCTTCAAGAATGGCGGTAGCCGAAACAGTCTTGAAAATAGAACCAGGCTCGAACAAGTTGGTTGCTGCCTTCAGCTGCATCGAGCCTTCGGGCACGCTGCTGCGGTCAGCCGGGTTGAAGAAGGGGCTCGAAGCGGCTGCATAAATCTCGCCTGTCGTTGCATCCATAACAACGGCCGAACCACCATTTACGCCAACACGCGTAAGATCGGCAGCTAAGTCGCGTTCGACTTCTTCTTGGAATTCGATATCGATTGAAATAACAATGTCCTGGCCTTCGACGGCACGTTTAGATTCGTGCACGCCACCAGGGATCGGGGTGCCATCGGCACCAACCTCGGCTTCGTAATAGCCAGGCGTGCCAGCCAGAATGGTGTTGTAATACAGCTCCATTCCGCAAATACCTTCGTAGTATTCACGGTTGCGTTCTTCATCAACTGCCACGCTACAGGCACCAATAACCTGCCCACCTGTTTGACCATAGGGATATTCGCGACGAGTATCTGAAATAAAGTAAATACCTGGAAGGTTTTGTTCGCGTAATTTATTAGCCACATCGTTATCGACCTTCCGCTTAATGAAGGTGAAGGTGACATCATCGCCCTGCGACACAGCATCCAAGTAATCGGTTGCTGTACCGCCCAACACCTCGGCAATGGCGCGCGAGGTTGAACCAGGCTCTTTGATTTCAGAAGGGTTAGCGTAAATAGTTGTGGCATCCACGCTGATTGCCAGAATGTGGCCGTTGCGATCGTAGATAGTGCCACGACGAGGCTCTTCAACAAAGCCAATGGTACGCGAATCTTGCGCCTGGCTTGCATACTGCGGGGCCATAATGACCTGCAGGTAAACCAGGCGCACGAAAAAGATTGCTGCAAGAATTAAAAAAGCAACGACTACGAAAAACGCGCGGTTGCTTCCACGTGATACATAACGTTCGGCTTCAGCTGCCTTTGAGCGCGCGCCGCGCGGCCCGCGCGGTGTTCGCCCGCTACCTGCCACAAGTTACCCCTGCGTCGTTACGACGTTTTTGACAGAGCCAGAAAGTGAAAGAGTTCCGTCGGCGTCAAGTGCTACTACGTCAGGCTCAAGCGTGATTGAACCAATAACAGCTGGTGCAGCCATACCCAGACGCTTGACTGCTGAATTCAGCGCCGATGTGCTGGACAGAACGCTCTGTTCCATTTCAAGGCTAACACCCGACGAACGAGCATCAGCAATGTTGGCGGCCAAAGCGTCACTTTCAATCATGGTTGTAACAGCGGCATTTGTTAACGCGATGCGACCAAAGCTAAGTGCTGCCACCAAAACAAGCACAACGGCAGCCATCTTAGCTGCCGTTACTAGCAGTGCTGCGTTTGCATCGGCGGCTGTACGCGTGCCAGTTCGAACGGCACGAACGTTATCGCGTTGGTGTTCGCGTTCGGGCGCGAAATTTGGATATGCGTCAAGGCGATATGCAAGATTAGTGCTCGCCATCGCGCCCCACCACCTTCCTATTAGCGGATTATTTCTCGTTTACAGTTGCTACAGTTTTCGCGCCACGCGTAGCTTGGCGCTGCGGGCTCGAGGATTGCGCTCCACTTCGTCAGACGTAGGCAAGATAGGCTTGCGCGTGACGATTTCGAGTATCGGCTGTTTCCCACAAGCGCATACCGGGAAATCGGGCGGGCAGGTGCAGCGATTTGCACCCGCCGCCATAACTTCTTTAACGATGCGATCTTCCAGCGAGTGATACGAAATGACCACCAATCTGCCACCTGGATTAAGCCAGCGAACCGCAGCATCAAGACCACGCTTGAGTACGGTCAGCTCCGAGTTGACTTCAATCCGGATAGCCTGGAATGTTCGCTTCGCCGGATGTCCGCCAGCGCGACGTGCGCTGGCAGGAATGGCTGCTTTGATGATGTCGACTAGCTCGCCGCTCGTTTCGATTGGCGCTTGTTCGCGACGCTTCACAATGAAGTCAGCTATGCGGCTGGCCCATTTTTCGTCGGCGTTCGCACGGAGAATCCGAGTGAGGTCTGCTGCGTTGTAAGTGTTAATGACCTCTGCTGCGGTTAAGGTTTGAGTACCCGGATCCATCCGCATATCAAGGGGGCCATCCTCCTTAAAGGAGAAGCCTCTGGCCCGCAAGTCTAGCTGCGGCGACGAAACACCTAAGTCGAACAAGAATGCATCGACACCAGGAATTTCGCACCGCGTAAGCAGCTCATCTAAATCCCCGAAGTTGCCACGAACCAGTTTGAGGTTGGGGCGTTGCTCATCAGGTAGGTCGTTTAAACGTTGTGACGCAGCGGCTAAAGCCATCTCGTCCTGGTCGATTCCAATGAGCAGGCCCTCAGGCCCTAGTTGCGTGGCAACTTCGAGGGAATGTCCCGCGCCACCAAGTGTTGCGTCCACGAACGTCTGATGTGATTGGGGTTGGATTTGTTCGAGGCACTCGGTAAGCAGGACCGGGGTATGCCGATATTCGTTTGTCATGGTGCGCTGCCTTAACTGAGCAGGCTGGAGATATCAATCTCCTGTGCCAGCTCGGCGCGGCGTTCTTCGCTCCAGACCTCGAAGAAGCCCGTGTTACCCACGATGACTACTTCTTTGTCGATGCCGACCTTTTCGCGCAGGTCGGTCGGGAGCAAAATGCGGCCGGCCGAATCGGGCTGCACGTCAAAGGCGTTGCCCTTCAGGATGCTTCGCAGACCCAGCTGCTCGCGACTGGTGGAATTGAACCCGCCGAACTTGTCGACGAAGATGCCATCCACCCACGCGTTGAAGCTTTCCTGCCCGTCGAACACCATAAGGTGGTCGCTGGTAAGGGCGCTCGTCACGACGAGGTCTTCCGACAGGACTTTGCGGAATTTGGCAGGCAGAGATACACGACCCTTTGCGTCGGTTTTGAAGCGGTATGAGCCGTTGAGATCAACGGTTTTCCGCGCTTCTTCCATGGGTCCCTTTCTCCTAGTTCACGCATCATCCTAGCGAATGCTTGACATTTTACCCCACTCCACCACACTTCGCAACACTTTGGTGCACTTTAAGGGCAGTTTTGCCCCACTGTTGCGAAATTGTTGAACATAATGAAAAGGCACCCCCAAGATATTGGAGGTGCAGCATTTTGTGACACAATAGCCCTTCGAAAAACGTGCAAAAGTGGCTACCAATACTGAGAGCATACTGGTGCTCGCCTACGAAAAAGTTAACCGCAAGATTGGGGAGTCTCCCTAAACCTACGGTTAACTTTTTGCGCGAGGATGGGCGCTGAGGTATTCCTCAAGGATGTGCGTGCGATTAACGTGTGTATAAATCTGCGTGGTTGAAATATCGGAATGACCAAGTATCTCTTGAATGACGCGCAGGTCAGCGCCGCCAGCAAGCATATGCGAAGCGAAGGAATGGCGCAGCGTATGAGGATGCAGGTCATCAACACCAATGGCAAGGCCAGCCTTAGCAACAATGCTATGAATACTTTGCCTCGACAGACGCCCGCCACGAGCATTCAGAAATACCGCAGGGCTGGGCTTTGCGGGCTTCGCAAACGCCGGGCGACCATCTTCAAGATAAGCCACAAGAGCTGCCAGTGCACAACCACTAATGGGAGAAATGCGTTCCTTGTCACCCTTTCCCACTACGCGCAAATATCCTTCCGAAAGCGCGCAGTTTCCTAGGTCAAGCCCCACACATTCACTTACGCGCAAACCGCAACCGTACAGAATTTCAAGCAGCGCACGATTGCGCAAGCCTGTGGCATCACTGGTATCAAGACTATCCAACAGCGCGTTGATTTGTTCAATTGAAAGCACATCGGGCAGCCTGTTCGGCGGCGTGGGAAGGTGAACGTTCGCCGCAGGATTAGCCTGTGCAAACTCTTCGCGCACACAGAACTTGTGAAAGCTTTTAATCGCAGAAATGTGTCGGTCGATGCTGGTAACCGCATAGTCGCGGTTGGTAAGATCAGCCTCGTAAGCAACGACCGCATCACGATCGATGCGGTCGAGTTCAGTCGTTCCAGCTTCTTCTAGAAACAGAGCGTAATCAGCAAGGTCTCCCCCATACGCTTCGACGGTTCGCGGAGAACTTCCCCGCTCGACGCGTAAATACGCCAGGTACTCGTCGATTGCGTGCTGAATTAACATGGCGCTGCACTAACAGATGCGCGGCAGCTGTTCGCCAACCAGCATGTCAAGAATACGCCTGCCACCAAAGGCATTGCGGATATACACCTTAGGTCCGCGGTCAGGACGCATTTCAACCACATCGCCGATGATAGCTGCATCGGCGCCATAAGGGCTGGCATGCATAGCGGCAAGTGCTGCATCAGCTTGGTCCGAAGGAACCACGCATACCATCTTGCCTTCGTTAGCCACCTGCAAGGGATCGTAGCCAAGCATGTCGCAGGCGCCGCGCACAGCATCGCGAACAGGCACCGCCTCTTCGTCGATTTCGAAATCAACCTGCGACTGGTCAGACAGCTCGTTCAAGGTTGATGCAATGCCGCCACGCGTAGGATCGCGGAAACAACGCGTATCGGGAGCTGCTGCCACAACGTCGGCAATCAAGTGATTAAGCGGCGCTGCATCGCTTTTCACGTCAGCGCTAAACGACAGCGATTCGCGACAACTCATAATGGTGATGCCATGATCACCAAGCGTTCCGCTGACCAGCACCTTATCACCAGGCTTGCAGTTTGCACCGCTTAGGTTAATGCCTTCAGCAATTGCACCCACGCCACTGGTATTAATAAACACACCATCGCCGTGGCCACGGTTTACAACCTTGGTATCGCCCGTAACCAGACGCACGCCTGCTTCCTTAGCCGCTTCGGCCATGCTGGCACAAATGCGACGCAAATCTTCGATGGGATAGCCTTCTTCAAGAATGAAGCCACAGCTTAGATACAGTGGACGAGCGCCGCTTGTTGCGATGTCATTGACCGTGCCGCAAATGGCAAGGCGTCCAATATCGCCACCAGGAAAGAAATGAGGCGAAACAACGAAACTATCGGTTGAAAACGCCAGACGCTCGCCTTCTTTCGGCGCCGGCAAAACAGCTGCATCATCACCACGACGCAGTTCAGCGCCTGCATACGCTTCAAAGAATACTTCGTCGATGATGCGCTTCATCATCGTTCCACCGCTGCCATGACCAAGCAGCACTTTTTCTTCCATATTGATTCTTTCTACACCATTTGGCCGGTCGTTGTAATAACCAGCCCACCGTTGCGCACGCCCTTAGTGCCTAAGATTTGATCAGCGACATCGCGAACCTCGATAGTTTCGCCGCGCAAAATGATAACCTCGAGGCATGTTTCTTCGTCAAGGTGAACGTGCGTGGTTGACACAATCATGCCAAAACGCGCGTGCTGAATGCTATGCAGCTTTTCCTGCACGTCGCTTGCATGATGATCGAACACAATAGTCAGCGTGCCCATAACTTCCGTGCCGGGAAATTCGATAGCGTCGTCGATTAATGCATCGCGCACCAAGTCGCGCACCACTTCGCTTCGATTTTTCGCCAACCCGCGACGAGCAACGAACGCATCGAAGCTCATCAGCAGGTCTTCGGGCATTGCGACCGAAAAACGTACGAGTTCGCTGGACATAGTTTTCCTTTACACCAGGCTAACGGTTACCCCATCAGTTGCTTCTGCATCAGATTCCAATGCATCCTTTGCATCGGTCAGCAAAGCGCGAGCTTCGTCAAGCAGCTCCTGAACGGAATGCAGCTTGTCGTCGACCGTCGTGAAACCAGCATCGCCAGCCTTGTGAGCAAGCTTGTGAACCCAACGACGCTCAAGAGCAATGTGGTCATCAATCTGGGAAATCATCTCTTCGAACTGGCCAGTGTTAACCCCGTTTGTACACATGTTTAAATCCTTTCGGTTGCCACATCAAAGTGCATGTATCATGTCATTTATACGACTGGTCAGCGCATTTCACAAGAGATAGTGTGACGAAATTGCCGCAAAGTAACATATATAGCGCGTCAGCGGATGATATCCGCATCTTATTCGGTGACTACGTCGAAGGAAACGGATCTTGCATTGTGCTTGTCTTAAGTCATGATGCACTTGATGATGTAGCGCGTAATGCACTAAGCCGTTCCCTTCAGGCCTTTGGATATGGTGCTGAGGCATGCACCTTTGCCACCTTGTATCCCCATGATAAAGATGCAGAAGGCGGCGACATTGCGCTTGATGCACAAGCACTCTTCCTGCTTATTGAAGGACTTGATCCTGTGTGCGTGATTTGCGCTGATAGCAATACCGCCGAAAGCGTCGCTGGCGCATACCGTACAACCTGCGAGCTTGATGCAGCTACACGTGTATTTGGGCGCCCTGCTGTCACCTTTCGAGATTTGTCTTCCATGCTTGCAACCGAAGACGGTAAACAGCACGCCTGGAAGTTACTTAAGTCGCTTCCCAAACGTTCCTAGCCAAGAACAGACGCACGGAGTGCACCCCAACGTGAACGCACTCCTACCTTGCTAATGATTCTTGGCAGAAGCACGCATCCGAAGTGACATCCTTATTCAGCAGAGATAATAACAGGGCCGTCTTCGGTAATGGCGATTGTTTTCTCGAAATGAGCCGCAGGTTTTCCGTCTTGAGTAACTACGAGCCAGCCATCGCGCATGACATGAGTCTTATGAGTGCCCATAGTAAGCATGGGCTCGATAGCAAGCGTCATGCCGACTTCAAGCTTTAACCCCGTATGGCGAATACCAAAATTGGGAACATTAGGTGGTTCATGCATGTTGCGACCTATGCCATGACCTGTATAGTCACGCACAACCCCAAACCCAGCCTGCTTAGCAACCGACTGAATGGCATGACCGATATCGCCCATCCTATTACCTGGTCGCGCCGCGGAAATACCCGCCCACATGCTTTTCTCGGTAACTTCAAGCAAGCGCTTAAGTTCAGGTGATACCTTGCCAACAGCAAAGGTCCAAGCATTATCCCCTTCCCAACCATTCACCGTAGCGCCGGTATCGATAGAAATAATGTCACCTGACTTTAGCTTCACTTTGGAAGACGGAATGCCATGAACAATTTCCTCGTTAATG
>JAZQRZ010000144.1:0-2140 GCA_045629845.1 Eggerthellaceae bacterium | reverse complement strand
ATGAAAATTCCCCATCTGAAGGGGAAACACATACCGCCGAGCATCATTTGGTATGATGCCTGCATGGATACGTTGTTCACAGAGGTTGAAGAAGCGGCTGCGCTTGCACATGCACCCCTAGCGGTACGCATGCGCCCACGCACTTTGGACGAGCTTGTTGGACAAAGCGAAGCGTGTGGTTCGGGCAGCTGGTTGCGCACCGCGATCGAGCGCGATGTTTTAACATCAGTCATCCTGTTTGGGCCGGCAGGCACTGGAAAAACCTCTATCGCTCATATTGTTGCGGAATCGACTCAGGCCGAATTTGTTGAAGTTTCTGCAATTGGTGGCACCGTTTCCGATTTGCGCCGGGAAATCAAAGCTGCAGCAGACCGCCAGCATCTAGGTCGTCGCACCATCCTGTTTGTTGACGAAATCCATCGCTTCAATCGCGCTCAACAAGACTCGCTATTGCATGCTGTAGAAAACCGCACGGTAGTGCTTATTGGCGCAACAACCGAAAACCCTTACTTCGAAGTTAACTCGGCTCTTCTGTCACGTTCACGCGTCGTCGAACTTCATAACTTAACCGACGACGACATTGCCAATCTCATTAATCGTGCTCTAACTGATGAAAGAGGGTTAGCTAAGCGCTACACGTTAAACGACGAAGCGCTTGAAGCGCTTGTTATGCTTGCAGGCGGTGACGGCAGAGCCGCCCTAACCTCACTTGAACTTGCGGCTCAAATGGCTGGCGATGGCACGCCTGAAGCTCCTCTAGCTATCACGCGCGACGATGTTGGGCTTGCTAACCCCCACCGTAACGTGCCCTACGACAAAAACAAGGATATGCACTACGACATTATTTCTGCCTTCATCAAGTCGATGCGCGGAAGCGACCCTGATGCCGTACTGTACTGGCTGGCACGCATGATAGATGGCGGCGAAGATCCTAAGTTCATCGCACGGCGCATCATGATTTGTGCCTCTGAAGACGTTGGAAATGCTGATCCGCAAGCGCTGCTTATTGCGCATGCTGCCTTTAAGTCTGCTGAAGTAATTGGCTATCCCGAATGCCGCATTAACCTTGCACAAGCTGCAACCTATGTTGCCCTTGCGCCGAAAAGCAACGCATGCGAAGCAGGCATCGATGCGGCGCTGTCGGAGGTTCGTCACGGACCCGTTCGCGCCGTGCCTGACTATCTACGCGACCGCCATCGCCCTGGCTCGGAAGACTACGGCGAATACAAGTACCCACACAACTATCCAGAAGGATGGGTTGAGCAGCGCTACTTGCCCGAAGGTTTAGAAAAGGGATGCTTCTACCACCCAACCGAACGCGGCTGGGAAGCCTATCGCATCGATGCAACAAAGCGCGATCGCAAGTCTAAAAACTAATCGTCTGCCCCATCATCGTGCAACATTTCAGTCGCGCTTACACGCGTGTAAGGCGAAATTGCACGAAGCGCCGCATCGCGGGCCTCACGGACATGGGTGGTGTCTTTCAACACAAAGCGCATCTTTGCCCACGTTCCATATTCGCCAATTTCGGTAAGTAGAATGAAGGGGTCCTTTTCAAGTTCGGCCACCTCTTCAACTGCTTGTTTAGCAAGAAGCTCCATTTCGCGAATTGTTGCATCAATATCACGCGTGTCATTCGTGAACGACAACTTTGTTGCCACCAAGCAAGTAGGTTCAATCTTTTCCACTTCGTTAGAATTGATGACAGCATTCGGAATAAGATGGGTAATACCCTCGAAATCGTTAACCACCGTTTGACGCCACGACACATCGTGAACAATGCCTTCGGTGTTACCAATTTTCACATGGTCGCCTGGCTGAACAACGCGCAGCAACGTAACCTGCAGACCACCGATAAAATTCTTCAGCGTGTCTTGCAAACCCAAAGAAAGAGCAACGCCACCAATGCCAAGCGCAGCAAGAATGCCATTCACATCAACATTAAAGCAGGCTGACAGAATAACGGATAAGCCCATCACCCAAATAGCGATGCGGGCAATATTAATCAGGATGCTGCTCGAAGGTAGTGGAATACCATCAATCGAGGTAATACGGCGAATAAGCTTGGTAACCATATGGGATAGCACAATGGTTACTAGAAGCAACGCAAAAGCCATCAGCCATTTCTCAAGTTCGCCAG
>JAZQRZ010000143.1:0-6644 GCA_045629845.1 Eggerthellaceae bacterium | reverse complement strand
GCAAATGGCATCATTGTGGTTGTGGCTGTTAAGTCGCGCGATTACGTAACAGTCAAGCACTTCGGCGACAGCAGCGAAGATCCGTTCTCGGATTCGGCTGTTGACGAGCTGGAAGGAAAATACACCGAAGAGTTAAGCGATAACGACTGGTATGATGCCGCTCTTGAGTATTACACCATTGCTGGCGAGCAGATGGAGTATTTCGCTACAACTGGCAAGCAGTGGACCGAGCCCGATTTCATCGGCTTGATTCTTAAGATTCTTGCCATGCTCGGCATTCCTGCTGTGGTGGCCTTCAGCTCAATAAAGGGCGACAAGGCTGCCATGAAGACAGCTCACGAGAAGAGCGAAGCCAGCAATTATCTTGATCAGAGCAGCTTGAACCTGTCTGTTTCTACCGACCAGTTCATCAATACGACGATGACGGTGGTTCCGATACCAGAAAAGGATGATAGCGACAGCGGTGGTGGCTGGTCCGATATGGGCGGCGGCTTCTCAGGAAGCGGCGGCGGAAAGTTCTAGTTTCTGTCGTTCGTTAGAACGACAGAAACTGTCAATACTGATTAGCGAATCAGTCAGGTTTTGCTAAGATTGGTTTAGGTAATGAAGCGCACGTCGCAGCGCTAGATGCGGCAAAAGGAAAGGCTAGAGTTAGGAGCATCTTATGGGTTTGATTAAAGCAATCACAGGTGCTGCAGGCGGCGTGCTTGCCGACTCGTGGCGTGAGTTCTTCTACTGCGATGCAGACGTTCTTAACGAGAACGTTCTTGCGGCAAAGGGCATGAAGCGCACCTCTGATAAGGGCCGCAGCTCCAATGTTAAGGGTGAAAGCAACATCATTTCCGATGGTTCGGTTATTGCTGTTAACGAAGGTCAGTGCATGATTATCGTCGAGTCTGGCGAAATCGTTGACGTGTGCGCCGAGCCTGGTCAGTTTGTGTATGACCGCTCAACCGAACCTTCCATTTTCTATGGCAATTTGGGCGAAGGTATTAAAGCAACCTTCGAACGTATTGGTCAGCGTTTTACTTTTGGTGGCGATACGGGCAAGGATCAGCGCGTTTATTATTTCAATACGAAGGAAATCTACGGCAACAAGTACGGTACGTCTTCGCCGATTCCTTTCCGCATTGTTGACGCTAACCTTGGCCTTGATATGGATACTTCCGTTCGCATGAACGGCGAATATTCGTATCGTTTGGTTGACCCGCTGATCTTCTATAAGAAGGTTTGCGGCAACGTTGAAGAGCCCTACACGCGTGATCGCCTGGATTCTCAGATGAAGAGCGAACTCCTGACTGCTTTGCAGCCAGCTTTGGCTCGTATCTCAGAAATGGGCGTTCGTTATTCTGCCGTGCCAGCTCATACCAAGGAACTTGCTGACTTCTTGAACGAAGAGCTGTCGCAGGAATGGGGCGAGCAGCGCGGAATCAAGGTCGAAAAGTTTGGCGTGAATGCCATTACGCTGCCTGAAGAAATCCAGGAACGCATCTCCAGCCGCCAGATGGCTCAGACGATGACCGACCCGAACCAGGCTGCTGCCGTTATGACGAATGCTGCTGCCAACGCTATGGGCGATGCTGCCAACAATGCTGGTGGCGCCATGAATGGCTTTATCGGCATGGGTATGGCTCAGGGCATGGGTGGCGCTGCAGCTTCGCAGATGTTCCAGCAGGGTGGCGGCGGTATGCCTACTCCGCAAAGCGCTTACCCGATGGCAGAAGGCGGCGGATTTGGTGCTGGTGCTGTGGGCACCGCCCAGCCGCAGGCACAGGCGCAACCTCAGGCTCAGCCTCAACCTCAGGCTGCAGCTCCTGCTGAAGGTTGGACTTGCCCGCAGTGCGGAACGGTTAATGCTGGCAAATTCTGCGGCGAATGCGGTACGCCTCAGCCCGTTGCTCAGGTGCCAGCAGAATGGACTTGCCCGCAGTGCAACGCAACGAACAGCGGTAAGTTCTGCGGCGAATGCGGCACTCCGCGTCCGTAGTCTACGCAACAAAGCAATAATGGGAACGCCGCCTTCGGGTGGCGTTCCTTTTTTGTGCTAAAGTACCTCGTACTTTGCATAGTCCAGAAAAGCCGAAGGAATGGGACACATCATGCAAGAACGCAAAAATGTGGTGCTGCTGTTTTCGAAACTGCCCGAAGTAGGCTTAGTAAAAACACGTCTATCAATCTTGAAAGATGGCCTATTCCCGCCCGAAACGGCGTGCGAGTTGTACGAGTGCATGCTGCTTGATGTAGTCGAGATTATTGGCTCGGCGCTTGTGGATTTGGAAGCAGAGTCAGCTGCTTTGGGCGAAGAGATTCGTGATACCTACGAACTGGTTATCTCGGTCGCTCCTGAAAAGAATGCTGACGCCATGCGTGCCTTGTTTGCAGAAGGTGATTGGCCAGTTGTGCCAACAGTCATTGTGGATAAGGGTGTAAGTTTTGATGAGCACTACAACCATTCGTTTGCGCAGTGTTGGGAAAGGGGCGCCGATTGCATTTTGTCGATGGGTGCCGACATGCCCGCGCTGACGAAGGCTGATATTCGCTTTGGTTTTGAGCAGCTGCATCGTTTATGTGATGTGCCAGGTGGCGGTATTGTGCTTGCCCCTGATCAGGAAATGGGCGTGTCGGTTATCGGTTGGACGCGTGATACTGATTTTTCTCATGATGGTGTTTATTACAATCAGGATGGGCTTACTGTTCTGCCTGCTTATATTAAGAAGGCTCGTGAGGCTGGTTTGCCTGCATTGTGGCTGCCGCCTATTCCCGACGTCGACACCATGCAAGATTTTGTTCACAACGTAACTTTGGTTCATTCGCTTTGTTACTGTGCGGACTATGACGATATTTGTCCGCCGCATCGTACGGCAGAAAAGCTTATCGACTTAGGCTTTCGTGACATTATTGTTGCGCCGAATAACCTTTTCGACCCCAGAGACCAGATTGATAAGTAGCGGGTTTCGCTACTGCTTTTGACGTAGTTCCCAGAAAGCTACGGCGCTGCTTGCGGCAACGTTAAGCGAATCAACGCCGTGCTGCATAGGGATGCGTACGGTGTAATCGCAGGCCGATATAGTTGAAGGGGCAAGACCATCGCCTTCGGTTCCAAATACTAACGCTAGCTTGGCGCATGCTTTAAGTTGTGGATCGTCTAAGGCAAGCGCGTTATCGGATAAAGCCATGGCGGCTGTCTTGAATCCAAGGCTGTGAAGAAGGGGTACTCCTTCAGCAGCCCAGTTATGCGGGTCGGTCCCGATACGGGTCCAAGGTACCTGAAACACTGTTCCCATAGATACACGTACGGCTCGACGATACAGCGGGTCGTAACAAGCAGGCGAAACAAGCACAGCGTCGGCGCCAATAGCAGCGGCTGATCGGAAGATGGCTCCTACATTCGTATGGTTGCGAATGTTTTCAAGCACGGCAATTAGATGCGCATCGCGTACAACTTCTTCGACGGACTTTTCGCGTGGACGACGAAATGCTGCCAGTGCCCCACGGGTTAATTCGAACCCAGTTAGCTTTGTCATTTCTTCTTCGGGCGTAACGAATACTGGAATGTCGGAGTATTTGCCAAGTTTTTCGAAAACGGTTTCAAGCTGACCCAGATATTTTTCGGCGGTAAGAAGTGAAAGTGGCTGCATTCCACCATCAAGGGCCCGAGCAATAACTTCGGCTGATTCTGCAATAAAGACAGCCTTATCAGGTTCGATTCGACTGCGCAGCTGGACATCGGTTAAACGCGCATAGGCGTCAAGCCGCTCGTCTTCTAACGTGTCGAGTCGAATGAGTTCCATGTATCCATAATAATGCACGCTTCGCTTCCGTCGGGGCACGCTTCATTGGGATATACTGACAAGTGAAGTACGAAAGGACAATTATGCCCGAAGCCGAACATCCGGCATTCGATAATTTCGTAAGTACGATTGCTGCGTTGCGCTCACCTGAAGGTGGGTGTCCGTGGGATCGTGCGCAGACGCATGCCTCTATTGGCGACAACATGATTGAAGAAGCTTACGAGGCTGTTGACGCTATCCAAGCTGGTGACATTAATCACTTACAAGAAGAGCTTGGCGACGTGCTTTTGCAAGTTGTTCTTCAAAGCCAAATTGCTGCCGACGCTGGTGAATTTACCATCGATGATGTGTGTGCCAGTATCGATGAAAAGATGATTCGTCGACATCCCCATGTGTTTGGCGATATGGAAGCCGAAAACGCCAACGAGGTTGCCGATTTATGGGAGCAGGTGAAATTGGCGGAAAAGGAAACCGCTGATGCGCAGGTTCAGACGGCAAAGCGCGATGGGCTTCTTGATTCGGTTCCCACCCATTTTCCAGCGCTGCTTCAGTGCCAAAAGATTTCTCGTAAGGCCGCAGCGGCTGGTTTTGAATGGGAAACGGTTGACGATGTGTGGAATAAAGTCGCCGAAGAACGCGCCGAATTGGAAGCGGCGTATGCGGCTGCTCCTAAAACGGCTGATGGCAAGGTGCTTTCAAGTGATCCCGCTGAAACGGGTGTGGCAGAACGCGACCCTTTGGTCGTTGCGGCTGAAATGGAATTCGGCGATCTGCTGTTTGCTTTGGTAAATGTTGCACGCAAGATGGGAATTGATGCAGAAGCAGCATTGCGCGCAAGCAACGCAAAGTTCCGTCATCGCTTTGCTGAAGTTGAACAGGCGGCTTGGGCAGAAGGTCGCGCTGTTGATGATTTAACTCTGGAAGAAATGGAAACGTACTGGCAGCAGGCGAAAAGCCAAGAGCATGCGAGTAGCTAAGCGCAAGTAAAGGAGAACGTGAGATGACGCCAAAGGTGACGGGTATCAACGTTCAAGATGGGGGCATGCGTGTTACGCCGACCGGCATGGTGCGTTCGGCGCAATGGAAGATTATTCCAAGCAATGAAGCGGTTGTGAAAGGTTCGACTCAAGAGCTCTTAATTGATGAAGACGCAATCGACCGTTATGAAGAATTCACGGGCGAAATGCACGCCATTCTGCAGAAGTATGAAGCAGCTATGCGCCAGATGGTTGTGCGCTTCGAAATTCTCGACCGCGATCTTTCGATTAGACGTAATCGCAATCCTATTCACCATATTGAGTCGCGTATTAAATCGCCTGTCAGTATTTACGAAAAGCTGCTGCGTTATGGCAAGGAACCCACTGTTAGCAATCTCGAAGAGTACCTTATGGACGTAGCGGGCGTTCGTGTAATTTGCTCGTACAAAAACGACGTTAAAAACCTGATGGGCCTGCTTCGTCGTCAAGATGACCTAGAAATTGTGCGCATTAAAAACTATATCGAAAACCCGAAGCCCAACGGGTATCGCAGCATGCATGTAATCGTGCGCATACCGGTGTACTTCATGGAAACCAAAGAAATGGTGCCCGTCGAAGTGCAGATTCGCACAATTGCTATGGACTATTGGGCGTCGCTTGAACACGACTTAAAGTACAAAGCGGTTGCTGAAACGCGAGGACTTGATATTGCCGGCGAACTAAAAGAGTGTAGCGAGATTATTGAGGGTATCGAAGAGCGCATGCAAGTGCTTGCGAATGCGCTTGATGCAGGGCAGGCTAAAAGCTCAAAAACCAAGCATCCAAAAAAGAAATAATAGCGTTTCGCTGACTAATTTGACCTAAAACCAAGTCTTGATGCTTCATCTCGCCGAAAAAGGCTGTGACTTGCGCTATCTTATGCTTTGCGCATAAAGCGCAAGGGAAGGGATATAAACGAAAGGGAGAAAGAATCATGAAGGCTAGGAAGTATCTTGTTTTGGCCGCACTTGCCGTAATGGTTGCTGCGCTGGCTTTGGTTGGCTGCTCTTCGGGTAGCTCTTCAAGCAGCGCTTCTGCTAGCGGCTCGTCGGCAAGCGCATCTGCAAGCAGCGCATCTGCATCTTCAAGCTCCGCTGCTTCGGGCACAATGAAGCTTATTACCAATGGCAAGCTGACCATTGCTACGTCGCCTGACTATCCTCCGTTCGAGAACCTCGAGAACGGCGAATATGTTGGTCTCGACATCGAAATTGCTAAGGTTCTTGCAAGTGAACTTGGCTTGGAGCCCGAATTCAAGTCTCTGCAATTCGATGCCATCATTCCTGCTATCGCTGCTGGCGGTCAGGCTGACATGGGCATCTCTGGCTTCTCGGTTGACCCCGAGCGTGCAAAGGAAATTGCTTTCACGGAAAGCTACTACATAGACGATCAGGCTGTTGCTGTTATGAACACCAGCGCTATCACCGATGCAAATGCTGATGCCGAACTGAACAAGGAAAGCGTAATCATCGCTGTTCAGTCTGGTACGACTGGCGAAGCTTATGTCCAGGAAAACTACCCGAAGGCAAAGGTTCAGGCATACGGCAATTCTACCGATGCATTTGCTGCTATGCAGTCTGGCCAGGCTAACGCTGTGTGCACGAACAAGGCTGTTGTGGAAGCTATGCTGGCCGATGCTTACAAGGATGCCAAGGTTGTTAAATCTATCGCTACGGGCGAAGAGTACGCCATCGTTGTTAGCCAGGACAATCCGGCTCTCACTGCTGCTCTGAATGATGCACTGAAGAAAGAACTTGAGAGGCTCAAGATTGCAACTGGAGAGGCATTAACACACACTGACTCATACAACCTTGGGATGCACCATTTTCCATATTCG
>JAZQRZ010000142.1:0-23544 GCA_045629845.1 Eggerthellaceae bacterium | reverse complement strand
AAGACACACATAGCTGTTGGTATGGCTGCAGCCCTTGCTATTGCAGAAACGGGTTCGGTTGACTCGTGCGTTGCTGCTGTAGTGGGCGGAAGTATTGGTGGCATTATTCCCGATTGCGACATTCACCCTAGTAGGGCGCATAAAGATGCGCTTGTGGGGCGCTGTATTGTTGTAGGCATTGCAATCGTGGCTTTAGTGGCGGATCACTATGTGAAAGCAGGTCTGTGCGATTACTTTCTTTCTCATTTGGGGTTGCCGTTTCTTACAGGCTTGGGGCTCTTCGTGGCTTTGACGTTTATCGGCGGGCATACCGACCATCGCTCGTTTACCCATTCGCTTGTTGCTATGGCATGCTTCTGTTCGGCGATATACCTTACCTGCCCGCCGTTGATAACGTATTTTGCTATGGGTTACGCATCACATTTGGCTCTTGATGTTATTAACAAGCAGGGCATTCAGTTGCTTTGGCCTTTGCATGCACAGCCAAGCTTGGGTTTGTGCCGTTCGAAGGGTGTAACAAATACTATTGCCATGATTGTGGGCTTCGCTGCTACTGTTTTACTGTTGGCTTATCGCCTTGGCTTTATTATTTTTAACTAGCATGTTATCCGCCCCCTAACCCGTGCCATTAATAGCCATGAACGCAAACCAGTCTTCAAATAAATTAAAGGTCGCCATACTCGTGAACGTGCTAGTTGTTGTATTCGAGGTGTGGGCGATTTCTTTTGGTATTGGTAGGCATGGTGTTGCCGGCAACTTTATTTACTACACAGAGTGTTCGAACCTTTTTGGGACTGTTGCGTGTGCGGTGTGCGCCATTGCTGAAATACGTCAGCTACGGGGTGGGAAAGAGTGTAGTCAAATAGTTCGCTGGCTGAAATATGCGGCTAGCTGCTGTTTGCTGATGACGTTGTTCGTGGTGGTTTTTGTTCTAACACCTATGCTTTATTCAATTAATCAACCAGGCTTCTATCTTATGTTTATCGATGGAGCAAAGTCTGTAACGCATTTTGGTGCGCCTATTGCGGTAACGGCTTCGTATGTTTTATTCGAAGCCGACCGTGCAATGACACTGAAGCAAAGCCTGGTGGGATTTGCACCGACTCTTCTTTACGCAGCAGTTGCTTACCCATGTAATATTCTGCGCGTATGGGATGGCCCTTATCCGTTTTTCCAAGTATGGACTATGCCTGTTTGGATGTCGGTGCTGTGGTTTGTAGTGCTTTTTGTTTTAGCGTTTGCGTTGTGTCAGATTCCGCGAGTGCTTGCGCGAAAACGTTCACACCTAAATCCGCTCTAAGACTCAACGCTATTAGGTGCAAGTCATAAAGGTAGTATTTCAGTTGGGTGTCTATTGCGATATGTAAGCATTCAGTTGTTGCTGTGCGGTGCTATCATGTAGTCAGTACTAAATCGGTTTCTCAACAGGGTTTTTGGCTAACACCAGAGCAGGGTTCGATGAATCGTTTAGACAGCATACGCAATGACAATCGTCGTCGTCTTGTACTCGTTGTTGAAGACAACGAGCTTAATCGTGAAATCTTGTGCGCTCTTTTAGAAGAAGAATTCGATGTTCTTCTGGCGAAAGATGGCCTTGAAGGCTTACAGCAACTTGAAGAGCATTATCAGAATCTGGCGCTTATTCTGCTTGATTTGTATATGCCCAATTGCGATGGCTTCGAGTTTTTGCGCCGCAAACAGCTAGATGATCGCTATGACACCGTGCCAGTGTTTGTAGCTACAGCAAGCGGCACTTCGGCCGATGAAATCACGTGCCTTAAATTGGGTGCAAACGACTTTGTTGTTAAGCCGTACAACCCTGATCTCATGATGAATCGTATTCATAACATGATTCGCCTGCGTGAGTCAGCTGCTCTTGTTAACCAACTTGCTTGGGATGCAGTTACGGGTTTGTATAGCAAGGAATTCTTCAATAGGGCAGTTGAAAATGCGTTTGCTGCTAATCCTGATACTGCCTACGACATGGTGTGCAGCGATATTGCAAACTTCCCCGCATTAACTGATCGCTATGGTGAACGTAATTGCGATCGCATGTTGCATGACTTAGCGGTTTCTTTAACTGATTCGTTGCCTGGCTATGTGGCTGGAGGTCGAACAGGTAACGATACCTTTGTTTTCTTGATTCAACATCAAGAACGTGGGTGGGAAAAGATATTAGATCCAGCTGTTGCTCAGGTGCCATTTGCGAATCTTAATGTGCGATTTGGTGTCGTGGAAAATGTCGACCACGGTCTGCCTGTGCCGCAAATCTGCAATCGAGCAACCAGCGCCATGGAAACGGTAAAAGGCTTACATGGCAATGTTGTTGCCTATTTCGATGACGAACTGCATAAGCGTCAAATGATGGAGCAAGCCATTCGCGACACCATGGAAGAAGCTCTTAATGAATTGCAGTTTGCAGTTTATTTCCAGCCCAAACATGACGTGCGAACAAATAAGACTGGCGGCGCCGAAGCACTTGTTCGTTGGATTCATCCCGACCTTGGTTTTATTAGTCCAGGGTTGTTTATTCCGTTGTTCGAACGCAATGGTTTTATTACAAAGCTCGACTTATATGTGTGGGAAGAAGTTTGCCGCGAACTGCAGCGTTGTTCGGAACTAGGTTTGCCCGTTGTTCCCATTTCAGTGAACGCGTCGCGTCTTGATTTCGATATTCCTGATTTGCCTGAACAGCTGAAGGCGCTTGCTGATAAGTATGGTGTTAGTCATACGCTTCTGCACGTTGAGCTAACTGAAACTGCTTATGCTGATAACCCTGAAGCGGTAACTGAAACGCTTCATAGGATGCAGGCCATTGGCTTTTCGACCGAGCTTGACGATTTCGGGGCAGGGTATTCCTCGTTGGTTTCTTTAAACACCTTGCCACTTGATGTTATGAAGCTGGACATGAGTATGATTCAGCAAGCAACAGCACTTAATGATTTCCGCATTGTTGAATCAACCATTAAGCTTGCTCAAACGTTGGGATTAAAGACGGTTGTCGAAGGCGTTGAAACAGCTGAAGAGGCTGCCAAGTTATCTTCTATGGGCTGCGACTTGATTCAAGGGTACTATTACTCCAAGCCGCTTAAACAAGAAGAATTCGAGCAGTATTTGGTGGCTGAACAGCAAGATAGTCATGAGTAATTGAACGGTTGGTGCAAGTTAACGTTTTCGTTGACTGCAGCATTAAGTAAGGTAGGGGAATACCATGACAGTTGAAGAGCTGTATAAGCAGATAGGTGGCAACTACGAAGAAGTAATCGGAAGATTGCGCTCCGATAAGCTGGTCATTCGAATTTTGGGAAAGTTTCTAGAAGATACCATGTGTCCCGATCTTATTAGCGCTTGGAAGCGCGGCGATGACGCGGCAGCGTTTGATGCGGCTCACTCTGCAAAGGGTGTGTGCTTAAACCTGGCGTTTACGCGACTTGGTGCGTTGACAAGTGAAGTCACCGAAGCTTTGCGTCCGGGTAATGATGATTTGCGCGCTAGCACTGATGTTGATGCGCTTATCGATGAAATCAGTGTGGAGTATGACAAGGTTAGTAACGCCATCAAAGCATTTTTAGCAACCCAGGAATAATAAGGGGAAGCTTGGCGGGGGTGCGCTTTGGCTGAAGATAGCTTGCCTACACAGTCTGAATCAGGAGGCCTCGGTCATTATTTAAGCCCCCTAAATGTATGGGGTTTATCGGTTGGTTGCGCCATTGGGTGGGGCGCTTTCGTTATGCCAGCAACAACTTTGCTGCCCAAAGCGGGGCCTGTAGGCGTTGTTGTAGGCATGATTATTGCTGCTCTTATCATGATTGTAGTGGCAATTTGTTTCCACTATTTACTGACGCGTTATCCCGATTCTGGTGGCGCGTATGTCTTTACGAAAAAAGTTCTTGGTTTTGACCATGCTTTCCTGTGTGGGTGGTCGCTTCTTTTGGCCTATTTAGCAATCATGTGGGCTAATGCAACCGCCTTCATTTTGATAAGTCGTTATCTGTTTGGCGGTGTGTTCCAATTCGGTTTTCACTATACGGTGGCAGGCTATGACGTTTATCTTGGCGAAGTGCTTGTTACGTTAGCTATTCTTCTTCTCTTTGGAGTAATCAGCTGCACTAAAAAACGCGTCATCATTTCGCTTAATACTGTTCTGGCTCTTGTTCTGTTTTTCGGTGTAGTTGCCTGTTTCTTTATTGTTGTGGGGCTTTCTGATGCCAACTTTGCAAGTTTTGAGCCGTCGTTTGCACCAGGTACAAATCCAGTGGTTGGTGTGTTTGGTATTGTGGCGCTTGCACCGTGGGCGTTCTTAGGATTCGAAGCTATTTCACATGGGGCGGGCGAGCTGAATTTTTCTGGCAGACGATTGCTTCCCATAATGATTGCAGCGGTAGCTTCCAGTGCAATTATCTACATCCTTATGACCATGGTAACGGTTGTTGGCATGCCGCAGGGTTACGATAGCTGGGCTGCTTACATTGCTAATCTGGGAAACCTTGATGGTTTGGCTGCCTTGCCAACATTCAATGCAATGAAGCTTGTTTTGGGGGATATAGGTATTGTTCTGCTTGCTCTTGTGGTTGTTGCGGCGCTTTCAACGACGCTATTGGGTTTGTATCGCGCAACAAGCAGGCTTCTGTTTGCAATATCTCAAGATGAGATATTGCCTCCTTGGTTTTCAAAGCTAAGCAGCGATGGCATTCCTCGCAATGCAATCATTTTTATCATGGCAATTTCGGTGTTGGTGCCGTTTGTTGGTAGGGCTGCTATCGGCTGGGTTGTGGATGTTACGTCAGTTAGTGCAGCCATTGTTTATGGGTACGCTGCTATTTGTAGTTTTAAGTTGGCTCGTCAAAAAGATAATCGTCTTATCGCGGGTATTGCTGTTGCTGGTATGGTTTCGGCTGCCGTATTCTTGGTGTATCCGCTTGTACCCAACATGTGGTCGACCAGTGCGCTTGCTCCTGAGTCTTACCTGATTATCGTTGTGTGGTCCATTTTTGGTTTGCTGTTCTTCCGTTTGGCATTTCAACGTGATACCAAGAATCGTTTTGGCAAATCAACCGTTGTGTGGGTCTTAATGATCTTCCTTATTTTGTTTGCCTCGACGATGTGGATGCGTCAGGTCACTCATGATGACATGGAAGAAATGGTGGTTGACGTCAGTGAGTACTACGCCAACGACTACAAAACGCATGATATTAAGGTGACCAGCGAAGACCTTGCGAGAGAAGACGCATATCTAGAAACCGAAACAGCAGACATGCGCACCATGCTGTTGAATAGCAGTCTTGTTCAGATGGTGCTCATTTTATTTAGTTTAGTCATCATGATAAATATCTACGCCCTTCAGCGTAAGCGAGAAAAAGATCTTGAAATAAAACGCCTATCAGCTGAGGAAACAAGCAAAGCCAAAACGGCGTTCTTGTCGAATATGTCGCACGATATTCGAACACCCATGAATGCCATCATGGGTTATACCCACTTGGCGCGACGGGATGATGCTACGCCTGAAGAAATGCGCGAGTATCTAGATAAGATTGATGATTCGGGCAAGCATCTCATGTCTTTGATTAATGACATTTTGGACATGAGCCATATTGAAAGTGGCAAGATGCAACTTCAGCTTAACGAGACTGATATCGTTAAGGTAATCGAGGCTACGTATGCCATGTTTGCCACGCAGATGCAGGCGAAGAAGATCGTCTTTACGGTGGATGTGCATGATGTTAGCGACAATGTGGTTATGTGTGATGCCGCTCGCCTTGATCGTGTGCTGCTGAATTTGGTTAGTAACGCTTATAAATTCACTCCTGCTGGCGGTGCGGTAACCGTTGTGCTTAGGCAGATTTCCGACGAAGAAGCTAAAGCAGAAGGTAAAGCTTCGTTCGTATTGAGCGTTAAGGATACGGGTATTGGTATGACGCCTGAATTCGCAGAGCGAGTATTCGATGCTTTCGAACGCGAGCGCAGCTCGACGGTTAGTGGCATTCAGGGAACAGGTCTTGGTATGGCTATTACTAAGAGCATTGTCGACATGATGGAAGGAAGCATTCAGGTTAATACGGCGCCAGGCGAAGGGACTGAATTCATCATTAGCTTTGCTTGTGATATCGCTGGTCTGCAAGGCAAAGGGCAAAAAGAAATTGAGCCAATAGTTGAGCCGCGTGATTTCTCGGGTTTGCGTGTTTTGCTGGTTGAAGACAACGAAATCAATCGCGAAATTGCGGGTCTTATTATGGAAGATTTGGGCTTCGAAGTTGACTTGGCTGAAGACGGTGTGGTTGCAGTTCAAAAGGTTGCGTCATCAAAGCCAGGTACCTATGCTGCAGTGCTGATGGACATTCAGATGCCCATTATGGATGGCTACGAGGCAACGCGTGAAATTCGTACATTAGCTAATTCCGAACTGTCTTCCATTCCTATTGTGGCAGTGTCGGCTAATGCTTTTGCTGATGACGTGCGTTTATCGCTTGAGGCGGGCATGGATGATCACATTGCCAAGCCAATTGACCCTGATCGCATGATTCAGATTATGTCGCGGCTAATCCCAGGATAGGCGCAGGCGCAACGTTTCGCTGTTTTCGCGCGAAGCTCGTTTTGACTGCTTGTCGGCGTACATGCGTCGGTCGGCCTGAGCAACAATATCAAGCACGCTGTCGTTGGCGTTGTTTATGACTGCTGCGCCATACGAAATGCTTAAGCTGCCTTCGCTAAGCTTGAAAAGCTCTTGTTGGCGGCGCATTTGCTCGATAAGGTTTTCTGCTTGTTCAAGGTCGGTGTGAGGTAAAAATACGACGAACTCGTCGCCGCCTGTTCGGAACGAGCTTGCGGTTTGTGGAATGCATGTTTCTACAACAAGCGCTGCCATGCGCAGGTATTCGTCGCCTACGAGGTGACCTAAGGTGTCGTTAATGACTTTCAAGCGGTCGCAGTCAGCAGAAATAACTGCAAGGGGGAAGTCGTCGCTTCGAATTATTTCTCGTACGTATTCATCAAAGGCGCGGTGATTTCCCATGCCAGTAAGCTCGTCGGTCTTGGCGCGCTTTTCCAGTTCACGCTTCAGCAGTTCACGTTCAGTAACATCGTTAATTAATGCGATGATGCCAGTAACATTGCCATGCTTATCAAACACGGGCCGCTTGATAAGTTCCATGAATTCTTGCATGCCATCGGCGTTAATTTCAAGAACGTAGGAAGTACCTTTTCCCGTGCGAATAATTTCTTTGTCGGCTTCCATGCCTTTAAGCGCATTTTCTTTGTCTTTGCGTATCTCTAAATCGGTTTTGCCGCGAATTGTCCAATCGGGATCGTTTTCGTCAATATCTAAGTGATGCCAGTAATGCGTGCAGAAGACATAGCGGCCCAGACGATCCTTCAGGAAAATGTTGGACGGCAATTCGCATAGCATAGATTCAAGTTCATAGAAGGTATCGGAGCGCTTAAGTTCGATAGCGCTTTCGATACGACGCTGTAAAAGATTAGACAAGAATGGGCGCGCAAGAAAATCGATTGCGCCTTCTTCAAGAAGAATCATGTCATCTTTTGTTAGCTCTCGACGCGTTGCAACAAGAACAGGAATCGTGGTGAAGTTAGGTTCGGCTGCAATGCTTTTCATAAGAGAGCAATCGTTTGCTTTTAGGATATCAACATCGATGATGGCCGCTGATAAATCCGCAAAGCGTTCGCCCATGGTAGAAAGGCAATCATCTGCTGTTTTACATTCGGTAATGAAGTAGCTTTGCTGAAGAGCTTGAAGTAGTTCGTGCTTTTCGACACAATCATCAAGCAGTACAAGTACCGTTCGTTTTGCAGCGCCTGATGTCTTAATTTCCATGAACTAATCCCCTCTTGCGTATTTGGCAATGATAGCGAAAGGGGACTTCAAAGTGAACCCAGAACAGTTCTGAAACGAATGTGGTTTTGCTCAGTGTTTAGCCCCTAAAACAGCTAAACTGATGCCGAGCAAAGGGGTACCGCATGCGGCTATTTAAGTATCTAGGCAAGCATTTGGGCGCAGTAGCGCTTGTGCTTTTATTGCTTGTTGGCCAAGCCTTTTGCGATCTTATGCTTCCCAACTATACGGCTGAAATCGTCGATGTTGGAATTCAGCAAGCTGGCGTTGATCACGCATCAACAACCGAATTAAGCGAAACAACTTACGATGCTATCGTTGCATATTTGGGCTCTCAACCAGGCTCAAGTGCAGATTTAGATTTGTTCTCTTCATCTTATGGTCGCTCCTCGACTGGCACGTATGTGCTGAATAGTTTTGGTGAGGCGCATCGTTCTCAGCTTGACCAGGTTGTATCGTATCCGCTGGTCAAAAGCTTTATGGGGACAGACGAAGCAATTGATGAAAGCTTGCTTGGTCAACAGGCTCTTGCTGCTGCGCGGGCGGAATATGCGGCTCTCGGTTACGACATGAATGCGCTGCAGATGAACTCGTTACTGATGACGGCGCTAAAGATGATGGGTTTTGTGCTGTTATCGGTATGCCTTTCGATTCTTATCGGGTTTGTGGCAGCGCGTACGGGTGCCACTATAGGGCGCGAGTTACGTAGCAAGCTCTACGCGAAAGTTATGTCTTTTTCCGATGCTGAAGTGCAGCGTTTCTCGGCTGCTTCGCTTATTACTCGCGCTACAAATGATGTGCAGCAGATTCAAATGATGAGCATCATGCTGTTGCGTATGGTTTTGTATGCTCCCATTCTTGCTATCGGCGGCGTCATCATGATTGCTCAGATGGATTTGTCGATGAGCTGGGTTATTGGCGTGGCGATTGCTGCCATTGTCGTTGTGGTCCTTGTACTGATGGCCATTGTTGTTCCGAAGTTTAAGATTATGCAGAAGCTTATCGACCGCGTGAATCTAATTTCGCGCGAGCGGTTGACGGGTGTGCAGGTGGTACGTGCATTTGGTCAGCAGCAACACGAAGAGGAGCGATTCGACAAAGCCAGTACCGATCTTATGCGTACCCAGCTGTTCACGAATCGCGCTATGGTTTTCATGATGCCGTCCATGATGATGATTATGAACCTGGTGTCAGTTGTCATTGTGTGGGTAGGTGCTGGGCAGATTGATGCAGGCAATATTCAAACGGGCGATCTTATTGCGTTTATCACCTATTCCATGGTTATTATTCTGGGTTTCTTAATGCTTTCGATGATTGCGATTATTGCTCCGCGTGCTGATGTCTCTGCTGGACGTATTGATGAAGTGCTAGAAGCTGAAGTATCCATTACCGATCCAGTTTCGTTCGATAAAAAGAATGACGTAACAAGCGATAGTTCATCCCTGTCGACAGAAGAATCTGTAGGCGCAACTATTGAATTTGATCACGTGTCATTCCGCTATGAAGAAAGTAGTGAATGCGTACTGCGTGACGTTAGCTTCACGGTTGAAGCAGGAACAACGTGTGCTGTTATTGGCTCTACTGGCTCAGGTAAATCCAGTATTTTGAAACTGCTTGAACGCTTTTACGATGTAAGTGAAGGCGCGGTACGGGTTGATGGTGTTGATGTGCGCGACACGCCTTTAAGCGATTTGCGTTCGAAGCTTGGGTATGTGCCTCAGCGCGCCTTCTTGTTTTCGGGCACTATTGAATCAAATGTAGGCTATGGGTCCGATGAACCCGATATCAATCGCATTATGCAGGCCATCGATATTGCTCAGGCCTCTGAATTGCTTGAAGAAAAAGAAGAGGGCCTGCAAGCCGAAATAACTCAAGGTGGAACAAACGTTTCTGGTGGTCAACGCCAGCGTTTAGCCATTGCTCGAGCGATTGCAACCGATGCGCGCGCATTGCTTTTTGACGATAGTTTTTCGGCGCTTGATTACAAAACTGATGCAGCCTTGCGCCGTGCGTTATCTGAGCGATTACCTGGCAAAACACAGCTTATAGTTGCTCAGCGTATCGCGACAGTTATGCGTGCTGACAAAATCGTGGTACTTGATGACGGTCAGGTAGTGGGGCAGGGCACCCATGATCAGTTGTTGCATTCCTGCCAACAGTATCGCGAAATTGCTTATTCTCAGCTTTCACCCGAAGAGCTGAATTCCTCTTTCTCGGTTGAGGAACTATCTATGGTTCCTGAAGCAGGGGAAGGGGGTGTTGCGCATGAGTGAATATGACGAGGCGCAAGAGCGCGAACTCGAGCAAGCATCACAGCGCAAAAAGCGCGGTTATAGACCTGGTGGTCCTGCAGGTCGCATGATTGTTACTGAAAAGCCCCGTGACTTTAAAGGCACGGTTGGCAAACTTCTTCGCTTTATGGGTCGCTTTAAGTTTGCTGTGGCTGTAGCGCTTATATTTGCTATTGGTTCAACGGTGTTTAACGTTATTGGCCCTAAGGTGCTTTCAACAGCAACAACCGAGCTTTTCAATGGCATAGTTGCAAAGGTCGAAGGTACTGGTGGTATTGATTTTGATGTCATTCGCAGCATCTTAATTACGACGCTTGTTATCTATTTAGGCAGCGCTGCCTGTCAGTTTGTTCAGGGCTGGATTCTTACGTATGTATCGCAAAAGACGTGCTATGAATTCCGCCGCGAGATCTCTGAAAAAATTGATCGATTACCAGTGGGTTATTTCGAGCGCACCAGCACAGGCGATACTCTTTCGCGCATTACTAACGACGTTGACACATTGGGGCAAAGCTTAAATCAGGGTATTTCCGAATTGCTGCGTGCCGTTGTTACGCTGGTCGGTGTGCTTGTCGTCATGTTGTCCATCAATATTTCCATGACCCTGGTAACCTTACTTATTGTGCCGGCATCTATGGTATTCATTCGCTTAATCGTTAGCCGTTCGCAAAAGCATTTCTATGCGCAACAGGCTAATCTTGGCGCTATTGATGGTCAGATTGAAGAAACATTTAGCGGTCATGCCATTGTTAAAGCATACGGGCGCGAACAGGCGGCAATCGATGAGTTTAATGCTACCAATGAACGGTTGTATGAAAGCGCGTGGAAGTCGCAGTTTCTCAGTGGGCTTATGCGCCCCGTTATGGAAGTCATTGGCAACCTAGGCTATGTCGTTGTTGCCATTATGGGCAGTGTTTTCGCCGTTCAAGGTGTTATTACGGTGGGCGATATTCAGGCTTTCATTCAGTATGTGAAAAACTTCACTCAACCGATTACACAGCTTGCTCAGGTTAGCAATGTTTTACAGCAAACGGCAGCTGCAGCCGAGCGCGTATTCGAATTCTTAGAGGCTGAAGAAGAGGAAGAGCTGCAGGTTTCTAGTGAATCAGAGCAGGCGGTGCTTGATGCTAATGCCGATACGCTGTCTCAGATAAGCTGCGATGTTGAATTTGATCATGTGCGTTTTGGCTATGATCCTGAAAAGCCTGTCATCAAAGACTTTAGTGCCCAGGTTAAAGAAGGTCAGACAGTTGCCTTTGTGGGGCCGACTGGTGCAGGTAAAACAACGCTGGTCAAGCTGCTTATGCGATTCTATGACGTGCAGCAAGGCGCTATTCGTATAGGCGGAACCGACGTGCGCGATATGAAGCGCAACGATGTTCGTGATTTGTTTGGCATGGTGCTTCAAGATGCCTGGCTGTTCCATGGCACTATTCGTGAAAACATTCGTTATGGCAAACCAGATGCTACGGATGAAGAGGTTGAGGCAGCTGCTCGTCGAGCATATGCACATCACTTTATTGAAACCCTGCCTGGTGGTTATGATTGTGAAATCAACGAGGATGCGAGCAACATTAGCGCAGGTCAACGCCAGTTGATAACCATCGCACGTGCGTTCTTGGTTAATAGTCGAATGCTTGTTTTGGACGAGGCAACTAGTTCTGTTGATACACGTACCGAACAGCGTATTCAGGCGGCGATGGATAACCTAATGGCGGGTCGCACTTCGTTTGTTATTGCCCATCGCTTGTCTACGATTCGCAATGCAGATCTTATTCTGGTTATTCGTGAAGGCGATATTGTTGAACAGGGCACCCACGAAGAGCTGCTTGCATTAGATGGGTTTTATGCCGAGCTTTATAACGCGCAGTTTTAATGCACTGTTCAAGATGGGCGCATTAACGCTTTGGGACGTCGATAGACCAATCAAGAATAGGCCAGTTGCGCTCCCTTGCAATTTTCGTCATGCCAGTATTTGGCGTAACTGCGAAGGGGTGGGTTGCTGCTGAAAGCAGCGGTTCGTCAGAGTGGTGGTCGCCATAGGCGTAAGCTAGTTCCCACTTACCCTGGCCGAAATGACCATCACACCAATGCTTAAGCGCAATGAGTTTTTCTTCGCCTTCGATGCAGCGACCGTCAACTTGACGTGTGTAGGTGCCGTCTTCAGCAACCTTCATGCGTGTTGAAATTTGGTACTGGAAGGGGTGGCTTTCCATGGCACGCAGAACGATGGGCTCAAACGAAGCTGATACGACGACAACACAACAGCCTTCGTCAACGCGCTGCTGCATGGCTTCGTCAGCCTTTGGACGGAAGCGGTGAGCAATCCACTGATCGTAGAAGTTAGTCAGGTAACGGTCGACTTCAGCTTTGGGTTTGCCTTCAAACGCCCTGAAGACCTGTCCGCGTACCCAGCTTTCGTTTTGTGGAAGATGCCACTTGTAGGCGATTCCCCAGAAGCCAATTTTCAATGAGGTAATCGGCGAAATTTTACGTTCGAAGATAAGGCGGTTTACCAGCCACGAAGGCGAAGAGCCTTCAATGCTGGTGCCGTCAAAGTCAAAGACTGCAATCTTCGTTTTCTCTGTCATTTCTTCCTCCACGATGCGCCATTTTACCAGACCGAATAATTGAAGTTACAAAAGGCCTCTGACTGTCACAGCAACAATGTTGAACATGTGGGGATGAATCGAAGGTAATGTGCCATTCGCGTTAACGGTTCTTATACACGATACGGGCGCGTTAATTTCCGTGAGATAATAAGGCCGAAAAACACAGCGAAGAATGAATTGGTATGAAGGAGGTTGGGCTCATGGCTGATTTTACGAATGAGATACCCAACCAGAATGATTGTGACAATCAAGCAACTGGTTATTTGGCCAAGGCGGCCGAAGCATGCGCTAGCGGCGATTTGCTGCTGGGCATACATTTATATTTAGCGGCTTACGAGCGCGCGGTGGGCGACCCTAGTGTTTCCACCGTTGTCGAAGTTACTGCTTTGCGTGAAGCATGGCAGTTGGCTTGCTCGCTCAAAGAGCGTTCGATGGCAGAATACGTCTTCGAAAAGCTCGAGCCGTATTTAACGGGCGAAGAAATTGCAGATTGCGCTATGCAGCTGCAGGAACTTGCGTTGGATAGGCTCGAACAGTTTGGCATTTCTCGCGAAGATCTTGAAGGCATGGCAGAAACCATTTCTCAAGACTTGTTGGGCGAACATGCTCATGTGGTGAAGGTTGACAGCATTTCCATTCCTAATATGGGTATGTTTGGCGTGCCAAGTGCCACTATCGAAGCAACTGTGGTTAGTGAATCCGATGCCGCCGATGCACATCAAGTGCCTATTCAGGGCGCTGGAAGCACCAGCGAAGCTGAAGATGTGTCAGTTACTCAAGGTGCTTTCGATGCGCAAGAAAACCCCGTTGAAGAAATGAAAGAAGGCGGTTTTTCTGCGCTGACAAAGGGTAGGCCTAGCAATGTTGATATGGGCGTAGCAGACGTTAACGAGTTCAATCCTTACGACGAATTCAAGACAAGCTCGGTGGGGAAGAGCTATCACGCAGCAACGGTCGAAGGGTCGGGTGCTTATGTCTTTACGCGCGACAACGAGCGCGCCACCGAACTTGCACGTGCGAAGGAACAAGAAGCAAAAGAACAGGCTGCAGCACAGGAACAGGCAGCTAAGCAGGCGCTTGAAGCTCAGCAGTCTGCAGCTAATGCGAAACCAGCAACGGCTCCTTTGGCTGTTCAACCCGAAAGCACGCTGCCGTCAATGCCTAATATTCCAGGTCAAGATTCCGATGTTTTAACGTATCGCAACCTGGCGGGTTATGCCGATACCGTGTCCGTCATGCGCGATATGGGTATTGGTTTGCAGTCAGATCAAGGCTTCAAAGATTTCGTCAGCATGATGAATTCGCGTCATGGCCTTAGCCATATGCCTACTATCGACACCTTAATGTTCCGTTCGCCTGTCATTGAAGATGCTATGCGCTTTGCCGAAGCAACAGTTGGCGAACTGGGTCTTCCTATGCTGCGCATGGAAATGGAAGAAGGCGTTGGTGGTGCACCTGTACTGTGTGTTTCCACGCATGGCAATAACCGTCCGCGCATGAATCATGCTCATAATCGTTTCGAAGGTCCTGGCGTACTTATCATCGAAAATCTTGATGAATGGGCTATGCCAGATGTTCCCGAAAATCCTGAAGGTATTGCGGGTTTTGTCATGGCAAACATCTCGCGCGGCGCGCGCGAAGCGGTAAACCTTATTCGTTCGGCGGTCGAAGATCCTAACGTCTTCGTGCTGGTTACTGCATCTACGTATGGCGAACCCGACCCGTTCTTCTACGAGTTGCTTGAACCAATTACCATCGTAGATATTGGGCTTCCCAACGAACAAGATCGTGCGTCGATTTGGAACGATATCGCAATTCATCATCCGTCTATTAGCGGCATTAATCGCGATGATTTAATGCGTTACTCCGAAGGCTTGGCGCGTTACGACATGTACATGGCAGCGCGCGAAGCGGTCGAGGATGCTTACAAGCAAGGGCTGGTTCAGCGTTCATATGTGCCAGTTACACTGCAGAATCTGTACGATAAACTTGCTGCTTGTCAGCCGCTTGATTCCGAGCAGTATCGTGCACTTGAGCAAGCGGTCGTGGATGAATTTAGAAACGATCTTGACCATCTTGAAGACTTGCTTGATGGACCGCAGGATTCGTAGTTCATGACATCTGTTCACGCTCAGCTAGAAGCAGATAATGCTGATTGGTCGTCGTGTGCTTGTACGCGCGACCAGTTTGTCACGCATGTTCGCGAACGTGGTGTCGAGCTGTATCGTGACTTACCTTGGCGCAATATCGATGATTCATACGGCGTGCTTGTTTCCGAGGTTATGCTGCAACAGACACAGGTCGCGCGCGTTATGCGGTATTGGGATCGCTGGATGGGTTTGTTTCCCACGGTAGATTCTTTGGCTGCGGCCGATACAGCTACGGTGCTTGATGCGTGGCAAGGGCTTGGCTATAACCGTCGCGCATTGGCGTTGAAGCGTGCTTGCGAACAATGTGCAAGCCAGTTTGGTGGATGCTTGCCTCGTACAGTTGATGAATTGGTTGCCCTACCGGGTATTGGACCAGCAACAGCTGCTGGTGTGGTGGCTTTTGCTTTCAATAGTCCTGCCGTCTATTTAGAGACCAATGTTCGCAGCGTGTTTTTGCACGAGTTGTTTCCTCAGGCCGAAAGCGTTTCTGATAAACAGCTTCTGCCTTACATTGCAGATGTGTGCCCCGAACAGGATGTTCGGGCATGGTATTACGCTTTGCTTGACTACGGCGCAGACTTAAAGAGTCGCGTGGCAAATCCTTCGCGTCGTTCGCGTCATTATGCGCGCCAAAGTGCGTTCGAAGGTAGCCGTCGTGAAAAACGTAGTTTCATATTAAAGAGCGTACTTGCCTCCCCAGAAGGTATTGCGGTCAAAGAGGTTCATGCTTTGCTTGATAAGCATGAACGCGAGGCTGGTCGTGATACTGTGGATGCGAAACTCTTCAATTCAATTCTTTCTGATCTTATGCAGGAAGGCTTTTTTCATAGTGAATCAAACTTACTGATACCATAGCGGAGCTTAGTATTTAGATGAGAGGCGAAAACGGTGGGGTTCGTTGAACTCTTTTTAATAGCTGTTGGTCTGTCGATGGATGCCTTTGCTGTGTCAGTGTGCAAGGGTTTGGGTATGCAGCGGTTGAACGTAGGTCAGGCTGCGATTATCGCCTTATTCTTTGGGGGCTTTCAGGCGCTTATGCCCATTATCGGTTGGGCAGTGGGTAGTCAGTTTACTCAGTTTGTATCTTCGTATGCCCCCTGGATTGCTTTTGCTTTACTCGTATTTGTAGGCGCCAAAATGCTATGGGATGCCTTTCATGAAGAAGAGGCAGATGAAGATTCCTTCAAGCTCGACTTCCCCGAACTATTTATGTTGGCAATTGCTACCAGCATCGATGCGCTTGCCGTCGGCGTGTCATTTGCTTTCCTGAATGTAGATATTATCCCCGCGATTATTCTTATTGGTCTTACTACGTTTGCGCTTTCTTTTGCCGGTGTTGCAATCGGGAACCAATTTGGCAGCCGTTGGGAAAAGCCCGCTACCATCGTCGGTGGCATCGTTCTTATCCTTATTGCCTTCAAAGTGCTTATCTAATTACTGCCGTGAACGACCGTTTGCCGCCCGCCAACGGCCTGTTTAAAAGCCGTAAAATGCGCCGATTCGCGTTCTATCAGGCAACTTCAAGAGTATTACCAATCGGGTACAAAATAACACCTCTGAAAAAAAAGAATTAGGCATTTGACATGGTAAGATTCAGCAGAATGCGGAAGTCTGTGTTCTGCAATTATCTTGTGGGAAAGAGAGAGAAGGAGGTGCGCATGGAACAGGGGACTTCGACGACCGATTTCGGAAGCATGCTGGAATCTCGCGGCGTTTCTCGTCGTGATTTTCTGAAGTTCTGCGGTGCGCTGGCAGTTGCTGCTGGTCTTTCGCAGGCGGCTGCTCCGCGCGTAGCAATCGCGCTTGAGAAGTCCGTGATCGGCGCAACGGAAGGCGGGTTGTTCCCCGTCCTTTGGATTGAAGGTGCGTCGTGCACGGGCTGCACGGAATCGTTTGCTCAGATCGAAACGCCCGATGTGGGTAAAGTCGTTCTCGAGCTCATTTCGCTGAATTACTCCGATGTACTTTGCGCAGGTGCTGGTTGGTCTATCGAAAGGGCCAAGGAACAGACGATCGAATCTGGTTCGCCGTATATCGTCGTTTACGAGGGCGCCATTACCCAGGGCTTCGGCAGCAACACGCTGCGCGTCGCTATGGAAACGGGCGAGGAAATCCTCGTACATGCAGCCAGCAATGCAGCAGCTGTCGTTGCGCTCGGTTCGTGCGCTGTTAACGGTGGCTGGATGGCCGCATACCCGAACCCTGCAGAGGCCACGGGTGTCCAGGCTATTCTGAAGAAGCACAACATTGCTACGCCGGTTGTTAACGTTCCGGGTTGCCCGGCTAACCCCGAGTGGCTCATGTCTATTCTGGTCCAGGTGCTCATGATGGGCGGTGCCGAAGCACTCGTCGCTGGCGATGTTCCGGCAGTCGTTAAGACGCTTGATCTCGACGATCAGGCTAAGCCCAAGGGTATCTTTGGGCAGACCATTCATGACAACTGCGAACGCCGCGGTCATTTTGAAAACGGCGAGTTTGTCTATGAATTCGGCAGCAAGGAAGAGGAACTGGGCTACTGCCTGTATCCGCTCGGCTGCAAGGGTCCGCAGACCAAGTCGAACTGCGGTGTAACCATGTGGAACAACCGTCGCAGCTGGTGCATCCAGGCTGGTTCGCCTTGCTTGGGCTGCTGCGAAGCTAACCCGAACGATCCGGGCGACAACTGGGTCGAAGTTAATACGCCGTTCTACGAGCGTCATCGCGACCTGCACGTTGGCGACTGGTTCTTCCAGCCCACGGTGGTTGCTGGTGCTCTTACGGGCATCGTTGCTGCCGCTCTGGTCATCCATGGCTTCGGCATGAAGAAGTTCGGCCGTATGGATGGCGGCGCACCGTTCGAGAAGCGTCGTGCTTGGGACGCTAAGCATCCCGAGAAGTCAATCGGTCAGTACGAGTACTCGATTTACGAGACCGAAGATCCGGTTGCACTGCACGAAGCTCAGAAGGAAATCGCTAAACAGTATGAATCGGCAACTGAAGAAGTTGCTCAGACGGAAGAGGGGAGGTAGCTCGACATGGCACGTTCAGTTATCGACCCGATTACCCGTATCGAAGGCCACATGCGCGTCGAAATGGAAGTCGAAAACGGCACCGTTAAGCAAGCATGGGTTTCTGGCGGCAGCTTCCGCGGCATGGAAAAGGTCGTCGAACATCGCAAGCCCGAAGATGCAGCTCAGATCGTTCAGCGCATCTGCGGCGTGTGCCCTGTTTCGCACAACCATGCATCCACGATTGCTGCCGAAAAGGCATACGGTATCAAGATTCCGAACCGCGCACGAATCATTCGTAACCTTATCGAAGGTGCGCAGTTCCTGCACAGCCACATCCTGTGGCTCTACAACTTGGCTGCTCTCGACTACGTCAACCCGATTGACGCAGTAACGGGCAATGCCGATGTTAAGCTGGCATACGATATCGCTCAGGGCGGCGAAGTACCCCAGATGGGTGCTGCACTTCCTGCGCAGCTGTCCACCAACAGCGACCTGTATGCAGTAGCCGATCGTCTGAAGAAGTTTGCAGCTAATGGTCAGCTGTCCATCTTCTCGGGCAACTGGTTCGATGCAAAGGATGTCGACGGCGGCAGCGCTTATCACCTTACCCCCGAACTGAACCTCATCATGACCTCGCACTATCTCGAGGCTCTGAAGTATCAGGCACGTTCTTCCGAGATTGCTGCTCTGCTCGGTGGCAAGATGCCGCATGTTATGACCATCATTCCTGGTGGTACGGCATTCGTTCCCACGGCTCAGAAGCTCGACGATCTGTGGGCAATGGTCAACGAAGTGTATGACTGGGTTGAAACCACGCTCATTCCCGACACGCTGGCTCTTGCAGTTGCGTATCCGGAAGGCCTTACCTGGGGCGGCGGCTGCGGGCGCTTCGGCGCTTGGGGCGTGTTCGAGCGTGGCAGCTTGGAATACAACGACCGCTACATGCCTGCAGGCGTTCTGGCAACGCCGGGCAAGATTCTCGAAGTTTCCGACCTCGACGAATCGCTCATCACCGAATATGTTGGTACTTCTTGGTACGAAGGCGATGGCGTCTATCAGGCTCCCGACTTCACCACCAACCCGAAGTTCACGGAATACGACGTCAACGAGCGTTACTCTTGGTGCAAGGCTCCGTCTTACGACGGCAAGGCACTGGAATGCACTTCGCTTTCGCGCGTACTTGTCGCTTATGCTCGTGGTCATCAGGCCGAATATGCCGACAAGAACGCTTGGATGGTCGAACAGGTCGACAAGTTCCTGGCTGCCATCGATCCGGTTGCGAAGTCCGTTGGCAAGACGTCGCTTGAAGCGGCTGTCTCGATGCTCGGTCGTACCGCTATCCGTCAGCTCGAAACGCTGTACATCGCTAAGCTGATGAAGGACTGGACTGCTGAACTTATCGCTGCAGTCAAGGGCGGCACGCTCGAAGACATCGCTGCTATGGAAGGCATGAGCGCGGCTGACTTCGCCAGCACCAACATGACCGACTACTTCGAGAAGCCGACCACCGACTCTGGTGCTGGTTCGGGCTTCTGGGAAGCACCGCGTGGTGCTCTGTACCACTCCGAAAAGGTTACGGGTGGCAAGATCGATGGTTATCAGATCATCATCCCCACCACGTGGAACCTTGCTCCTATCAACCAGAACGGCGAACATGGCCCCATCGAACAGGCACTCATGGATGGCTGCCCGGTATTCGATGGTTCCGAAGGCGATCTGGAAATGCCCATCAACGCTTTGCGTCTGGTTCACAGCTACGACCCCTGCGTGTCCTGCGCTGTTCACGTAACCGACGTAAAGACGGGCAAGAAGTTCTCCACCGTCACTAATCCTTGGGGGGTGAAGTAAGATGGCACATCTCGCACACTATAAAGAAGCGCATCCGCTGCCGTTTGTTATCACCCACTGGATCAATCTGGTTGCCATGATTTTCCTTATCATCACTGGCTTCCTGATTCACTTCCCGATGCCGGAAACCATGGGCATGGCTCGTGGTCTGCACATCTTCTTCGGCTTTGTAATCTTCATCAACTGTGTCGCGCGTATCATCATGTCGTTCTTCATTAAGTCTGCTCCTACGGGCGGCACGCGCAAGCAGGTCACGGACTTCAAGACGTGGCTGCCGCAGAAGGACAACCGGCATCAGGGTCCTGCATGGGTTAAGTACTATCTGTTCCTGAAGAAGGATCACCCGCTGTCTGCTAAGCTGGGCGTTCCGCAGAAGCTTTCTTATCTGCTGATCCCCATCCTTATCATCCTCATGTTCATCACGGGCCTGTGCCTGTGGCCGCCTACGGCCAACACTGGTTTCTGCCAGTTCTTCCTGAACGCATGGGGCGGCGCTATGTCGATCCGCATCATTCACTACTTCGGCATGTTCGTGTTTATCATCTTCATGTTCATCCATGTTTATCTGGCGAACGTTGAAGGTTTCGAACCGACCAAGCTCATGTTCTTCCGCAAGGAACATGGCGGTCTGGTGTACGACCCAGACAAGCATGTCATCGTTGGTGACGACAACCTGCAGCCTCGCGACGAATAATCGTTGTAGCTTCAGGAAAAGATTTCAAGAAGGGGCCCCATGCGGGTCCCTTCTTATACAATGACTAAAAACACCATGGAAAGAGTTAGGCTTTTTCCATATTCAGATAAGGGATGGTTATGACAGAACTGACAGATCAAGAAATTGCCGAGGAAGAAAAGTTCCTTAAAGGTCTTCCGCGAGTAAACATCGGTGCGCTTCTTATGCCTGGTATTTGGGGCCCCGCTCATGGTTTTTGGGTCTGTATTCTGTTTTACCCACTGTATCTGTTTGCCGATAATTTGTTTTATTCGGCGTACACCGGTGGTGCTGCTTGGGTAGTTGTATTGGCAGTTATTGTAGGTGTATTACTGCTGGGTTTACACATCGCTTTTTCGCTTATTAGTGGGCCTATTTCTGCTCATCGTGCTGATGATAAGGGAGTGTCGCGCGAAACCTATTTGAAACGTGAACGAATCTGGGCAGTTGTAAGCGCCGTCTTGGCAATTGTCGCGCTGGCATGGGCGACGTATTACAACTTGGATATTCGTCCGACGTTATAATGACCAGGCGCAGGCGGGGGTATGAATCGCTGCGCATTTCTTTCTCGATATTGAACGGAGAACTAAGAATGGGAAAAATCGCCGTATTCTGTGTAGGGAACAGACTGCATCTTGATGACGGTATTGGGCCTGCAGCTTATGATCAAGTGCTTGAACGCTTTGATGTGCCTGAAAACGTCGAGCTGTTTGATTTAGGCGTCCTTACGATGGATATGATCAACTACATCGATACCTGCGACGCAGTTATTACGGTTGACGCAATCGAGTATTCGGGTGAGCCAGTTGGTACTGTACTGAAGGGTACTCCAGCAGACATGGCATCTTCGCAGGGCGCTAACATTTCGATGCATGACTTACGTCTTGCAGACTTGTTCGATGCGGCAATTCTACTTGGCTTTGATGCCGAAGGTGTTTGTCTTGGTGTTCAGGTCGAAAACACCGAACCCGAAATCCTTACCGAAGATTTAACGCCCAAAGTAAAAGCCGCTCTTCCTTTGTTGGTGGAAACGCTTGCAGCCGAACTTGCGCGTTTGGGTAGCCCCCTTATCGATAAGCAAACTGGTCAGCCTTACGTAAAGTAGCAAGGCAATGTGCAAAAGGGACAGGTTCTTTTACACATTTCTTTTAAGGAGTGTACGATGCCATTAGAAATGCAGCTTGATTACCGTCTTCGCTGGATGGATTTCGACCGCTACGGCCGTTTGCAACCAGTTTCGGTACTTGACATGTTCCAAGATGTGGCAACAGCACACGCCGAACAGATGGGCATTGGCCGCGATAGTATGCTTCCACGTGGGGTGTTTTGGGCGGTTGTGCGCGCGAAATACGAAGTTCTAAAAGAACCCCAGCATTTTCAAACGGTAACGGTGCGTACATGGCCGCATACACCGACGCGCTTTTCTTTTATGCGCGATTTTACGATGTTAGATGAAGCGGGCGACGTGTTGGTGAAAGCTACCAACGAATGGGTGCTTATGGATATAAAGGCGCGTACATTTGCTTCGGTAAAAGATTTCTACGAGGGGCCAAACGATTTTTGCGAAGAGCGTTCGTTTGAAAAGAAGCCTCGTAAAATTGCTGATTTTGAAGAAGGTAATCGTCCGGTGATTGAAATTGTGCCGCGTTATTCCGATATCGATGTAAACGGCCACGTGAACAACGCGCGTTATGCCAACTATGTTATTGACGCTTTAAACCCCAGCGAAAAAGGCACAATCAAAACCTTCCAAATTGACTATCGTCATGAGGTTCTTCCTGATGTTCCGTTAGCGCTTCATACATTGATTGAAGATAATCGTGTGCTGTCAAAAGGCGTTAACCCAGCTGGCGATATTGCTTTCGCAAGTCTAATCGAGTTTTAGTTCAAAACATGCGCACTATTGCGCCAATTTCTACGCTTTAGTAATCGATTCTTCAAGCGGTATACAAAGTCATCAGAACTCATCTTTTTTTGTTGCCAAAACGTACATTTAGGCAACAAACAGCTGACACTATCAGCAAGCAATAATCATTCGGGTATACTCCAAAGTTACGGTGCTTAAGGTTTAACTTCACCCAGTTCACGCCTAGGAAAGGGCATCCATGAGCCTGGATGAAAGCCGCATAGCTACTACTAACGAGAGCGCGCAGGCTCAATTTGCCCCGCTTCCGGGCAAGCGCGAGCTGCGTGAATATGTCATTACGCATATTGACCAGGCGGTTGAAGAGGGTTGGATTCGTCCTTACTATCAGCCAGTTATTCGCACGTTAACGGGAAAGCTTTGTGGCGCCGAGGCGCTAGCTCGTTGGGAAGATCCTGTCTATGGCGTTTTGCCGCCAGCGGCATTCATTGAAGTTCTTGAAGAAGCAAAACTTATTCATTTGCTTGACTGTTGCGTCATTCGCAAGGTTTGCGAGCAGTATCGCGAAAGTGTTGATAATGGCGTTCCTGTCGTTCCTATTTCATTCAATTTGTCGCGTCTTGATTTTGACCTTTGTGACGTTTTTTCAGTTGTTGAACAGGCGGTGCGGGATAACGAGGTTCCGCGCGGCATGCTAAACATTGAAATCACCGAAACAGTCTTTGGCGCTGACCCCATGTTTATGGCAAGCATGGTGGCTAAATTCCATGACGTCGGTTATCAGGTTTGGATGGACGATTTTGGAAGTGGCTATTCAACGCTAAACGCCTTGAAGGACTTTGATTTTGATGAATTAAAGCTTGATATGGCTTTCTTGAAGCGCTTTGGCAAGAAGTCAAGAACCATCATGGCTTCCGTTGTTGACATGGCGAAAAAGCTGGGTTTGCAGACTTTGGCAGAAGGTGTTGAAACCGAAGACCATAGCCAGTTCCTGCGTATTATTGGATGCGAAAAAATGCAAGGTTATTTGTTTGGCAGGCCTATGCGTTACGACCAACAGGCAGTTCTTGATTTATGTAATAAGATTGGCTACGAATCTCGTACTGAATGCGCTTACTACGACAAAATCGGTTCAATTAACATGCTAAGCCTTTCAGAGCGAGACCTAACGGCTGAGGGAACCATACGGGATTATGCAACTAGCATGCCGCTTGCCATCATGGAATACTAT
>JAZQRZ010000141.1:0-4673 GCA_045629845.1 Eggerthellaceae bacterium | reverse complement strand
TTCGCTTAACTCGAATTCAACTTCGCTGGTAAAGTCGCTTGCTTCAGCAAGAATGCATGAGCCTTCGCGGTCAACATTGCCTGTAACTGCGCGAAGGCAGCAGATTGCTCGATGCGTTGGAGCAACTGACTTGCCTGTTTGATCTATACCGCGACCGCTGACCAGTGCTGTGCGACCTTTGGCGAACAGGTGAGCAGCACGCTTGATGTCTTCGGCGTTAACGCCACAGAAGTCAGCAGCTTTTTCAGGCGTATATGGTTTTACATGATCTTTTAATTCATCGGCCCCGTGACACCATTCATTGATGAAATCCTGGTCTTCAAGGCCTTCTTCGAAAATAACGTGAAGCATCGCCAGCGCTAAGGTGCAGTCGGTTCCAGGACGCGGCGCAAGCCATAAATCTGCAATAGCTGCAATTTGCGTATAGCGCGGATCGATACAAACAAGAGCCATATCGGATGATGTTCCAACAGCACGAATAGTTTGCCATAGCTGCGAATTATCCGATTGCGCGGGATTAGTGCCCCATACAAACAATGCCTGCGTAATGCCAGGGCGAATATCAAGTTCAACCGTCCACCCAAAGGTAATCGCATCCATCCAAATGCGAGGATTCCAACAGATTTGACCAATCCCCATATTGTTGGGGCTGCCGTAAAGATTCATGAAGCGGTGCAGCGGCCAAAACGATGCGTGAGGGCCACCAATCATGGAAGCTAGTGTTCCAGCGCCATATGTTTCTCGAAGCGTTTCAAGGCGAGTGGCAATATTATCAAGTGCTTCTTCCCAGCTAACTTGTTCCCATTTGCCTGAACCTCGCTCGCCAATACGGCGAAGGGGATGGTTTACGCGTTGCGGTGAATCAAGCACATCAAGATTCATACGCCATCGGCGACATCCAGCCAAAATGCGGTCGTTGTAGGGATAACGCGTTGGGTCTGGCTTTAAGTCGGTAACGCGTCCGTTTTCAACCGTAGCTAAAAACGCACAGCAGTAACCGCAAAAGTGACAATTTGTAGGTTTGATTTCAGTCATGTTCCCATTGTAGTCGATAGCTGGGCGATGGGTATGCTGCGATATAATTCTTTAGTTAACCATGTGCGGGTTAATCCCGCAGAAGAGAGGGAGGCTAATATGGCTGAAAAGAAGCACGCGCTTCTAATTTTTACGAAGCCGCCAATCTCAGGCATTGTGAAGACTCGTATGACAACAGAATATGGCGGGTTTTTCACGATGGATCAGGCAGCAGGTTTTTATCGTAACTGCTTCTATGACGTGTGTGAAATGGGCATGCAAGCGCTTACCGAGCTTCAAGAAAAGAATGATCGTCTGCGCGCTGAAGATCCCAGCGTCGATAAGATTACGTATGACTTTTTCTGCTCTACAACCCCTGCAGAAAGCGTCGAACAAATGAAAAAGGCGTTTTCTATTGGCGAATGGTCGATGCCAATCAATTACATTGTTGATACTGGTAAGTCGTTTGACGAGCATTTCAATGATGCGTGCCAGCAGCTTTTCGAGCTCGGTTACGAATCATTTGTAGCAATTGGTGGCGACGTCCCAACAATGCCGAAGGGCCACATTAAGCAAGCATTCCAGTGGCTTGATTACTTCCAAGAAATTGGCAAGCCTGGCTTTGTGTATGCTCCTTGCCAAGAATGCGGCACTTCACTGGTGGGCTACAGTTACAACACCCCCATCGATCACACAGGCGTGTATTACAACATGGATGGTCGTCCTGCGCTTGATGGCTATCTGGAAAAAATTAAGGAAGCAGACATTCCTTCAGCATATTTTGATCCCGTCGCTGATATCGATGAGATCACTGACTTGGCTCATGCGATTTCCTGCATGAAGTCGATAGCTGAAGCTGCAAAGTATCAAGATTTGTTTGTACCGCGTCGCTCTCTTGCTTGGTGCGAACTTATGGGTATTAAGGTGTCTACGCCTCCTAACGATAATCATGACCCCCGCGATTATCTTGATGGCGATGCAGAAATGCCTGCTGGCGCACAAGAGCTTTCTGATGAAGACCGTCAGCGCGTAGCTGATTTGAATGCTGCTTTGCAGGGTAAGCAAGCTGCTGAAAATGCCTATGAAGCAGGGAAGTACTAATGAGCGAACATTTGCATAACACTATTGCACTGTGTCCCGAGTGCTTGAAAGAGTTGAAGGCTGATGTGTATGCGGCTGATGATAAATCAGTTTGGATGAAGCGTACCTGTCCCACTCATGGTATGTATGAAACGCGCATTTGGCCTGATGTTGATCATTATCGCTGGTTAACTGCACAGGCTATGCCTAAAACGGCGCCGCAGAATACTATTGAATGCTCTGCGCCGTGTCCCTTTGGTTGCGGAACGTGCGCTCGTCACGAGCGTCGTGGAACACTGCTTGAAATTGAATGCACCTGGATGTGCAATCTGAAGTGCCCGGTGTGTTTCATGAGTGCCGACACTGAAGAACACGATCCAACTCTCGAAGAAATCAGTGCCATGTATGACGTCATCGCTCAAGCGGTGGGTACCGATGGCGCAGTTCAGCTAACGGGTGGCGAACCTACTTGTCGTAAAGACCTCCCTGAAATTATTCGCATGGGTCGTGAAAAGGGCTTCTGGGGTATCGAATTAAACACGAATGGTCTTGTTATTTCTTCTCGTCCTGGCTACTTGGAACAGCTGCGTGATGCAGGTGTTACGGGCCTTTTCCTGTCCTTTGATGGTTTGACGGGTGATGTTTATGAAACAACGTGCGGGCGCGATATCTTAAACGTTAAATTGCGCACGGTTGAACGCTGCCGCGAAGCTGGTGTTCAAGTTGTACTGTGCATGACTATTTTGGCAGGCGTGAACGATGACCAGCTTGGCGATGTGTTGCGCTACGCTATGGAAAATTCCGACGTAGTGGCTGGCTTGGCTTTGCAGCCTGCGTTTACGTCAGGTCGTTTTGATGCACGTCAGGCACAGGGTATGACTGCTGGCGATACCATTTTCAAACTTGCTGAACAGTCCGAAGGCCTTATCGATGTAAAAGACATTTGGCCGCTTGGTTGCAGCAATCCCTTGTGCGATACCGGTGTATTCTTGGTAAAGGGCGATGCGCCTTTGGGTGTTCCTGAACACAAAAGCGGTTTTTGGCCAGCTACGAAGTTCCTGACGGCTGATGAATACCATGCGGGTTACAGTCCCGATAGTCCGCAAGGGTCGGTATTCCTCGATATCCTTGCAAAGAAGGGTATTTATGTTGCGGATGGCTTATCAATTGTCATCATGGATTACATGGATGCTTACACGATGGATATTCAGCGTCTGCGCGAATGTTCAATGATGGTCACGGTGCCAAGCGGGCAGGCGATTCCATTCTGTTCTTATCATTTAACTGATGCCAAGGGGTGCCGTGTGTATCCTCCTTGGATGAAGGAAGAGTTGCGCGACGGAAAAGTCGACAACGATTTAGTGGTGAAATATCTTCTTGGAGGCTCGAATGGCTAATGAGGTTTCCTATTCCATAACGATTAATCGCGATGCTTGCATCAAATGTGGGCTGTGTGAGCAATTCTGCCCAACCGAGGTGTACATCATGGAAGATGGTCCTCAGGCTGTTCATCCTGAATGGTGTTGGGGTTGCGAAACATGCAGTGGAAATTGTCCGCAAGACGCTATCAAGGTTGAAGCAAATCCTGATGCGCTTGCAGCTGATGATAATCATCCGCGCGCAAAACTTATCGATGATGAAACGGCTGAAACATATAAAGAATGGGCAAAAACACTTCGTGAAGTCTTGGGTCTTCGTTGGCATCCAGTGGGTGTTCGTCTGATTCGCAAAGGCGAACCATATCCTGAAGGTGTGCAGATTCCAAAAGAGCGTATGCGCTATTGTCAGTCCATGATGGCTGCGCGTCGTGGTGTATCGTTGCTTATGCCAGCAAATCGTCACTCTTGTCCTGACGGAACTTCCATTCTGGGTCTTACCGAAGTGCCGCCGAAATTGGCTTCGGGTGAAATTTACATTTTGTTCCATAAGCTTGATACCCAAGAAGCGGCTAGCCGCATGGTGAATGAACGCCCCATGCTTGAACCGTATTCTATGGATGCGACCTGTGTGTTCCCGCTTGATGACCCCAAGGCGAATGTCGACGTTGTTTCTATCATGGGTAATCCCGAGCAAATGATGTGGCTTTCTATGGCAACGTCTTATTACACTGGTCATCGCCATGATTTCCATGCTTCAGGTTATAACTCGCATTGTGTTGAAGTAACGCTTCTGCCCATGCGTGATAAGCAGATTAATATTTCGTTTGGTTGTTATGGTGGGCGTGCGTCGTCTGATGTAAGTGATGACATGATGATGATGGGTGTGCCGGTCGAACTTATGCCTGACATTGTGAAGGGTGTTCGCGAGCTTTCCAAGCGTGTTATTCCTCAGGAACGCGATAAAATATACTTGCCACCAATGCGTGGTTAATTAAGGAATTGTTCTGGCTTGGGATAAGGAGTTTCGCTCGACGCGTCGTCGCCTCGAACTAACTTTTGCCAAACCCAGGCAAAAGTGGATTTCTCGGCTCCTTTGGCTTTACCTTACCTCGCTTCACTCCTTATCCCAAGCCAGAATGGAGTTACGGAGTCTGTATGACAGAACTGTTCACAATACGCGATGCGCGGTCAGAAGATATG
>JAZQRZ010000140.1:0-6299 GCA_045629845.1 Eggerthellaceae bacterium | reverse complement strand
TCCGTGGCGAAAAGGAAGAGGCCATTGCTTCGCAAGATTTCGAGCGTGCCGCAAAACTGCGTGACGAAGAAAACACGCTGAAAGAGCGTCGCGAAGCTGCAGTGAAGGAATGGGAAGAAGAATCTGCTAAGTCGGTACAAGAAATTACGCTGCAAGACATTGCTGATGTGGTGTCGATGACAACAGGCGTGCCAGTTTCTAACCTGACTGAAGCCGAAACAGAAAAGCTGCTTCGTATGGAAAGCGTACTGCACGAACGCATCGTTGGTCAGGATGAAGCAGTTACTGCGCTTTCGAAGGCTATTCGTCGCTCACGTTCGGGTCTGAAAGATCCTAAGCGTCCTGCTGGTTCGTTTATTTTCTTGGGCCCCAGTGGTGTGGGTAAGACCGAGCTTTCAAAGGCGCTCGCAGAATTCCTGTTTAATTCAGAAGACGCGCTTATCAGCTTCGATATGTCTGAATACATGGAAAAGCATACGGTATCGCGCTTGGTCGGTTCGCCTCCGGGATATGTGGGCTTTGATGAAGGCGGTCAGTTGACTAAGGCTGTGCGCCAGCGTCCGTATTCGGTGGTTCTGTTTGACGAAATCGAAAAGGCACATCCGGATGTGTTCAACATCTTGCTGCAGATTTTGGAAGAAGGTCGCTTGACCGATGGTCAGGGTCGTACGGTTGATTTCCGTAACACCGTGATCATCATGACCTCGAATGTGGGTGCTCGTGAGATTGCCCAAACTCAAACGTTGGGCTTCTCGTCAGAACCTGACAAGGGCTTGTCTGACACAGAAATCCAAAGTCGCGTTATGTCTGAACTGAAGAAGCTGTTCCGTCCAGAATTCCTGAACCGTATCGATGAAATCATTGTGTTCAAGAGCTTAACGGAAGATCAGATTGTTCAGATTGTGCGCCTGATGGCTGGCGATTTGCGTGAACGTATGATTGCGCAGAACATGTCTATCAACCTTACCGATGAAGCATGCAAACTTATCGCCAAGGAAGGTACCGATGTGGCCTTTGGCGCGCGTCCGTTGCGTCGCGCCATTCAGCGTCTGCTTGAAGATCCGCTGTCCGAGGAAATTTTGGAAGGGAAGTGGACAAGCGGCATGATTGTCGACGTCGATGCCAAGGATGGCAAGCTGGTATTTAGCCAGGGTTCTGGCGATATTCCCGAACCTCGTAAGCGCGATACTATTGCTCAGGAAGCCGAGCTGCTGTTGCGTGATTACAATTTGGGTCATGCTAGCAGTGGTCCTGTTGCCAGTAACGGTGCTGCCGACTAATCACCTAGCGGACGCATGAAGCGTCCCTAAAGGAAAGATTTGTGGGCAAGAATTGCTATTAGGCTTAGAGTGCGTTCCTGTAGGGATGCACTCTAAGTGCAAGATGTGACAAAGGGACTGTCCCTTTGTCACTCTTTTTTGGAACGAATGCGAAAAGGCGGTAACCCTTTCCGCATTTTTATTGGCTTCTAGCGTATCATGTCATAGATACTGCACAGGAGTCTTATGAGGTGGAACTATGGCTAAAGCCGACGCCAAAACAGGTGATGGAACGCTTGCGACTGAAAGCTTCGAAGTAGTTCCAGACGCGCCGATTATTACGCCAGCAATTGATTTTGAAGCGCTTAGTGCTTCGCTTGCTGGGCTTGAGGGCAAGCTTGATAAAAACCCGAAGACGGCAGCTATTGTTTTGGCGGGTGGTTCTGGCGAACGCTTTGGTCGCGAAGGCGGCAAGCAGCTTGTTGAAATTGCTGGCAAGCCCATGCTAACGTGGTCGGCTGAATCGTTTGATGCGGTTGGCGATGTTGGTCTTATCGTTGTTGTTTGTCCTGAAGATCGCTGCGAAGAGTATCTGAAGCACGCTATTGATCCGTTCCCGTTTGTCACTCCTGTTGTGGTTGCGCCTGCGGGTCCTACGCGTCAAGAATCAGCGTTTTCAGGTCTTGAATATGTGCCTGACAATTTCGAGTATGTTGTTATGCACGACGGCGCACGTCCGTTGGTCAAACCATCGCTCATTTCTCACGCTATTGCCGTGGTGAAGGGTAATCCTGATTGCGATGGGGCTGTGGTTGCCACGCGTGCTGTCGATACCCTTAAAGTGGTTGAAGATGGCGTTATTGCTGGTACACCCGACCGCAATGTATTCTGGCATGCGCAAACGCCTCAAGTATTCCGTTCGGGTATTATCCGCCGTGCTCATGCAGCTGCGTTGTCCGATGGTTTTGTTGGCACTGACGATTCGTCGCTTATCGAGCGTTTGGGTGGTCGCGTGCTGGTGGTGCAGGGCTCGCGTGATAATTTCAAACTGACAAATCCCGAAGACTATGCAATGTTGGAAGCTGCAGTGCAAAAGATCTACGGCAAGAAAGCTAGGCAATAATGGAATTTCAAAAGCTTCGAATAGGGCAGGGTATGGATGTTCATGCCTTTGCACCAGGTCGTAAGCTCATCATTGGTGGCGTTGATATTCCGCATCATCAGGGGCTTGATGGTCATTCTGATGCAGACGTATTAACGCATGCAATCATGGACGCGCTGCTGGGCGCTGCTCGTGCGGGCGATATTGGTAAGTTGTTTCCGCCTACCGATCCAGCGTATAAAGACGCAGATTCAATTAAGCTGCTTCAACACGTGGCTGATCATGTGCGCAGTTTAGGCTTCGAAATCATCGACATCGATTCAGTTATTGCTGCTCAGGAACCTAAGCTGTCGCCGCATCGTGAAGCAATGCGTGAAAACTTGGCGGCTGCTATGGGTATTTCAGTCGAAAACGTAGGGGTAAAGGCGACAACGACTGAACACCTTGGTTTTGAAGGGCGTGAAGAAGGCATTTCGGCAACTGCTGTTTGCTTGCTGGCACGATGTAGCAGCATGTGACAAGAGCCAAGCTCTTCGTCGCATTTTCTTAATATCTTGTCGTTACAATTACGCGGAAAAGGGTCAGCCCTTTTTCACATTGAAGGAGTTTGAATGATTCGCATTTTCGATACTAGGATGCACAAAAAGGTTGATCTTGAGCCGCTTCAGCACGGCGTGGTGAAGATGTATGTCTGCGGACCAACTGTGTATAACTACATTCACATTGGTAATGCTCGTACGTTCATTAGCTTCGATATGATTCGTCGCTATCTTGAATGGCGTGGATACCAGGTTGTGTTTGTGCAGAATGTAACTGACGTCGACGACAAGATTATCAACAAGGCTAACGAAGAAGGTCGCACTGCTGCCGAAGTAGCCGAGCAGTTTACCAACGCTTTTATCGAAGACATGCATGCGGTCAATGTTATGGATCCTACGGTGCGTCCGAAGGCTACGCAAGAAATCGATACCATGATTGAACTGGTACAGAAGCTAATCGACACTGGTCATGCGTACGCAACCGAAGATGGCGATGTGTATTTCAGCGTTCGTTCATTCCCGTCTTACGGTTCGCTTTCGGGTCGTAATATCGACGAAATGGAAGCTGGCCATCGCGAGCTTCGTACCGAAGGTATTGAAGATCGCAAGAATGACCCGCTTGACTTCGCTGTATGGAAGGCTGCTAAGCCAGGCGAGCCTTCGTGGACGTCGCCCTGGGGCGAAGGCCGCCCGGGTTGGCATATCGAGTGCTCGTGTATGTCGAAGAAATATCTGGGTCTGCCGTTTGATATTCATGGCGGTGGCGCCGACCTTATTTTCCCGCACCACGAAAACGAACGTGCGCAGTCTGAAGCTGCGGATGGTATGGGGTTTGCAGAACATTGGATGCATGGTGGCATGCTGCAAATTAACGGCGAAAAGATGTCGAAGTCGCTGAATAACTTCTTCCTGCTACGCGATATCTTGGAAACGGTTGACCCGAACGTTCTGCGCTTCCTTATGCTGCAAACGCATTATCGTAGCCCTCTTGATTTCTCTGACGAGCGCGTTGACGAAGCTGGTGTCGCGCTTGATCGTATTAAGAATGCTTTAAAGGCGCTTGATTGGGCACTTGAAAACGCCAATGCTGCTAGCGATGTAGTTAACGCTGAAGAAGCGGCTGAGTTGGTACGTACAACGCGTTTGAAGTTCATTGAAGCAATGGACGACGACTTTAATAGTTCAAAGGCACTTGGTTTGGTCTTTGACTTTGTGGGTGCTGCTAACACGCTGGTTGCCGGAAAGACTCTTTCGGCGGTTGATGCTGAGGCAGTTCGTCCTGTGCGTGCGCTTATCGTTGAACTTATGGGTGTGTTCGGCGTTGATATGGAAGCAGTACTGGTTGATGGCGAATCTAGCGATGATGCAGTTCCTGCTGAAGTTGAAGCGCTGTTAGTTGAACGTACCGAAGCTCGCGCGGCTAAGGATTGGGCTCGCGCGGATGCAGCGCGCGATAAGCTGGCCGAGCTTGGCTATACGGTTATGGATACGCCTCAAGGTCCTCGTCTTGAAAAACTTGCCTAGTAAGGGTTGTGAGCGCGATTAAGAATAGCAAACCCGAATTACTTGCCCCAGCAGGCGGATGGTCGCAGCTACGCGCGGCGGTGCGTTTTGGCGCCGATGCCGTGTACTTGGCGTGCGACCGTTTCGGTATGCGTGCCCGCGCTGACAACTTTACACTTAATGATATTCCTTCGGTTGTTAGCTTTGCTCACGACGCAGGCGTAAAGGTGCACGTAACGCTTAATACGCTGATGGATGCGCGCGATATTGCCGAGTTGCCTACCTATTTGGAAGCGCTTGACGCAGCTGGTGTTGATGCGTTCATTATTGGCGACTTAGGTGCGTTTTCGTTGGCGCGCCGTGTGGCTCCTAGGGTTGAAATTCATGTCAGCACGCAGGCTAGCGTTATGAATGCCGAAGCTGCGTGCATGTGGTATGACTTGGGTGCCAAACGTGTGGTGTGTGCTCGCGAGATGAGCGTTGCTGATATTGCCGAGCTTCGTGCGGCTGTTCCCGATGATTTAGAGATTGAAGCATTCGTCCATGGGGCCATGTGTGTGGCCTATTCTGGCCGCTGCTTGCTTAGTTCTGCCATGACGGGACGTACGGCTAACAAAGGCGCGTGCGCTCAGTCTTGTCGCTGGAGCTACGCGCTTGTTGAAGAGCAAAGGCCGGGGGAGTACTTCGAAATTGAAGAGGACACCCGTGGTTCCTTTATTCTGAACGCGCAAGATTTGAATATGGTTTCGCATCTGGATGAATTAGCTGCAGCAGGTGTTAATTCCTTTAAGATTGAAGGACGTAATAAGCAGGCATTTTACGTGGCCACCGTTGTGGGTGCTTACCGCAACGTTATTGATGGTGGCAGTACCGAAGCTGCAGAAGCAGAACTGCTTACCATTTCTCATCGTCCGTATAGCACGGGCTTCTACTATGGCCGTGCTACTCAATCACCCGAGCGAGATGGGTACGTCAAGGAATGCTTGCACGTGGCTACTGTCGAGGATTGTCAGCAGGTTGATCAGGATACTTGGCGCGTCACCGCGTTGTGTCACAATCGTTTTGAACCTGGCGATACGCTTGGTGTAGTTAGTCCTTACATGCAGTCATTTGAAATGATTGTTGGGCCTTTGTCGTGGCTAGCGCCTTCCGATGGGGGAAAGCCCTTTGTCGAACGCGATCCGCTTACTCTTGAAGAAGTACGAGCACAGTCGTACGAAGAGCCTGTTTCGGTTGCAAATCGTTCGAAAGAACACTACGTATTCAATACTAATGTGTCTGTAAAACCAGGCGACTATCTTCGCAAACGTGTCGACTAAAAGCCAAGGTAGGGTCGCCCGAACAAGCCTCGGCTAACCGTTCCTCGCTCTCGGCTCGGCAGCTGCGGAACTCGCCTGCTTCGCAGGCTCAAACAGTCCTCGCTCCCGCCTCGCCTTCGCTCGTCACAGCCTCAGATAGTTCGTTCGACCCTATCCCAGTGAAAGAGGCAACTTAGTTTTCTGTATATTGTGCGTTACCGACAAAAGGCTTTCGTGCGAAAGCTGGGTGGTAGAATGATTTTAGAAGAACCGCACCAGGAGGATTTGTGTTTAAAAACGTAGTCATAATTGGAATGGGTCTGATTGGCGCGTCCATTGCGGGCGGCATTCGCGAAGCATGGCCTGAAGTGCATGTTACCGGCATCGATGTCGACGAGCGTACGCGCCGCATAGCGCTAGAAAAGAACCTTGTTGATGAAGCAATTGCAGAAGATGATTCTCGCTTTGCTGAACTTCTTAAAACTGATTGCGACCTTGTTATTTTGGCAACACCGGTCGATGTAGATGAGCCTTATCTTCAGATAATCGCTGATAGCGGTTACAAGGGAATCGTTACCGATACCGCTTCCACGAAAGA
>JAZQRZ010000139.1:0-6517 GCA_045629845.1 Eggerthellaceae bacterium | reverse complement strand
GATCTCACGGAAGAGGAGCTCGCGAAGCTGCGCGACTACATCCAGAACAACCTCACCGTCGAGGGCGACCTGCATCGCGAGGTTTCCCAGAACGTGAAGCGCCTGATGGAAATCGGCTGCTATCGCGGCCTGCGCCATCGTCGTGGCCTGCCCGTTCGCGGTCAGCGCACGCATACGAACGCCCACACCCGTAAGGGTCCGCGCAAGCAAATCGGCGGCAAGAAGAAGTAAGGGTAATATCACATGGCACAGAAGAAAAAGGTGACTGCGCGCGTTAAGCGTTCCGAGCGTAAGAATATCGCCGTCGGCGCTGCGCACATTAAGTCTACGTTTAACAACACCATCGTTAGCATCACCGACCCGCAGGGCAATGTCATTTCTTGGCAGTCCGCTGGTACGGTCGGTTTTAAGGGCTCCCGCAAGTCCACGCCGTTCGCAGCACAGATGGCCGCAGAGGCTGCTGCTAAAACGGCCATGGAGCACGGCCTGCACAAGGTGGCCGTCTTCGTGAAGGGTCCGGGTTCCGGTCGCGAGACCGCTGTCCGTTCCCTGCAGGCTGCAGGCCTCGAGGTCTCCAGCATCCAGGATTGCACGCCCATCCCGCACAACGGTTGCCGTCCGCGCAAGCGTCGTCGCGTCTAATCGAGGAGGATCCACATTATGGCAATTGACAGGACTCCGGTTCTGAAGCGCTGCCGCCAACTGGGCATCGACCCGGTGGTGCTGGGCTATACCACTAAGGAATCGAAGCGTCAGCCTGCGCGTCGTCGCAAGGAAAGCGAATACGGCATGCAGCTGCGCGAAAAGCAGAAGGCTAAGTTTATCTACGGCGTACTGGAAAAGCAGTTCCGTCGTTACTACAAGCAGGCTCTGGCTAAGGAAGGCGTTACGGGTGAAAACCTCATGTCCATCCTCGAGTCTCGCCTGGACAACGTTGTGTTCCGTTTGGGCTTTGCTCGCACTCGCAAGGAAGCTCGTCAGACGGTTACGCATGGTCACATCACCGTTAATGGTCAGCGCGTAGACATCCCGTCTTATCGCGTGCGTCCGGGCGACCTGGTCGCTGTGGCGCCGAAGGCCAAGGAACTGCTCGTTATCAAGAGCGCCCTGGTCAGCAACGAGCGCGTGTCGGTGCCGGCTTGGCTTGAAGTCGACATCGAGAAGTTGCAGGGTAGCGTTCTTTCGCTCCCCACGCGCGATCAGATCGATCTCGATATTAACGAACAGCTGATCGTCGAACTGTACTCGAAGTAATCGCGCCGTAAGTGAAGGAGGCTTATCACACATGACAGAGTTCATGAGGCCGACAGTTACAACGGAAGAAGTCAACGACACAATTGCGCGTTTCATCGTGGAACCGCTCGAGCCTGGCTTTAACGTCACGCTGGGCAACTCGCTTCGTCGCGTGTTGCTCTCGTCGCTCGACGGTGCAAGGGCTACCGCTATCCAGATTGAAGGCGTGCAGCATGAGTTCACCACTGCTGAAGGTGTCATCGAAGACATCACTGACATTGTCCTGAACGTGAAGGGTCTGGTTTTCCAGGCACTGAACAACGAGGTCGAGGAAGCAGTTGCGCACGTGTCCGCCGAGGGTCCGTGCGTGGTTACGGGCGCCGATCTGCAGGTGCCGACGGAATTCACGCTGATCAACCCCGAGCACGTCATTGCGACGGTTGCTGACGGCGGTCAGTTGGAAATGTCTATCCGCATTGGTGTGGGTCGCGGCTATGTTTCCGCCGAGCACAACAAGCGCACGGAAGATCCGATTGGCATCATTCATGTTGACTCGTTGTTCTCGCCGGTGCGTCGTTGCGCCATGGACGTTTCGGACACCCGCGTGGGCCAGCGTACCGACTACGGCAAGCTGGTTCTCGAAGTTGAAACCGATGGTTCCATTACGCCGACCGACGCCGTTCTTTCGGCAGTCAACATTATTAACCAGTACATGGGTGCTTTCATGGTACTGGCCGAAACCGAAGGCGAAGAGGAAGTCGAAGTTGTTTCGATCTTTGCGCCTGAAGGTCAGGAATCCAATGCCGAGCTTGACAAGCAGATCGAAGACCTTGATCTGTCCGTCCGTTCGTATAACTGCCTGAAGCGTGCCGGCATTCATGCGGTGCGTCAGCTGGTCGAGTTCTCCGAGAACGACCTGCTCAACATTAGGAACTTTGGTGCCAAGTCCATCGAAGAGGTCAAGGACAAGTTGATCTCCATGGGCCTGAACCTCAAGCTTTAATAGGAGATTCGGAATTATGAGACACAACTACAAGGGTCGTAAGCTCGGCACCGACGCTTCGCATACTAAGGCAATGAAGCGTTCGCTGACTGCCGCGCTGCTTTACAACGACCGTATCAAGACGATTGAGTCGCGTGCGAAGGAAATTCGCCCCGAAGTCGATCGCATCATCACCTGGGCAAAGAAGGGTGACCTGCATTCTCGTCGTCTGGCTATCGCCCGTCTGGGTGGCGGTGAGCAGAACAAGGAAATCGTCCGCGAGATCTTCGAAAAGGTCGAGCAGGGCATGTTCGCTGACCGTAACGGTGGCTACACCCGCATCATGAAGCTTGGTCCTCGTAAGGGCGACGGTGCTCCAATGGTCATCATGGAGCTTTGCACCGAGCCTGTTCAGAAGAAGACCAAGGCTACGGCTGAACCGAAGAAGGCTACCAAGGCTAAGAAGGCTGAAGAAGTAGCTGAAGAGAAGGCTGCAGTCGAAGAGCTCGAAGCTGTCGAGGCTGAGGTTGTCGAGGAAGCTGAAGAAGCTGTCGCTGCTGCTGACGAAGCTGGCGAAGTCGAAGCTGCTGCAGAAGCTGCTGAAGTTGCCGCAGAGGCTGAAGAAGCCGCTGAGGAAGCTGCCGAGGAAGTCGCTGAAGAAGTGGCTGAGGCTGCTGAGGAAGCAACCGAAGAAGCTGCTGAATAACCAGCGCTTACAACTGCACTTAAAAGGCCGCCCATCGGGCGGCCTTTTTTGCTGGCGCGCAAAAGTTAACCGCAGGTTTAGGGAGACTCCCCAATTTTGCGGTTTGGAATTTTGGGGAGAGACCTCAATCACCCGTACCCCTTACGAGGGTTGCGCTGCGGGTTCCGTAGGGGCGTGCACTTGCACGCCCTCTAATGGCGAGTAGCAGCTTTTAGTACAGCAGTGACTTCTTCGAAGGCGGTGGGGGGTTCGGTCATACGCAGCTGGTTAAGTGCCACGTCATCGAAGGGGTGAATCGCGTTTAGCGCACCTTCTGCATCGTTTAGTTCAACGTGAATCAGCATGTCACGTGCGGGAATACCATCAAATTGCACGGTTATACCTGCTTGCGCCTGTGCTTCAGGCACGTCGTTGTTCTGGTTGTAAAGCAGCAACGCATTCGGCTCAACGTCAGCTAAATCAACTTCCATAACAGCAGGGTGATGATTCGCATCGTTGACCTGGTTCTGGTTGTAGTAGTTCGCGTACACGCCGTTTTCTACATGCCAGATAACAATTCCCCCGTTGGGTAAGTCGGCGCCAGTTAGGCTAATGTCATGGCCTTCAGCCTGACGATTTTCTACGATGAAGTACTCGTCAGGGTTGTTGGTAGGGATAAGCAGCGTTGAATAACCTGCATCAGAAAGCTGGCTTGAAACAATGTAGTCTCCGCTTGTGGCAGCGATTTGCGGTTGAATCCAGCCCAGAACAAAGCGGCTCCACGCATCAAGCGACGAGGGAATGTTGCGCTCGTCCGCGCCGTCGTTGTAATACTGCCAGCCACCATCGTCCATCAGGCTAAGGGGGCCAACGTGGTAGTCTTCCCAAGGACCTTCAGTAATAGATACCGCATACAGGTCAGGCAGGCCAAGCGCGTGACCAAGCTCGTGATACAGCACGCCTAGCGGCTCTTGCTCTACCCCTTCAAGCGAATCGCTGTATTCAAAATACTGTTCAGCGATAGCAATGTATGATTCGAACTTGATATCATCAACGGTGCGCGAATCCCTGTCGAGCGAGGTCAACATGCCTGAATGTGACCAGGTCAGCGGCACATCGGTGCGGCGATAATCGGTGATGTTCGAAGCCTCGTACCCTGCCACGCAAATACAAATCGTTAGCTCCTGCTGATCAAGCGAACCGTTTCCGTTGGTATCAAAAGAAGCGTAATCAACGTATTGGGTGGTTAATCGAACGGCATCCATGACCATTTCTGCGAAGTCTCGCGCAACATTGTCATCAACGTTGACGGGGCCCCATGCGCTGTGAGGAAGATGCAGGTTTACATGAACAATGCCGTCGTTTACGCGGTCAGCGACGTTGGTGTTGCCGTCCACGCCACTAGCGCTGGTTTCTGGGGCAGGTGCGAAGGTGAACAAGCCGTTTGACATGTCCTGATAGTAAGAAGCAGGCGTATCGCTTGCCCCGAACAACGAAGCGTTCCAGTCATAGTCGTTGTTATAAGCTGCAGCAGCTTCGGGATCGGCGCCGCCGTCAAAGCCAACAACAATCATGAGCAGGGGAATGGCGTACGTTTCTGAAGTTTGCGGGTCGGAAGCCGTGGTTTCTGTAGCTTCACTTTCCTGACCAGGGGTTTCAGCCGCAAATGCTTCTTCTAAGGGCGCAGGCACATTAAGCGTAAAAAATGATTCCTCGAGGGGTGCAGACGTATTAAGAGCGAATAATGCTTCCTCGAAGGGCGCAGACACATTAAGCGGGAAGCCTGCGCATGCAAACATAGCGGCGCAGATAATCGCCGCCGTGCACATGATTGTTCGAAGCAGCTTCTTCATATGCTCACTATACCAGTTGTTATACTGGTCGAATGCAATTTGCAGCACTGACATACCAAACTAGCAACTCCCCGTTGCATCGTTGCGATGCACGGGTGAAAATCCCGCTGCTTCTGCTGTTTTCCATTGGCGTGTTTCTTATCCACTCGTGGTGGGCGATGGGTGCGTTTGTGCTGGTCGTTGTGGCTACAGTAATAATTGCGCGCCTTCCGATTGGCACGTTCAATCGCATGCTTGTCCCCGTGTATGTATTAGCCGCCTTTTCGGTGCTGTTTAACGTGTTGCCAACTCCTTCGTTTGAAACGCTATTCACGGGTTTGTTCTTTGGCTTGCGTATGATTGTTTTGGTTGCCGCGAGCTTTGTCGTATGTCTAACTTCATCGTCTCGCGAACTACTAATGTCCTTTTCTTGGTACATTAATCCCTTACGTAACCTGCACGTTCCCGTTGACGATATTGCCTTGACCTTGGCATTGTCGCTGCGCTTCATCCCGCTTATCGAGCAAGAGTTCGAAACTGTTCGTGCTGCTCAGAAGTCGCGTGGCGCTGAACTAACAGGTTCGCCTATCAATAAGCTGCGCATTTGGGGTGCCGCCTTCGCAGCAGTCTTTGTTGGTCTTTTCCGCCATGCCGACAATCTTGCCACCGCCATGGACTCGCGCTGTTATGGTCTTGGGCGGTAGCATGAGGTTCAAATGGTGGTTAAGTCAGGCCGAGATTTGTTGATATGGCTTCATGCTCTGTAGGCGAGAGCCAAACGGTGGTTAAGTCAGGCTATCTATGAAAAAATGCCAAGAATTGGCTTAAGTTGGGGAATTAGATAAGGAGCTAGTCATTCTGTTTTGATTTGAGGCGTCGTGACCTGGTGAAACAAGACGAAGCTTAAGTATTTGACGCAATGAGGCAGTTTATATTCCCCAACTTACGCTGTTTTTTGGCAGAAATGCAAAAAATTCGTGACCGATGGGCAATTCTGTGGCGCGTGGATGCTGACCGAGGCGCTATTGGCTAGTTGATTTTGGTGCAACTGCAAATAATTCGTGACCGATGGGCAACTCTGTAACGCGTGGATGCTGATCGAGGCACTATTAGCTAGTTGATTTTGATACAACTGCAAAAACCCGTGACTGATGAATGGTCAACTTTAATGCTTGGTATTTGTCATCAAGATGGAGTCGCGGGCTAGCCATGCCGTTAATGACTGATTATGCGGTGCGAGTGATATTATGAACAGGCTAGATTAAACCGATCCTCCAAGGAGGCATATCCATGAGCATGATTATTGACGTGTACGGACGCGAGGTTCTTGACTCGCGCGGCAACCCCACTGTCGAGGTCGAGGTTGTCCTGGAAAGTGGCGCAATGGGGCGCGCGATGGTACCGTCTGGCGCTTCGACGGGCGCATTCGAGGCCGTTGAGCTGCGCGATGGTGACAAGGACCGCTACCTTGGCAAGGGCGTTCAGAAGGCTGTTGAACACGTCAACGCAGAACTTGCTGACGAACTGGTTGGCCTGGAATCCGATGATCAGCGTGCTATCGACGACGCTATGATTGCGCTCGACGGTACCGACAACAAGGGGAACTTTGGCGCCAACGCCATCCTCGGTGCGTCGCTTGCCACCGCCCGCGCCGCAGCCGCCTCCGCAGGCCTCGTGCCGATCACCGCGACGCGCGCGCCTGCGCTGATGAGACAGCGCGTGATGGCAAGCCCGAGTCCGGAAGCGCCGCCGGTGACCACCGCCGTGCGCCCCGTGAGATCATAC
>JAZQRZ010000138.1:0-5197 GCA_045629845.1 Eggerthellaceae bacterium | reverse complement strand
ATTTCAAAAAAGATGCGGGAAGGGCTAGGCTCTTTGTTTCATAGTTTGCCTAGACAGCAGAGAGTCTTACTATGATGTACAGTGAACAATCATCCGTTTCATCCTTTAATTTGAAGCGGCTGTACAGGTGAAAATGCGCGGAAAAGACAGGTACTTGATGAGTAAGATTTTCATCATTGAAGACGATGATTCGCTTCGCAGAGAACTCGTAAACGTCCTTGAACTGGATGGTTACGAGCCGCAGCTCTGTACTGATTTCACTCAGGCTGCGAAGGAAGTGCTTGCTGAAAAACCTGATGCTGTCATTCTAGATTTGCGCTTGCCTGGCGCCGATGGGTTAAACATTTGCCGCAGCATTCGCGAATCAAGCAATGTTCCGATTTTGGTACTTACGTCTTCCGATGAAGAATTTGATGAAGTCATGAGCATGAAGCTTGGCGCCGATGATTATCTGGCCAAGCCTTATCGCCCAGCCGTGCTTTTGGCGCATGTAGCTCGCTTGCTTCAGCGTGCTGATACTGCTCAGTCTGCTTTCATCGAGTACGAAGGAATCAAGCTTGATGTCGCACGCGCTACTGCCTCGTTCAACGGAAACGAGGTTAGTCTTTCGCGCAACGAGACCTGCATTCTTACTACGCTTATTCGCGCACGTGGAGCAATTGTTTCGCGCCAAGATCTTATGCGTGCACTTTGGGAAACCGACGAATTCGTTGACGACAACACGCTGACCGTCAATGTTAATCGTTTGCGCCGCGCCCTTGAAAGCTTGGGTGCGCCGAGTGAAACCCTAAAAACGCATCGTGGGCAGGGGTATTCGCTGTGAGTGCCGCTAACTACCTTCGCTCGAAAGCAATGCCGCTTCTGCTTATTGTCTTCGGCATTGCTTCCGCATGTCTTATTGCTGCGGTTTGCGGTTGTCCAACTGACGCAGTTGTCGTAATGGCGGTTGCTCTTCTGTTGTGCGCAGCGGGTGCAGTTGCGCTTGATTGCCTGCGCACCAAGCGCTTTTACAACGAACTAAAAACCTTGACTGAAACGCTTGAGCACCCCTATCAGCTTCATTCGTTTATTGCTGAGCCATCGCTGCCTGACCAGGTGATAACCTTCGACGCCCTTAAGGCTATGGGCGCCGTATCTGCTGAAGAAGTAGCGCTGGCGAATGCCAAAACGGACGAGCATCGTGAATTTGTCGAGGCATGGGTGCACGGCGTGAAGGCGCCCCTTGCTTCATGCGAGCTTATTGTCGAACGCGTTGCTGAACCCGAACGTTCGCAACTTGCATCTGAACTTGATCGAATAAGTCGCAAGGTTGATGCTGCTTTGTGGTACGCGCGTTCCGATTGCGCTAACCGCGATTATGCGATTCACGAAACAGCGCTTGTCGATATTCCGCGTGCGGTATGCCGCGAAAGCGCCCGCTTCCTTATCGAACAGGGTTGTATTCCAGAAATCGAAATTGCTGACGACGTAAAGGTGTTCACCGACAAGAAGCAAGCGGTTTTCGTGGTGTCTCAGTTGGTGGAAAATGCTGCCAAATACGGTGCAACTCATGTGCGTTTTACTGCTGAACAAGTGGGCACTGAAACGGGGGCGGGCTGTATCGAGCTGTTTGTTCAGGACGACGGTCGTGGTATTCCGGCCGAAGATGTGAATCATGTCTTCGAGCGCGGCTTTACAGGCACGCGTGGGCGCGAAGGTGCAGCTTCTACAGGTATGGGGCTTTACTTGGCAGCTAGGCTTTGCGAGCAGTTGGGTCTGGGTCTTTCTATCTCGTCGGTTGATGGGGAAGGTACGTGCGCAAAGGTGTCGTTCCCGTTGGATCGTCGTCGTTTAGATGCACAATGTGACAAAGGTGTAAGGTAGGCGTAAGGCGAATCGATGGCACGCCACTAGGTGTCTCTCTAGCATGGAATTGCAGTTTGAATGCTGGAGAGATAAGGAGAAACGATCATGTTTGAACAGGAAGCCACGACAGCAGTTGCCGGATCACAGACGGCGTTGCTCGAGCTTTCGCATGTGGGGAAGGTGTACGGCGGCAAAGGCGTTGTAACTACTGCGCTTTACGATGTGTCGCTGAACGTGCGCAAGGGCGAATTTGTTGCCATCATGGGCCCTTCGGGTTCGGGCAAGTCGACGCTGCTTAATTGCGTATCCACTATCGACACGGCTACGTCGGGAAGCATTACGCTTGGTGGACGCGATATCACGCGCTTGCGCCGCAACGATTTGGCGAAGTTCCGTCGTGACGAACTCGGTTTCATCTTCCAAGATTCCAACCTACTCGATACGCTTACAGGATTTGAAAACATCGCGTTGGCGCTGACGCTTAAGGGCGAGCGCCCGAACAAGATTGAACGATCAGTCAATGAGCTTGCGCGTGTCCTGGGTATCGAGGAGGTGTTACAGAAATACCCCGAGCAGATGTCTGGTGGGCAGCGTCAGCGTGTGGCTGCAGCCCGCGCTATCGTTGGAAATCCAAAGATTATTCTGGCAGATGAGCCTACGGGCGCGCTTGATTCTAAGAGTTCCGCAGTGCTTCTTGAAGTGCTCGAGAACATGAACAAGAACATGGGAGCAACCATCCTTATGGTTACGCATGATGCGTTTGCTGCATCGTATTCTACGCGTACGGTGTTCGTGCGTGACGGGCGCTTGTTCAACGACATTAGTCGCGGCGACGCTTCACGCAATGAGTATTACCAGCGCATTATGGAAGTCATGGCTTTCTTGGGCGGTGATCCTGATGCTCGCTAAGTTGGCTTTTCGCAACGTCAAGCGAGCAGGGCGCGACTACGCAATCTATTTCATTACGGTGGCTTTGGGCGTAGCTTTGTTCTATGCCTTCAATGCGGTGCACAGTCAGGCGGTTCTGTTTGATGCGCTTTCCGCTGATAGTGTTCGCATGCTTGATTTGTTGAACATGATGATTGGGCTGTTTTCCGTCATCGTGGCCTGTGTGCTGGGTTTCTTGGTTGTGTACGCAAATCGCTTTCTGATTAGGCGTCGCCGACGTGAATTTGGTACCTATCTGCTGTTAGGCATGAGTGCTGGCCGTGTAAGTCGCGTGTTGCTGTTCGAAACAATTTTGGTCGGCCTTGCATCGCTTGTGGTGGGCCTTGCGCTGGGTATTGCGATATCGCAGGGTCTTTCGTTTGCGACGGCAGCACTTATGGGCACAACCATGACGAAGTATCGGTTCATCGTGTCGCCTGATGCTATTGCTCTTACCGTGCTGTGCTTTGCGGCAATCTTTGCTGTATCGGCGCTTGTTGATGTTATCTACATTCGTCGTTGCAAGCTGATAATGCTGCTTTCGGCGCACGAAACGAACGAGCGCGGCGGTATTACGCGCATACCCTTGCGCATTGTTGGCTTCGTTGTTTCGCTGGTGCTTCTCGCATGCGCTTATTGGCAGCTTGCAATCAACGGAATGCAAATGATTGATGAGCATTTCTGGGCAGCGACAATCCTTATGCTTGCAGGCACATTCCTGTTCTTCTGGTCTGTTGCTGGGTTCGTTATTTTTGCTCTGACGCATGCTAAGGGCGTTTACCTGAAGGGTATTCGCATGTTCACGGTTCGCCAGATTGCAAGCAAGGTGAACACGGCGTTCGTTAGCATGAGCGTGGTGTGTGTAATGCTGTTCTTCGCCATGACGACGGCTTCGGTTGGCATGGGTTTGCTCGAGTTGTTTACCGGCGGCATCGAGCAGGCCACGCGTTATGACGCAACTATCCAAGCGTCGCCGCTTTTCTTTGATGACGCGGACGATTCGTGGAAAGAGGAACGCAATCGCTACAACGGTGACATGGCTGCATGCATAGCTGACCACACAAGCAAGTGGAATGATGTTGTCCGCGATAGTGCGCAGATTGATTTCTGGGATACCGACGTGAAATATCAGGTGCTGCTTGACCAGATTTCGAACGCTGAAGAATTGAAAGATGCTTCGATGCTCGAACGCATTGGGGTAACAGTAATCCAGGTTACTCCTGTAAGCCAAGTTAATGACGCATGTGAGCTGATTGGGGAGCCTGGTATCACTCTTGCCGAAGACGAATTCATGGTAATCAACACCATTGAAAGCTTTGATGATCTTGGTCGTGCCATGGTAGGCCAGAATATGGAATTAGACATCGCAGGTACGCTGCTGCATGGGCAGGGAACGACGCGAAACATACCGCTCGAGACTTCAGCGATGAGCTATACAGCACTGCAAATCATTGTGCCCGACCAGGTTGTTGCGGCTTTGGATGATAAGGGGGCGGTCCCGAATCACAGCTACCTTGATGTGATGTACAAGATGGATCGCGAACAAGGAGATGCAGCTTTGACGCAGGCTCTCTCTGATGCTTTCCCGCTGCCAGAGGGTGTAGCTCCTGCTTCGGACGAGATTGACGAGCAGCTTCAGGCGAGCGCTTGGCCAGTGACACGAGTCTACACGGGTCGCGCCATGGCCGATCAGTCGAGTGGTCTGCGTATGGTTATTACGTTCCTTGCGCTTTACATTGGCTTTGTAATGCTGGTTGCTACCGCTGCAGTGCTGGCTATCCAGCAACTTTCCGAGACTGCCGACAGTCTAGGTCGCTATCGTCGCTTGTCAAATCTTGGTTGCGATATGCGTCAGATTCTGGGGTCATTGCGCATTCAAACGGTGGTGTACTTTTGCGCCCCGCTTGTGCTGGCGGCCTGCCACACGGTCTGTGCGGTGATAATTGTCGGTAACACGCTCTTTTCCGAGCTAGGCGTTGATCCAACGAATCTTATTGGTCTTGCTGCCGGCTCTATCGTGGGAATTTATGCGGTGTATTTGATTGCAACGTACCTGATTTCGAAGAACATTGTTAGCGGTGCAATTGCGCAACGCAAGTCGGTGGTCTAAGTAGCTGGTTTAGGCTCTTAGTAAGAAAAGCTGCTCCGTCTTTGGCGGGGCAGCTTTTTGAATTCAGCTTACTTTTGATTCATTTTCTGCGTTCACATTACCACGTTTTCAAAGCAAATTGCAGACTGCAATTTGCCTGGTTTTCGTGGTATTAAGCCTTATCCGTAATCGCGAGGAAGGACGGTGAGGGCATGAATCTTGTCAGGGTTTCGCGTGCTGCCATCGAGGGGGTGGCGCGCGATACGGGTTTGTCGCTGACGGCAGATCAGGTCCGGGATATCGCGGAGGCCGAGGGCGCCTGCCTGGCCGAGACCC
>JAZQRZ010000137.1:0-3137 GCA_045629845.1 Eggerthellaceae bacterium | reverse complement strand
CGCGAAGGAGTACACAATGGCAATAACCGCTGTAGATATTCAGAACGTTAGCTTCTCCATCGATCGCAAGGGCTATGACGTTGACGAAGTTGACGTATTCCTCGAGCGCGTCGCAGACGAAATTGATTCCATGAATCGTCTCATCGCCGAACTTGAAGACAAGCTTGCAAACGGCGAAGGCGAAGTTGAAATTGCTGAGGAAACCGATCTGGTTATCGAAGAGGGCGCTCCGGCTGATTCCGCCGAGGTTGCTGCTCTTGAAGCTCGCATCGCTGAACTGGAAGCAGCTCTCGACGAAAAGGCTGCCAACGATACCGCCATTTCTCAGGCCCTCATCGTGGCTCAGCGCTCTGCTGACGAAGTTGTGGCAAATGCTCGCGCCGAAGCATCCAACATCATTAAGGATGCTGACGAAGAAGCCGATCGCATCATCAGCAAGGCAGAAGCCGAGCGCATGCGTATCGCTGAATCCATCCGCACGCTTGAAACCGACCGTTCCGACGTGCGTGCTGAATATCGCGAAATGCTGGCTAGCTTTATGGCAGATGCTCAGAAGAAGCTTGCAGAAATCGATGGCGACGCTCGTCGTGCTGCCGCAAGCGCTCAGGCTCGCAACGATGTAAACGCTGCTAGCTATGCACCTACGCCTGGCGTTACGCCGATGAACGAGCCGGTTGCTGCAGTTGCTCCTGCCGCTAGCGGTTTCATCGATAAGGACTTCTCTGGCTACGGCGATGCCGACGCTGGTTTCGAGTTCGATATCGACTAATTCAGTTCGGTCGCAGTTTGAAAGAGTTTACAAACGGGACGCCACGGCGTCCCGTTGTGTTTTGGGTGGCCTGCGGTTAGTTTCTGTTGGCCGCTTTTGTGAAAGAAAGGATTTTCATGCAGCTGTACTTTGATTTTAAGCAGGGCGCACGTCGCGCTGTCATTCTTAATCAGGTAAAGCCAAAGCTTGACGATGCGTCGTGGGCAGCTATCACGACCGAAGCTGCCATGGCAGGTGTGCCCAAGGGGCATCATCATGGCATCGTCGAAGTGCGCCGCACTATCGAAAACCTTCGTGTGTCCAAGGCGGTCAAAGAAGACATGAGCGCCATTTACGAAATCCTGGCGCAAGCTGAAGCTCAGGTACACGGTTGCGAAGTAGATGAAACTCATTTTCACGAGGTTGGCAACGGTGAAGCAATCCTGAATACGCTTATCATTTGCGTGGCTCTTTCGTACTTGCACCCCGATTACATTGCTGCCAGCCCTGTTCAAACGGGCAGCGGTCAAATCGAATGCGCTCACGGTCTTATGAACGTTCCCGCGCCCGCAACCGCAGCGATTCTTGCAACAGGCATTCCTACTTGCGAAGAAAAGCTTGAAGGCGAGCTGTGCACACCCACCAGTGCCGCCATCATCAAGCACTTCGTTCAAGAATTCCGCACGTTCTAATTTACACGCGATTTACCTTCAACCGTTACAATGGTCAAGTTAATAATCACGCTAGAAAGCAGGTAGTCACATATGGCACAACATGTGACCGAGCGAGATGTGCGCGACATTGCTGAATACACGCGCATTCATCTCGACGAAGACGAAGTCAAGCAGATGACTGTCGACTTAAACGACATCATCGAAAGCTTGAAACCCATTACTGAATACAACTTGGAAGGCGTCGAACCTACCTTCCATCCCATTGGCAGTCTGTCCAATGTCATGCGCGAAGACGTTGAAGTGCAAGGCTTCACGCAGGAAGAGGCGCTGGAAAACGCTCCTGCGCGCCAAGATAATTGCTTCCTTATCCCGTCGATTCTGGGTGAAGGAGGCGATCGTTAATGGCCGAACTGTTTGAAATGGGCATCCGCGAAATCCAAGCGGGTTTAACGAACAAAGACTTCACTGCACACGAAGTGGCCGAAGCTGCTTTGGCGCGTATTGAGACGCACGACACCGATGTGCATGCTTTCCTTGAAACTACTGAGGAACTGGCATTTGATGCAGCCGACAAGATCGATATGGTGCTTGAATCGGGCGTCGACCTTAGCGATATCGGTCCGCTGGCTGGTGTGCCGGTTGCATATAAGGACAACATGAACCTGAAGGGCACGCACACGACTTGTTCGTCGCGCATGCTGGAAAACTACGAGTCGCCGTACACGGCAACCTGTGTGCGCAACACGTTGGAAGCGGGCGCTCTTCCGTTGGGCAAGCTGAACATGGACGAATTTGCGTTTGGTTCCTCGACCGAAACGTCGGCCTTTGGTCCCACGCGCAACCCTTGGGATCTTGAACGCGTGCCAGGCGGTTCGTCGGGCGGTTCGGCTGCAGCTGTTGCTGCTGGCCTGGCAACCGTTACGCTTGGTTCCGACACGGGTGGTTCAATCCGTCAGCCTGGTTGCTTCACGGGCACTGTGGCTGTTAAGCCTACCTATGGTGTAGTCAGCCGCTACGGTATCGTGGCATTCGGCAGCTCGCTTGACCAGGTGGGTCCGTTCGCACGCTCGGTCGAAGATGCTGCTCTTACGCTGAACGCTATTAGCGGCCACGACCCGCTGGATTGTACGTCACAGCCAATCGCAACCGATTTCACGGCTAACTTGGCCGAAGGTGTTGCAGGCATGCGCATCGGCATCGTGCCTGCATTCATGGAAGCAGAAGGCTTGTCTTCCGAATTCAAGGCAAAGGTTGAAGAAGCAGCCGCACACCTGAAGGCTGCTGGCGCCGAGCTGGTAGAAGTTGACCTTCCCAACGCTCAGGCAGCTATGAGTGCTTATTACGTGCTTGGTCCTTGCGAGGCATTTAGTAACTTGTCGCGTTTTGACTCGGTGCGTTACGGCTACTGCGACCCAGGTCACAAAGACTTGGGTGGGCAGTACGAGGCCAGCCGTGCAAACGGCTTTGGTCCCGAAGCTCGCCGCCGCATCATGCTGGGCAGCTACTTGCTGTCGGCTGGCGTGTATGACAAGTATTACTACCCGGCGCAGCAGGTGCGCACGCTGATTACGCAGGATTACACGCGCGCATACGAAAAGTGCGACGTCATTCTTATGCCAGCAAGTCCGCGTACTGCGTTCAAGTTTGGCGAAATCAGCGACCCGACCAGCATGTATCTGTCCGACATGTTTACGATCTCGCTGAACATTGCAGGT
>JAZQRZ010000136.1:0-2937 GCA_045629845.1 Eggerthellaceae bacterium | reverse complement strand
CGTCGTGATGAGAATTGATTACATCTTTTCCTGCACCATGCGCGACCACAAAACGGCCATTGTCGACAAGTAAATCATGACACGTTTTTACAAGAGCTGGCCGATTCATAAAGTGAGGATACGCGTTATAAATAACAACAGCATCAAAGCGCTGTTCAAGCTGAAGTTGAGCAGCATCGGCTGCCAAGAAATCTGCCCATGGTTCATCAACCCAACGCTTACGAGCGCGTTCGATCATTTTTTCAGACAAATCTACACCCAAGGCATAATCAACTTGAAGCTGACCATAAATAGGCATCATGACACCAAGGCCGCACCCTAAATCAAGTACGCGCGAACCCTTACCAACGCCCGCCATGATGGCAACCGCTGGCTGCATGGGGCTTTTTGTCTGAAGCTCTGCCATGTGCCACGAGTCAGCACGATTGTCAAAATAGGCTGCAACAGTGTTCATGATTACTACTTTCTTGCTAGGCAACGTTGATAAACGGCCAAGCTATTCCTCCGTAAATTAAAGCGGCACCACAAGCTTACAGCCTGCATGCTGAATAACATCAGCCTTCATACCGTAAACGCGCTCAATTTGAGCAGGCGTAACAATCTCTGCTCCCCCAAAAGCATCAACCAGACCGTCTTTTATAAACAGAAAGCGATCACAATGACGCAACGCCAGATTCATGTCATGAAGCACCGCCACAGCGCCAATTTTTCGGCGTTCAACTTCAGCACGAACAAGCCGCATGATCTCTTGCTGATTGGAAGGGTCAAGATTGTTTGTAGGCTCATCTAGTAAAAGAATGTCGGTCTGTTGTACAAAAGCGCGCGCCAAAACGACTATCTGGTATTCACCACCCGAAAGCTCGTCAATATAGCGCAGTGCATAATCAGCTAACCCAAGCTCGTCAAGCACACGGGCAACAATCGCCCGATCCTGAGCGGTTGGCGCTGAATCCATATGTGGACGCCGACCCAAAAGAACAGCATCAAACACCGTTAAACGATTCGCGTGACTATGCTGTGACACAAAAGCAATCTTGCGCGCCCGTTCTTTTCTGTCAACCTTTGAAATAGGCACACCATCAAGCAACACTTCACCTGAATCAGGTGTGCGAGCAGCAGTCATAATAGAAAGCAACGTAGATTTGCCGCAGCCGTTTTGTCCAAGAATTGCCGTAAACGAACCTGGCTGAACAGCAAGAGAGACATCATGCAACAACGGTTGGCTGCGCTTAAATGAAAAAGCAATGTTACGCGCTTCCAGCATTACCGATTCACGCCCCTGAACAGTAGATAAATAAAGATTGGTGCACCCACAAATGAAGTAATAGCGCTGATAGGCAATATAAGAGGCGCAACCACTACATGACAAAGCATGTCAGATACTAAAAGTAACCCTGCGCCAGCCAAAGCGCTTGCAGGCAACAAGTAACGATAATCGGAACCCAGAAGTCTTCGCATTATGTGCGGTGCAACAAGACCCACAAAGTTAATAATGCCGCAAAAAGCAATAACGGTTGAAGCAGCAGCTGAAGCAACAACCATACTAGCTAAGCGCATTCGAGAAACAGGTACGCCTAGCCCATGAGCAAGTCCTTCACCACTTTCGATAGCGTTGTAATTCCAGCGATTAATAAAAAAGAAGACCGCGGAAAGAACAGTAACGACAGCCATAAGTGCAATCTGAGGCTTAGTTACACGTGACAAGTCGCCAAAAGTCCAAAACACCACTGCTGCAACCTGTGAATCTTCAGCAAAGTATTGAACCATTGTAGTACCTGCAGTAAATAAAGCTGAAAGCGCTACACCAAGCAAAACAATGCTTTCGGGGGTCATTTCACGAAAGCGTGAAAGTGCCAGAATGATAACTGTCGACAGCATGGCGCCTAAGAAAGCGCAAATAGCTGTCGAAATTGGATCAGCATTGGTAACACCCTCGTAAGCAACAGAATTTGCAACACCACCACCTGAAATGACGATGATTGCAATACTGGCACCAAAAGCCGCACCCTGCGCAATACCCAGCGTACTGGCCGAGGCCAACGGGTTACGCAGTGTTGACTGATAAGCGCATCCTGCAAGTGATAAAGCTATTCCAGCAATAATTGCCGTAAGCACACGCGGAAGCCGCATGTTTTGAACAACAGTATTCACCTGCGAAGTTGCCTGACCAAACATACCAGCAACAACATCAGCTGGAGACAAATCAAGCGAGCCAATACCCATTGACCACACCGCAAGACCACAGACAACAATAACAAGCCCCAACATAACAAGGAGCTTATGGCGGACATATCCGCTATAAGCGCCTTCGATGTCATTGGTACGCCCTAAAGTGGACGTAGTTTCATGCTGTGTAAGCTTCTCTTCTTGCATCCAAGTCCTCAGAAAACAAAGGCGGGACGAGCCGATAAGACAGAGCCCGCCCCGCTAATCGCTTTTAACTGTTATACCAGAGACGGGAAGGTCTTGAAGCCCATCTTGTTTTCTTTCATCAATGAATAGAAATCAAAACCACCAAGCATGGTTTCATAGATTTCCGTGTACTTCGCATCCAAATCTACGTCTGCAAATGCACTAGGATAAATCGTTGCACCAATGAAATAGGTATCGCAGATGCCTGTGTCAACATTTGTGCCGTTGAAGTTAAAGAACGGCTGCGTGTACAGGTTGTTGCTCTGGAACGCCTTCAGGCTATCGAAGAAGTCCTTATTCTCTGCGTAGTCAGCCTTCAGCAAATCAAGGTTGCCAGCGTTCAAGAACATGTAATCAGGATTCCATGCACCAATCTGCTCAAGGTCGACATCAAGAGCTCCATCTTGGCCAGTTGCGTCGGCAACGTTGTTAGCACCAAGAACATCGGTGCATGCATAATGAGCATAGGTACCACCCCAGCTCTTTGCACCCTTATAGTTAACAGCACCAACATACACACTAGGC
>JAZQRZ010000135.1:0-3231 GCA_045629845.1 Eggerthellaceae bacterium | reverse complement strand
TGGCGCCATCACTGGCAACTGGGTTGGCTGCCTGATGATCATCATCGTAGCATGTGCGTTCATCATCCCGTCCAGCGCCATCTATAAGCGCAACCGTACGTTTAAGGGCGCTGTCATCGGTCTTGTTGTTGCGACTATCTGCCTTATCGTGGGCGCTATTGTGGCAAACCTCATCGTTGATCCCATTTTCTACGGCATGCCATTTAATGTGGTTGTTGGTCTTATTTTGCCAGCCCTTTTGCCGTTCAACATCATCAAGGGTGTTGTAATCAGTGTTTTGACGGCGCTTGTCTACAAGAGCATTTCAAACCTTATCACCCCCGCTAAGGATCAGGTGAAAGGCCGCTAGTTTTCATGGCGCTTATCGAGTTCGAAAACGTTCGCTTTACCTACGACGGTAAGCGAAATGCACTTGACGGCATTACCCTGAATATCGAACAGGGTTCGTTCGTGTGCGTGCTTGGCGGCAATGGCAGCGGGAAGTCTACGCTTGCCAAGCATATCAATGCTTTGCTCGTGCCAGACGAAGGCAGTGTAAAGATTGACGGACTCGATTCGCGCGATGCTAACAACTTGTTTTTCATTCGCAGTACTGCGGGCATGGTTTTTCAAAACCCTGATGATCAAATTGTCGCAAGTGTTATCGAAGACGATGTTGCCTTTGGTCCAGAAAACCTTGGAGTACCTACCGAAGAACTACAGCAGCGTGTAAAGAACGCACTGGGTCAGGTGGGGCTTCAAGGTTTTGAAAAGAAAGAAACATTCGCTCTTTCGGGTGGTCAAAAGCAGCGTGTTGCAATTGCAGGCGTCCTTGCCATGGAACCACGTATCCTTGTGCTGGATGAAGCAAGTGCCATGCTTGATCCTCGTGGACGTTCGGGTCTTTCCCGCGTTTGCCGCGAATTAAATGAAACAGGTTTGACTATTGTACTTATTACGCACTTTATGGAAGAAGCAGCCCAGGCCGACCGTGTCGTTGTTCTTGAGCACGGCACTGTTGTTCTTGATGGTTCTCCTTCCGATGTTTTAACCCAGGCCGAGCGCCTGAAAACGCTTAACCTGGACATTCCTTTTGCCACACGCGTTAGCCTTGATTTGCGCGCAGATGGCACTGATATTCCGTTGTGCGTAACGGCTGGCGAATTGGCCCGCGCCCTGCAAAGTCAAAGTCCCGAAACGCGTAATCGTTTAGAAGAAGTATTACGTACTCATGCATTCAAGCGTCCCGAAAAAACTACGGAGTTGCAGACCCTCCCTCCTCTCCAGTCTGCAACACAGCCCGTTTTGGATTTCCAGACTGTTTCCTTTACCTATCAACCAACACCTAAACGTAAGAACGCACGAAATACGTTTTCTGCTCCTGATACGCCTGCTGATTGGGGCAATGACCCATCAGAGTATTGGGCATTGCAAAACATTTCTTTCACGCTTGAACGTGGGGAATTCTTTGGCATTGCGGGGCATACGGGATCCGGTAAAAGCACGTTAATACAGCTTGCCAATGGTCTTTTGCAGCCAACGGCTGGAATTGTTCGAGCAAATGGCCAGGCCTTATCTGACAAACGTGCTGCAGTTGAAGCACGCCGCGATATCGGCGTTGTGTTTCAGTATCCCGAGCGTCAGCTTTTTGCAGCAACAGTTTTTGATGATGTTGCTTTTGGCCCTCGTAATCTGGGCCTTTCTTCCGAAGAAATTGAAGCTCGCGTACGCGAAGCAATGGCGCTCGTTCATCTTGATATCGACGAGCTTCATGAAACAAGCCCGTTTGCTCTTTCAGGTGGTCAACAGCGTCGCGTGGCATTTGCTGGGGTGCTGGCTATGCAGCCAACCGCGCTTATTTTGGACGAACCTATTGCGGGCCTTGATCCTCAGGGGCGTCATTCGTTCTTGGGTCTTATTCAAGAGCTGCATGCCGAACAAGGTTTAACCATTGTGCTTGTATCACACGATATGAATGACCTTGCCCGTTTGTGCGATCGCGTTTTGGTGCTGAATCAGGGGAAAATGTTTGCTCTTGGCGAACCGGAAGAAGTATTTGCGGACGAAGAACGTCTGCGTGCAGTTGGTCTTGGTGTTCCCGATACCATACACCTTGCCAATCTGCTTAATGAAAGATGAGCAGGGCGTAGCACCTTCCATCTTTTAGAACGAAAGCGTACGACGTAATGAACAACGATGCCATATTCGGACAATACTGGGCTGCAGACAGTTTTGTGCATAAGCTTGATCCCCGCACCAAACTGCTTGGCACTATTGTTCTTGTTGCAATTACGTTTTGCGCAGGAAACTATGTTGCATTGGGGTTTGTAGCACTCTTCGTTATTGCGCTTTTCTTACTCTCGCGCATTCCTATTCTTCAAGCATTGCGTTCCATTGCTCCTCTTGCCTTCATCATCGTGCTTACCGCGCTGTTTAATTTGTTCTTTGTGCAAGGCGGGGAAGTCTACGTTGATTGGGGTTGGCTGAAAATAAGTGCCGACGGTGCGTCGCTTGCAGTCTTTACTGTTATACGTCTCACGCTTTTATTGCTTTCAGGAAGTCTGTTAACGCTTACCACTACAACGCTCGACATTACGGAAGCATTCGAGTACTTGCTTGGACCGTTTCGTCGCATTGGGGTGCCTGCGCATGAATTCGCCCTGGTTATGGGAATTGCCTTGCGCTTTTTGCCTCAGTTTTTAGACGAGTTTCATACGATTCGTGCAGCTCAGCTTTCACGTGGTGCCAAGCTTGCATCAAGTCCAACAAAAAGCGGTTTATCTGGATTAACAAGCTTGCTCGTACCGCTTTTTGCAAGCGCATTTCGTCATGCGGATACGCTTTCTGCTGCCATGGATGCACGATGCTATCATGGCGAAGGCGGTCGCACGCGTCTTCATCCTTTAGCATTCACCAAACGCGATGCAATTGCTGCTTTCGCTCTTGTCGCTACTCTCGCAGTAACAATCGCTTTGTCAGTGCTTCTTTAGTGCTCGAGAAAACCTAAACCTTTCCAGTTCTTAGTGTTTGGTGGGGCCGAACGAACTATCTGAGGCTGTGACGAGCGAAGGCGAGGCGGGAGCGAGGACTGTTTGAGCCTGCGAAGCAGGCGAGTTCCGCAGCTGCCGAGCCGAGAGCGAGGAACGGTTAGCCGAGGCTTGTTCGGGCGGCCCCACCAAACACTAAGAGCAGGTAAAGACTTTAGGCGCCGGTTGCTAAGCGGACGACGCGATAGGCACCATCGTAGGTACC
>JAZQRZ010000134.1:0-2836 GCA_045629845.1 Eggerthellaceae bacterium | reverse complement strand
TGGCGCCCCCGGGCCGATTCGAACGGCCGACACCCGCTTTAGGAGAGCGGTGCTCTGTCCCCTGAGCTACGGGGGCGTGGCGGCTATTGTACCACCTAAACGTAAGGGCGGGCTTAACGCTCGTCCTTAATGAATCTAACAAGCTATTTAATATGCGCTAGCTATTGATACCTTTTCGTTTATCAACAAGCTAATTGCAAATGAAATCCCTCGAAAGCGTCTACTTTCGAGGGATTTAGCATACATAATCTTACATGCCAGGGGAGGCGCTAGAGCTGCTTCCGCCACCTGATTCTTCAAACACGACCGACAGGCTAACGTCGTTTTGAATGTTGCTAATCGTGACCGAGCTGCTGGTGCCGTATGACGTGCCATTGGAGTCGGTGACGCTGGAAATCTTGTAGCCCGTGTACGGCGTGATGTAGAAGGTTACGCTGCCGCCTTGTTCTACTTCCATGCTGCCCGGCGAAACTTCACCAGCGTTGGTGTTGTTGACATAGGACGAAACGGCGAAGTGTTTGGCGCCTGTGCTAACAACAATGTTTACCGAAGAGCCGCTCTTGGCCTTTTCGTTGGCAGCGGGCGACTGGCTGATAACAATACCTTCTTCAACATCGCTGCTAGAACGATAGTCAACGGTGACAGTGAAGCCTGCGTTGGTCAGGGTGGACTGTGCAGCACCTTCGTACTGCCCGACAACGTTAGGAACAGCTGAGGTTTCTTGGCCAGCAGACAGGTAATAGGTAACCTTGGAATTCTTTGCTACCTTTTCGCCCGCCTTGGGGGACTGGCGCACGACATGGTTTTCCTTAATTTTGTCGGAATGTTCAGCCGGCCCAGCTTCGTATTTGAGACCTGCTTTTTGAAGTGCTGCACGCGCTTCATCGGCAGTCATGTCGGTTAAGTCGGGTACGGTAACTTGTTCGGTGCCTTGAGAAATCTGCAGGTTAATCTTGGTGCCTTCGGCCTGCTTTGAACCAGCAACAGGCGTTTGGCTGACAACCTTTCCTTCTTCGACCTTGTCGCTAAAGACGTAGTCGACAGCGCCAACAACAAAGCCTTGTTCTTCGATAAGCGCCGTGGCTTCGTTAAGCGTTCTGTTGGTAAGGTCGGGTACTTCGATATTGCCTGTATTGGCAGAGCAGCCGCGGCCAAGAACCACAAAGGCCAGCACAGCAGCAATAGCCAAAACAGCAATGACGCCGATAGCGATAAACGCACCACGACGATTGCCACCGCCGCGCCCTTCTTCAGGTTCGGCGTATACGCGCTGATGACCGCCAGTAGGACCATTGTTCTGAAGGCTAGCAGCAGCTTGTGGAGTAATGACGGCCGTGCGACCCGTTTGATACGGCGGGGCGATTGGCTCGACATTAGGCAGAGGCTGTTCGGCAATCAAAGCCGTTTGAGCACCACTGAAGCCGCCCAAAGTAACAGGACGACCAGCCAAGAAATCGTTCAGTGCATGGCGCATGTCACGTGCAGTAGCAAAGCGTTCGCGCGGATCTTTGCTCATAGCCTTCATGATGATGGCTTCAAGGTTGGCGTCGATTGCAGGGTTGACCTCGCGCGGTGGCACAGGCGCTTCCTGTACCTGCTTAAGCGCAACACTAACAGCATCGGGGCCATCGAAGGGCAGCTTGCCCGTGGCGGCTTCGTACATAACCACGCCAAGCGAGTAGATATCGCTGGCAGGGGAAAGCTCTTTGCCCTGTGCTTGTTCAGGCGAAATGTAATGAGCAGTGCCCAGAACGGCAGAAGTTTTGGTCATGACCGAGTTCTTGGCGCGTGCGATGCCGAAGTCCATGACCTTAATGTTGCCGTCGGGCTGAATCATGATGTTTTGCGGCTTGATATCGCGGTGAATGATATCTAAGCCATGTGCAACCGAAAGTGCCTGGCACACTTGCGAGCCAATTTCGGCAACTTTGCGCTGGTTGATGGGACCGCGCTGTTGAATGGCGGTCTTCAAATCGGAGCCGCGCACGAATTCCATAACGATGAAGGACGTGTCGGCGTCTTGACCCCAGTCATAAACGTTAACGATGTAGGGGCTTTGCAGGTTGGCAGCAGCTGCAGCTTCCTGCTTGAAGCGCGCGACAAAGGTTGCATCTTCGGCATATTGCGGAAGCATGACCTTGACGGCGACCGTGCGCCCCAGAACGGTGTCTTGACCCTGGTAGACCTCGGCCATTCCGCCGATGCCCACACGTTCCCCTATTAAGTAGCGGTTGCTAAGTGTCCGCCCTGTCATGTTGCCAGCCACGATTACTCCTTCATGCTTCGTGCTCGTGTTTGCGAGGTGTTTTTTGCACACGAATCATTACCATATATCATCCTACAAAATGCCTTTCTTTTGTAGAGCTGTTTGCAAAACATTTTGTGATTTCAGCGCTGCATTGTCGGAATATTCGCTATCGATTGCTTGCTCTAACACGATAGCGACCACAACTTGCGGGTTTTCAGCGGGAGCCATTGCAACAAACCAGCTGTCATCAGCGGGTTTGCCTGTTTCGGCGGTGCCGGTCTTACCAGCAACAGTTACGCCGTCAATTTGTGCGTAGGTGCCCGTGCCGTATTCCACAACGTCAATCAGAACAGCCTTCACGCGCTGTGCTGTTTGTGCGCTAACTGCTTGTTGGAAGGCGCTGGGTGTTGCAGTGAAGCTGCGCTGGCCGTTGGCGTTATAAATACCTTCGACCAGATAGGGATGCATGATGGTGCCGTCGTTGGCGATGCCGCAACCCACCATGGCCATTTCAAGAACGGTGGCGAAGGGGCCAATCTGGCGATTGTCGTTATAGCTGTTGACCGGCTGACCAACGGCTGCCCAAGC
>JAZQRZ010000133.1:0-5637 GCA_045629845.1 Eggerthellaceae bacterium | reverse complement strand
AAGATTGGGGAGACTCCCCAATCTTTCACTTTCTTGTTGTTCCAGACACTAGTCCCAATGCCCTTCGGGTAGCTGAATGCCCATTTCACGCGAGGTTTCAACCAGAATGTCCAGCGCACGCGCAATCTGTTCAGGCTTATGCTCGCTGGTCACGCAATAGCGCAGACGCGACTTGTTGTGCGGCACAGCTGGATACACCGCCGGCAGCACGAACACACCGTGCTTGCTTTGCTCGAGCGACAGCTTGAACGAATCGTAGTCGCCGCCGACCAGCACGGGCAGAATGGCCGTATCGCCCGCAAGGCAAATGTCTAGGTTGCGCTTACGCGCCTCGTCGACAAACGCGCGAATATTGCGATGCAGGTTCTGAACAATCTCGGGATGCGTTTGCAGCTGGCGAATCGCTTCCAACGATGCGGCTGCTAACGGGGGCGACATACCAACCGAGAACACAAAGCCCGGCAGCTGGTAGCGAAGGTAATCAATCAGGCTCTTCTTGCCAGCCAGATAGCCGCCGCACGTTCCCAAGCTCTTGCTTAACGTACCCATCTTGATGTCGATATCGTTGGGCTGCAAGTGGAAGTACTCGCCCACGCCAGCACCCGTTTCGCCCAGCACGCCCGCCGAATGTGCCTCGTCAACCATAAGGAAGCAGCCGTAGCGCTTCTTCAGTTCCACCAGCTCGGGGATGGGCGCGATGTCGCCATCCATACTGTAAGCCCCCTCGACCACAATCAGAATCTTTTGGAAGCGATCGCGTGAATCTTCCAGCATGGTTTCCAGCGCCGCCACATCGCTGTGCGGGAACGCCTTCGCCATAGCCGATGACAAGCGGCAGCCCTCGGCGATGGAATTGTGCGCCAGCGAGTCGTACAAAATCAGGTCCTTTTCGCCGCAGAAGTTGCCCACAAACGTGACATTGGTCGAATGACCACCGACCAGCACGACCGCATCTTCAGCGTGCTTCCATTCGGCGATGGCACGTTCCAGTTCCTCGTGAATCTTCTTTTCGCCCGCCAACAATCGGCTGCCGCTAGCCGAAGTACCGTACTTGCGAATTGCCTCGATGGCCGCCTCTTGCACTTCAGGGCGCCCGGACATGCCAACGTAGTTGTACGAACCGAAGTTCAGCACTTCCTGGCCATCCATCAACGATACGTCCAGCAGCGGCGATTCGTGGCACACGAAATATGGGTTGCCATCTTGCTTGAGCCCTTCCAAGCGCTCGGCAAAGGCCTGGTATTCGGGCGTATCCTCGAACTTCGTGATGATTTGCACTTCTTCATCACCCGCACGTTGCTGGTGATGAATATCGTGCTGCAACTCGTAAATCAGGCGAGCAACATCTTCGACGCACAAGCACGACGCAAAAGCCTTCGGCGGCACATCAATCTTGAACTTATCTTCAAGCGCCACCGAAATCGCGATGCTTTGCAAGCTATCGCCGCCTAATTCGTCAATGAAATGCGACGTATCGCCGATTCCTCGAGGATCCATTTCCAGCACATTCGCAAAAATAGTACGCACCGTTTCGCGCAGGTTAGCTAACTCTTGCTGGTCAAATTCGATTTCCTTTACAGGAACACGCATTTTTTCGGCTTCGTCTTCAGCCTGCTTTACCGCCGACACGCGCTTCTGCTTTTCAAAGTCCCTATAGCGCGCATTCAGCACAATAAACGGGTAATTCTTCTTTTCCAGCTGGCCGCGCAATTTCACGCGCTGAACTTTCTTTTGCGACGTCATCGGCAAAAGCTCGGACGAAACAATGACCTGCCTCACTTGCTTCAGTAGCGCCAAGCGACTATTTCTAGCTTGGATTTCGCGATACAGGTCTTCCATGAACCCTGGGTCACCGTAGCGCTCTCCAATATTCATGACTAACGTTACCTGCTCTTTGCCATGATGATCCTTCACACCAAGCACTGCGTATTCCTTAACACCTGGCAGATCAACAAAGCTGTTTTCAATCTCGTCGGGGAAAATGTTTTCGCCTGATTCGCCGATAATAACGTCCTTAATGCGCCCGGACACATGAAAGCTCTGGTTGTCATCCTTGTAAACAACGTCGCCAGATTCATACCACCCTTCAGCATTAACGTCACGCGGGCGCAATTCCCCATCAATCAGCCGGCCGCTATGCATTGCCCCAGAGCGCATCCACAGCTCGCCTTGCTCGGGATTGTCTTCGCTCGCGATAACCTTGAATTCGTAAGTACTGTTGAACCCTTGACCAATGCCACCGTTCGTACGACTGACCAAGCTGGTGTTCGACTCGACCATCGCAATGCCAACTTCAGTCATGCCATAACCGCACAACGTAGCAATGCCCAGCCCGTTAATCAGCTTCAAGTTTTCTTTCGAGGAATGACCGCCGCCAACAATGAACAAGTCAAGGTCAGGACCGAATAATCGCTCGTGAATATCCGAAAAAGTAGCGCGTGCTTCCTTCATCCCTTCCAGCGAATTCGCTGCCTGGCGGTCAAGCGAATACTGCAGCGTTGCCTGGAATAGCTCTTGCTTCGGAAGAGGCTCGCGACCAAGCCGCTGGCGCAAAGTTGAGCACACGTTGTTCACCAGCAGGGGCACAGTAGAAACGATTTGTACCTTGAACTGACGGCAGGTTGCAAGAATGGTATCGGGAGCGCGATTAGCCACAAAGATTTGCGGATAACCTAAGGCCCAGCCACCGATGATGCTAACCATCAGGCCGAAGATGTGATTAAGCGGCAAGAAGCACAGCATGCGCAATGGCCCGCGTTCTTCTGCTAGCAATTCACCGCAAATTCCTTCACGAAGAAGCGTAATCGCTTGCAGACAAATCGCATCGCCTTTGTACACAAAAATGCGCGATGTGCCTGTGGTTCCCGACGTGCAGAAAGCCACTTCATCAGCCCAAGGCTCGTCGGTTACAGATGCTACAACCGACGTTGAGTCTGCGTCAAAAGTACTCATCAGCTGCCCGACCGTTATCTGCGAAACATCAGCCAAGCCATTTCGGCGACGCCCCACAATCAGCGTTTCAGTACCCGCATGATTCATAAGGAAGCGCAAACCTTTGCCTTCCAGTGCTGCGTCCAAAAGCAGCGGCTTGCGGCCTGCCATGACCAGCCCCCAAAAGATAATGGGCCACTGCCAACATGTATCTACCGCAAGGCCTACCCATTTCCCACGCTCGCCACATCCCAGTTGCTCAACCAGTGCCGCACAGCGGCTCGCCTGTTCGCGCATTTCAGTGAAGCTAAGCGTGCGCTCTTCACCTGCATCCAACCAGCAGATTGCAGGGGCATCGCCATCGGCGCACACAAGATCTAAAAACCCTTTCAACGTTGGCGTTTGGGCAAGCTCCTGCTGTTTTTGCTTCCAGGTGTAGCGCATTTTCTCAACCCTTTCTGCTATTTAAACCCTTCTGAGCGGGCGATTTGCAGATGATGTCTTGGAGAACGACAAGCAATGAGATACGCAAAATTAGGCCTGGTTGGCCCACGTGCAACTACGATTAAAGGATGTTTGCAATTATACTATGAAAACGTGACTTTACGCACGTCAAACGCGTAATTTGCGGGTTGTTTCGAAGGTGTTATTTGCTGCCCATTTTTCTTACTTAAAATGGGTGAGAGCTGATGCAATTAATGACGCACAATGCTAGCGTCTTAAGTACTGCGCCGATACGGGAAAGTCGAAATACGTGTCTGGGTATGGCTCATCCGCCAGCGTGAAATGCCACCACTCGCAATCGATTGGCGCAAACCCGTTGCGAACCATAGCACCCTGGAGCAGCATGCGGTTTTCATACTGTTCGTCGGTTATGTCGCGATAATCAGGATGCGAAAGCTCGCCAAAATAATCGAACGGACCGCCCATGTCTAGTTCTTTGCCCGTTTCCATATTCAGCAAGGTTAAGTCTACTGTGCTTCCACGGCTATGACTCGACTGCTTGGCAATGTAGCCTTTCACAAATAGGTCTTCTTTATCCAGTTCAGGATAGAAAAACGGCTTCATGCGCAAATCAAGGTCATCAATGCCCCACAACACGAAATGCTTTACTGCACGAGCTGGACGGTATGCATCAAACACCTTCAACCGCATGCCCCACGCGGCCATTTCACCAGCAACAAGCTTTAATGCGCGCGCCGCCTCTTTTGTCATCAGTGCGCACGGATCTTCATAACCATCAATGCGGTCGCCGACAAAATTGTAGGTGGAATGGTAGCGAATCTCCTGAATAATTCCTGGCACATGATCAGCAAGAACAACAAACCCCGACGAATCCATTTCCGCCATTGTCTTATAGTCGGGCATTCATACCGCCTCTCATCTTGACCGCATCCACTCCTTTCCAGTTTAAGGCATCCCAATGTCAGTAAAACTAACGTATCAGTTTCAAAAGGCTAATCTCAAGAAATGAAGATTGTTTTACGATAACCAAAAGAATCCCCTGATTCCATTGAACTAGCTTTTCAAATTGTGATAACTTGTCAGACAGTGAGACAGTTGGCGGTGTTCCACGAGAGCCGCCGACAAAGGAAGGTCCCCAGCCCAAACGGACTGGGGGCTTTCTGATTTGTAGGAGCAAACTATGGGAAAAAGTTTTAGAACCGTTGAAGAGCTTGTTGAAACACTTAACAGTCGACAAGTAAAAACCGACGACGAAACCGCAAAGGCCATAGAGCGCGAAAGCTACTACGCAATTGTTAACGGATATAAAAAGCCGTTTCTAAACCTTGAAGCCATGAAGACAAGTAATGACGATGTCTTTCAAGAGGGCGTCCACTTCCAATGGATGTACGACCTCTTTCAGTTTGATCGAGACCTTCGCTTCATTACATTCAAGTACTTAACACGAGCAGAAGCGATTATGCGCACTGCCGTTGCGTACTCGTTCTGCCATAACCATCCTGAACAAAACGCATATCTTAATCGCTCAAATTTCTGCGAAAGCAAAGATTATCTTGTATCTCGCTCTTTTAAAGGCAGCAAAGAAACTTTATACAATGATAATCTAAGTAAGCTAATGAAAATCCTTAACGACAAGCTTGCTGTTACCAATCGATCTCGTGATTTCATTAAGCACTACATGAAAAAGTATGGAACTATTCCACTATGGGTGTTAGCTAATGACCTTACCTTCGGAAACATTGTCCACTTTTACCAACTAATGCAACCAAAAGACAGACGTGAAGTTTGCTCAATTATTGCAAAGGTTACAGAAAGAAAATCAAAAGATGATGGGCACTTGTCAGAAAGAATACTATTACGCTCGGCAAACATATTGAACGATTTCAGAAATCTTTGCGCACATGACGAACGGCTATATTGTGCCAAATTCGGAAATGATGACTTCAAAGTAATGACTGAGCTAATAAGAAATATGCTCCCCAAGAACGAAGTGGATGAATTCAACAAAGAACTCAACAGTCTCTTTGATTCCTACGAAGGAAGGCTCCACGGAATTACTCCAGCAAGTCTCCTATCCGAAATGGGATTCTCTGATTAAGATCTTCCGCATCCTATCCTTCATCCCGTGAAGGCTAGTTTTGCCAGATTTTCGTCCCGGGAAGGCCAGTTTTGTCATGTCCACGAGTTTCATGGCAAACTTCGGCCTTGCCGGGACGAGCGCTAAACCGAGCTTTAAGCTGT
>JAZQRZ010000132.1:0-32920 GCA_045629845.1 Eggerthellaceae bacterium | reverse complement strand
ACGCGTACAGGCGAACCGAAAGAGACAAGTCATCGCGCACGCCGCGTAAAGGAAAAGGCGTACGAAAAAACACCTGAGCGTTTTAAAAACGCTAGTTCATTTCAGGTTCGATTGCGCACTGGCATTGTGTATGTTGCGCTTAATGTCATCTGCATTTTGGCAAGTGATTTAACCACCATGTTTATCCTTGCTGCAACTGCAGGTGTTTGTGCTGGTGAGTTTTATTACATGTTGCGCTCGGATGCGAAGATGCCCAATGAGTTCATAGGAATTATTGCTGCTGTCATGTATCCTGTCAGCGCTTATTTCCTTGGCGTTCCTGGTTTACTGTATGTCACGCTTGCCTTTGTGCTTGCGCTTTCTATTTGGTACGTCTATTGGCTGCGTGCGCGCGTAGCCGATGTTGGTGTTTGCTTGTTTGGCGCTATGTATACTGGCCTTCAATTGACCGGCTTGCTCTTTATTCGTATGTCGATTGGTGGCATTTGGGGCGGTGTTCTTGTTCTCGTCATTTTTGTCAGCATTTGGTTTAACGATGCAGGGGCTTATGTGATTGGGTCAAAGATAGGAAAGCATAAGCTTGCTCCACGAACTTCTCCTAATAAAAGTTGGGAAGGGTTCTTTGCGGGGCTTATTGTTTCCATGTGCGTCTGGTGCATCATGCTGGTCATTCCAGGGGTTACTATTGCCGTGTGGGAATGTCTACTTTTTGGTCTTATCTGCGGTCTAACCAGTGTGCTGGGCGATCTGTGCGAAAGTCGCATTAAGCGTTCCGTTGGTTTCAAAGATTCGGGTACTATCATGCCCGGTCACGGCGGCTTGTTTGATCGCTGCGATTCTCTCATGCCGACTGCAGTGGTTGCTGCCATATTGCTGTTCGGTTCTGGTTGTTTACCCATGCCTTTCTAAATGGCGCTACAGGGGGTTATTCATGCTTCGCAAGATTGCGATACTTGGTTCCACTGGATCTATTGGAACTCAAACAATAGACGTTGCCAAGCGTCACCCAGATAAGATTCAGGTTGTCGCCTTAGCGGCAGGAAGACGTGCGGCAGAAACGTTTACTCAAGCGCAAGAATGTGGCGCGAAGTATGTCGCCCTAGGTCAAGAACCTTCTGATATTCAGATTCCAGCAGGTATCGAAGTGGGGTACGGGGCCGATGCGGTTGCTGCTTTAGTTAAGCTTCCTGAAGTTGACGTGGTAGTAAATGCCCTGGTCGGCGCTGCTGGTTTACGAGCAAGCTATGAAACGCTAAAAGCGGGCAAGGTTCTTGCTCTGGCTAATAAGGAATCATTGGTGGTCGGCGGCGATCTTATCATGCCTCTTGCCGCACAATTAGACGAACAGCGCCGAGCAAATGGCGAAGCCCCTGCGTTTGGGCCTGCTGGTGCGCTTATGCCAATCGATTCTGAACATGGCGCTATTTATCAGTGTCTAATCGGGGAGTCATCTCGCGAGGTTGCTCGTTTGTGGGTTACTGCTTCGGGCGGCCCTTTTAGGGGTCGCACGCGTGAAGAGCTTCGTGATATTACAGCAAAGCAGGCTCTTGCTCATCCAACATGGAATATGGGTCCAAAGATTACTATCGATTCATCTACGTTGATGAATAAAGGTCTTGAAGTCATTGAAGCGCATCATCTGTTCAACATGCCGTATAACGCCATCAGCGTGGTTGTTCAACCTCAAAGCGCTATTCATTCTATGGTCGAGTTTTCTGATGGCAGCGTAAAGGCTCATCTTGGCACGACTGATATGCGTATTCCTATTCAGTACGCTTTGTCGTATCCAGAACGCTGGGATGCGCCCGTGGCTCCTCTTGACTTTACTAAGCTTGGTAGTTTGGAATTTGCGGCCCCTGATATCGATACGTTCCGTTGTCTTGCGCTTGCTCGTTTGGCGGGCGAACAGGGCGGTACGCTGCCATGCGTTATGAATGCAGCAAATGAAATAGCTGTTGCAGCTTTCTTGGATGGCCAGGGTTCGTATCTGGGAATTGCAGAATGTGTCGAAGCAACTATGAATGCTCATAGCGTTCAGCAGGTTGAAAGCGTTGACCAACTGCTTGAAATTGATGCTTGGGCCCGCAGTTTTGCGCGGCAGAATATTCGCTAATTCAAATATCTGGTCGTGGGGCAGAATTATTGAGAAAGCTTCAGTAGTTTGAAGTAATGCTACTTCTTGCGCCAAATATCGATAACAATCCAGATGGAAAGAATAAAGGCGCCCAAGAAACCGAAGAATGAAATAAATGGCACGCCAAATATAAGAACTTCTCCACCGAACTGCGCGAAAGAACTTGAACCAATAAACAGGCCAGCAATGATAATGCCGATAGTTAGGCGATTAACAATGCGCGATAAGGCATGCATGGGTGCCTCGGAACCCAGCATTTCCATGTTTAATTTAAGTTGACCACGCGTTAACATGCGTAACGCTTCACCCGAATAAGCGGCAGCTTGACTAGCCCCTTCAGCAGCTTTTCTGACATCAAGTGCTAAATCTTCAAGCTGATCTTTGGCTCGCTCAATTGGGTCGCCGGACCTCATAATGTGCGCGTTGATAATTCCAATGATGCTTTCATTGGGGATAAAGTCAGCAATGGTGCCTTCTATCGTAACAATTCCGCGCGAAACGTTAGATATAGAAGTTGGCAGGGTAACTTTACTCATGCGCATAAGCGCCAGTACATCAGTAAGGAATTGACCAATATCGAAATCAGCGATATCGCAGGAAGAATAACTGGCTAACAAAAGATCAAGATCGGCAAGCATATTGGGGTGATCAATCGAGGCATTGTCTTTAGAAATAGCAAACGATAAAAGGGCGTCTTTAAGCTTTCCGGGATCTTGTAAACCAACCGCTTTGATGATGGTATTGAACTCTGCTCGTTCGGTTGCAGTAAGCCTTCCCATAATACCCAGGTCGATATAAACAATCTTGCCTTCACGGATAATGATGTTGCCTGGGTGCGGGTCAGCGTGGAAGAAGCCATGGTCAAGAATCTGGGTCGCATAGTTGTCCAGCATCTTTTCGCCGATTTCTGAAAGGTCATACCCAGCTTCTATTAAAGCTTCGTGATTATAAATTGGGATACCTTCAACATATTCCATGACAAGACAGTATTCGCTGCAGTACTCGGGGTACACGCGAGGGCAATCAATGAAGGCAGCGTCTTTGTTTAATTGCTTAAAAAGCCGCAAGTTTTCTGCTTCGCAAGCGAAGTCGGTTTCTTCAAGGAATGTACGCCACATTTCTTCAACGACATCGCTATAGTTAAGCATCTGTTCGTTTTTGATAATGCGCATTGCTCGACGCGCCATAAGTCTCATGATATCTATGTCTTGAGCCATGGTTTCTTTGACGCCAGGGCGTTGTACTTTAATCGCGACAACGTCGCCATTGGAAAGAATCGCTTTATGTACTTGCGCTAGCGAGGCGCTACCAAGAGGGTTAGGGTCTATCTCGGAAAAGATGCGAACGAATTGGTCGCCAAAAATATCGCCTAATGCATGCATGACTTCTTCAAAGGGAAGAGGGTCGCATTCGGTTTGCAGTTTAGCCAGTTCGTCACAGTATGCCTGAGGAAGTATTTCAGAACGCGTTGAAAGCGTTTGTCCAATCTTTACAAAGCTAGGACCTAAGTCTTCCAGCAAGGTGCGGAACTCAACAGGACTTACGCCGCGCCAGGCGCGGTGTTTAGAAAGAATCGAATATATCTCTCTGAGACGACGGCGGCGAGACGTTCGACTTAAATTGAATCGTTCTTCTGGGTCGACTTCGGCGCCTTGTCCAAAGAAGTGGCGAACAAACGGATTCCTTGACATGATGACAAAGGTAATCAATTGGCTAGGCGAATATACCCCCAGCCAATACCGGATAGATTAGGTTATTCTGCCTGGTCTTGCGCTTGGTTGCTTGCTTCTTCAGCTATTGCTTCAGCATCGACTGGCTCGACGACAGTTTCAGCCACAGCATTTGCGGCGTCAGCGGCGTTTTGGGCAGCCGCGAACTGTGCAGCCTTTGCAGCAAATGCATTGCGTTCTTCAGGCGTCATCATTTTCATGCCAGCCTCAAGAGCACTTTCGCGAATACTGGTCGTGGTTTCCCCAGCTTTGCGCCTAAGCTCTTCATTAAGCTCTTTGCCTTGATCAAGGGTGATTTCACCCTTTTCAACAAGCTGGTCAATTATTTCTTTGCCCTTTTCTCCTGTATAGGCCATGGCCCCAATGCCAGCCAAGAAGATGTTTTTGAACCCGTCACCAATGTTAGTCATAAGAACCTCCTTGTGTCGCGTTCTTTCGAGCTAGGCTAATCATGCAGCTTTGTTCTTAAACATGCAACTAACAATATGGCATCTTTTACTAAATTGTTCTTGTATGTGTTTCAGATTAGTAGGCTAGGAAAACTACTACTATCGATGATTTAAGTTATTCAAAACAAAGAATAAAGCAGTCTGAATAGCCTGATAAAACAGCTAATTTTCACACTTGCTAAAAAAAGTTCTTGACGAGTCTTAATTTCCGTCGTATTTTATACAGCTGTGCATTTTTGCGGAAAACCAGGTTTTACGTGAGGAGGAGCGAGCTCGTGGCAAAAGGCAAAAAACAGGCTTCCACCAGCACTTATAGGGAAAGGCGCTCGTTCGCCAAGATCCCAGACGTCATGGATGTCCCAAATCTGATTGGCATCCAGACGGATAGTTTCCAGTGGTTTGTCACTGAAGGTCTGGATCAGGCCTTCGCAGACATCAGTCCTATCGAAAATTCTACGAAGGACATGATGGTCGAATTCGGCGCACATCACTTTGGTGAGCCGAAGTATTCTGTCGACGAATGTAAAGAAAAGGACGTCAGCTATCAGGCGCCGTTGTTCGTCGAAATCCGTTTCGTCAATAAGGAAACGGGTGAAATCAAGGAGCAAGAGGTTTTCATTGGCGATTTCCCGCTGATGACTCCGCGTGGCACCTTCATTATTAATGGTACCGAACGCGTTGTTGTTTCTCAGCTTGTTCGTAGTCCCGGCGTGTATTTCGCTGCCGAACCCGACAAGACAAGCGATCGTACTATTTACAACGCAAAGGTCATTCCTAGCCGTGGCGCTTGGCTTGAATTCGAAACCGACAAGCGCGATGTGCTGCATGTGCGTATCGACCGCAAGCGTAAGCAGCCTGCAACACTGCTTGTTCGCGCTCTGGGTCTGGCCGAAACGCGTGAAGAAATCATTGAACTGCTCGGTTCTTCCGACATGATTCTTCGCACGCTTGATCGCGACCCGGCAACTACGCGTGAAGAATCGCTTATCGAACTGTATAAGCGCTTCCGTCCGGGCGAGCCGCCAACACTTGATTCTGCTCGTACGCTGCTTGATGGCTTGTTCTTTAACCCGCAGCGTTACGACCTTGCAAAGGTTGGTCGTTACAAGATTAATAAGAAGCTGGGCGAAGATCCCGAAAATGATGCTTCCACGCTTACTGATGACGACATCGTTCGTACCATGCGCTACATCACGGCGCTTCACAATGGCGAAGAAGGCGTTTCGGTTGACGACATCGACCACTTTGGTAATCGTCGTATTCGCACGGTTGGCGAACTTATTCAAAATCAATTCCGCATTGGTCTGTCCCGCATGGAACGCGTCGTTCGCGAACGTATGAGCATGCAGGAACCTGACGACATTACTCCGCAGAGCCTGGTTAATATCCGTCCTATTGTGGCTTCTATTAAGGAATTCTTCGGAAGCTCGCAGCTGTCTCAGTTCATGGATCAAACGAACCCCGCAGCAGGAATTACGCACAAGCGTCGTCTGTCGGCTTTGGGTCCGGGTGGTCTGTCGCGTGAACGCGCTGGCTTTGAAGTCCGCGACGTTCATACGTCTCACTATGGTCGTATGTGCCCCATCGAAACGCCTGAAGGTCCGAACATCGGCCTTATCGGTTCGCTGGCTACGTACGCTCGTGTTAATCCGTATGGCTTCATTGAAACGCCGTATCGTCGTATCGTTGATGGCAAGGTCACTGACGAAATCGACTATCTGACGGCTGACGAAGAAGAGAACTACACGATTGCTCAGGCAAACGAAGAGTTCGATCTGAAGACTCGTGTGTTTGGTCATACAATCGATGGCAAGTTCGTGCCTTCTGCTCGTGTTCTCTGCCGTACAAAGGACGCTTCGGGTACCTTCGGCGAACCTGACGAAGTTGCACCTGAAAACGTTCAGTACATGGACGTGTCTCCGCGTCAGATGACGTCGGTTGCTACGTCCCTTATTCCGTTCCTCGAGCATGACGACGCTAACCGCGCTCTCATGGGTTCGAACATGCAGCGTCAGGCTGTACCGCTGCTGCGTCCGACTGCTCCGCTTGTTGGTACGGGTATCGAACACCGCATCGCTGTTGACTCTGGTGAAATTCTGGTTGCTCAGAACTCTGGTGTTGTCGACTACGTCGACGGTCAGACCATCATCATCCTGAATGATGAAGGCGATTATGACGAGTACCTGGTTCCGAAGTTCCAGCGTTCCAACCAGTCTGGCTGCATCAACCATCGCCCCATTGTTCGCAAGGACGATCGTGTCGAAGCTGGCGATGTTTTGGCTGACGGCCCCAGCTGCGACCAGGGCGAATTGGCTCTGGGCCAAAACCTCATGATTGCTTACATGCCGTGGGAAGGCTACAACTACGAGGACGCTATCGTTATTTCCGAGCGCGTTGTCGCAGAAGACCTTCTGACTTCTATTCATATTGCTGAATACGAAGTCGATGCACGTGATACTAAGCTTGGCCCTGAAGAGATTACGCGTGAAATCCCCAACATCTCTGAAGACCTTATCAGCGATCTTGATGCTGACGGTATCATTCGCATCGGTGCCGAGGTGTTCCCGGGCGATGTTCTTGTTGGTAAGGTTACCCCGAAGGGCGAAACCGAACAGACCGCAGAAGAACGTCTGCTGCGCGCCATCTTTGGTGAAAAGGCTCGTGAAGTTCGCGATACGTCGTTGAAGGTGCCTCATGGTGCTGGCGGTCGCGTTATTGGTGTCATTCGCTTTAGCCGTGATGCTGGCGACGAGCTTTCTCCTGGCGTTAATGAACTGGTTCGCATCTACGTTGCTCAGAAGCGTAAGGTTCAGCAGGGCGACAAGTTGTCTGGTCGTCATGGTACCAAGGGTGTTATCAGCCGTGTTCTTCCTCTTGAACACACGCCTTACTTGGCCGATGGTACGCCTTTCGACGTTATCCTTAACCCGCTGGGCGTTCCTTTTCGTATGAACGTTGGTCAGCTGCTTGAAAACCACCTTGGTTGGGCTGCTAAGTGGGGCTGGGACGATGTCGACGATTCCGATCAGGTTGTTGAAGGTCCAATCTTTGTTGCAACGCCGGTATTCGACGGTGCTCACGAAGACGAAATCTCCGACGCCATCGAACGCGCTAATCGCAACCTCATCAACATGAACCATGCCAAGTTTGGTGATAAGGCTCGCGACGAATTTGTGCCGCAGCTTTCTCGTACTGGTAAGACTTGGCTGTACGACGGCCGTACGGGCGAAAAGTTCCGCGAGCCTATTACGGTTGGTCAAACCTACATGCTGAAACTCGGCCACATGGTCGACGACAAGATTCATGCTCGTTCAACTGGTCCTTACAGTCTTATTACGCAGCAGCCTCTGGGTGGTAAGGCACAGTTTGGTGGCCAGCGTTTCGGCGAGATGGAAGTTTGGGCACTCTACGCTTATGGTGCTTCCAACGTGCTGCAGGAAATCCTTACGGTTAAGTCCGACGACACGTCGGGTCGTGTTAAGTCCTACGAATCCATCGTTAAGGGCGAAAACATTCCGGCTGCAGAAGTGCCTGAATCCTTCAAGGTATTGGTTAAGGAAATGCGCTCGCTGTGTCTGAACATCGAACTCGAGGGCCACGACATGAAGCCGGTCGATATGGATGCTGATACCGAAGCAGACGAAGACACCACGCTTTATGAAGCTCTTGCAAGCGATGCAGTTAAGACCGAACAGGAAGAGCGCGATGACATCCTTGATAGCATCGCTGCTGAACTTGGCGATCTGATTGGCGGTCTGAATGCCGCATCTTCAACGGACAACGAACTCATCGGTGAGGGGGAGGAGAACTAATGACGACTGAATTCGACGTCACCAACTTCGACGCCATCCGCATTTCCCTTGCGTCCGCTGAGGATATCCGCAGCTGGTCTCGCGGCGAGGTGAAGAAGCCTGAAACCATTAACTATCGTACGCTGAAGCCTGAAAAGGATGGCTTGTTCTGCGAAAAGATCTTTGGTCCTACCAAAGACTGGGAATGCGCGTGCGGTAAATATAAGCGCATCCGTTTTAAGGGCATTGTGTGCGAGCGCTGCGGCGTTGAAGTTACGCGTGCCAAGGTGCGCCGTGAGCGCATGGGTCATATCGAGCTGGCTGCTCCTGTTAGCCACATTTGGTACTTCAAGGGCTCTCCCAGCCGCTTGGGCTACCTGCTCGATATTTCTCCGAAGGACTTGGAAAAGGTTCTGTACTTTGCAAGTTCCATCATTACATCGGTTGATACACAGGCTCGTGAAGAGGATCTTGACGAACTGCGTGACGAGCTTGCTGCTGACCTGGAAGAACTTGATGCCGAGCGCGATCGCTTGATCGAATCGACTCGTCGTCTGTCTACGGCTTACGTGCCGGCTGAAGACGAATTTGTCGACGATATCGACGATGAAGAGCGTCTCAGCCCCGAAGAAGTCGAAGAAGAAATTGCTGACATCTACGAGGAATTCAACGAGCGCAAAGCTCTGCGTTCCGATGCATTTGATGCCTTCCAGAAGATTGAAGCTAAGCAGCTCGTTTCCGACGAAGCTCTGTATCGCGAAATGCGCCTGAACTATCGTGATTACTTCACGGGTGGTATGGGTGCTGAAGCTGTACGCGATCTGCTGGCTGCCATCGATCTTGAATCCACGGCTGAAGAACTGGCCGAGGTTATCGAAACTGGTAAGGGCCAGAAGCGCGCAAAGGCTATCAAGCGTTTGAAGGTAGTCGACGCATTCCTGAAGTCGGAAAACAAGCCGACCGGTATGATTTTGGATGTTATTCCGGTCATCCCGCCTGATCTGCGTCCTATGGTGCAGCTCGACGGTGGTCGCTTTGCTACTTCCGACCTGAACGATCTGTATCGTCGTGTTATTAACCGTAACAACCGTCTGAAGCGCTTGCTTGATCTCGGTGCTCCCGAAATCATCGTAAACAACGAGAAGCGCATGCTTCAGGAAGCAGTCGACAGCCTGTTCGACAATGGTCGTCGTGGCCGTCCTGTTACGGGTCCTGGCAATCGTTCGCTGAAGTCGCTGTCCGATATGCTGAAGGGTAAGCAGGGCCGCTTCCGTCAAAACTTGCTGGGTAAGCGTGTTGACTACTCCGGCCGTTCGGTAATCGTTGTTGGTCCTGAATTGAAGATGCACCAATGCGGTCTGCCGAACAACATGGCTCTCGAACTGTTTAAGCCGTTCGTTATGAAGCGTCTGGTCGAACTTGAATACTCCGCCAACATCAAGGCTGCAAAGCGTGCTGTTGATCGTGGTGCAAGCTATGTTTGGGACGTACTTGAAGAAGTAATTACTGAACATCCTGTTCTTCTGAACCGCGCACCAACCCTGCACCGCTTGGGTATTCAGGCATTCGAGCCGGTTCTGGTTGAAGGCAAGGCTATTAAGCTGCATCCGCTGGTATGTACTGCATTCAACGCAGACTTCGACGGCGACCAGATGGCTGTCCATGTACCGCTTAGCGGTGCTGCACAGGCAGAAGCTCGCGTGCTTATGCTTTCCACGAACAATATCAAGTCGCCGGCTCATGGTCGTCCTTTGACCATTCCGACTCAGGACATGATTATTGGTCTGTATTACCTCACGGCGGCTCGTGATAACTTCCCGGGTGAAGGTCGTGCCTTCATGGACTTTGCCGATGCTCGTAATGCATACGATGCTCGTGCAGATGTTGACCTGCAGGCAAAGATTGAAGTTCGTCTGACTCGCGACACCATGGTTGCTACAGCGTTCAACGAAATGACCGAATATAAGGCTGGTCAGCGTCTGAAGACCACCATTGGTCGTATTACGTTTAACGAAGTACTGCCGGATGACTATCCATTCCTGAACTATGGTATGAATAAGTCTGAAATCAGCCGCCTGGTCGAAGATATTACGAACCGTTATGCAACGTCTGAAGTGCCGCCTATTCTGGACGGCCTGAAGGCTGCTGGTTTCCACTACGCAACGCGCGCAGGCGTTACCGTTTCGGTTTACGACGCAACCATCCCGCCAAGCAAGGGTGAAATCCTGGCTGCTGCTGACGAAAAGGTTGCTGCTATCGACGAAGACTACGAGATGGGTCTTATGAGCCCTGAAGAGCGTCATCGTCAGGTTGTTGATATTTGGAACGAAGCCAACGAAGAAGTCGGCGATGCAATGGCTGATAACTTCGACCGCTTCAACCCAATCTACATGATGGCATTCTCTGGCGCCCGCGGTAACATCAAGCAGATTCGTCAGTTGGCTGGTATGCGTGGTCTTATGTCTGACCCGAAGGGTGAAATTATTGACCGCCCGATTAAGGCAAACTTCCGCGAGGGCCTGTCCGTTCTGGAATACTTTATTTCGACGCACGGCGCTCGTAAGGGTCTGGCTGACACCGCTCTGCGTACTGCTGACTCTGGTTATCTGACCCGTCGTCTTGTCGACGTTGCTCAGGATGTTATTATTCGCGAAATCGACTGCGGTACGACCGATGGTGTTCCGTATGCTTTGCGCAACGAAAAGGGCGATCTTGATGAGAACCTGATCGGCCGTTGCTTGCTCGAGGCTGCTGTTGATGAAAACGGCGAAATCGTTCTTGATGCCGAACAGTACATCGACTCGATGGAAACCCTGCGCAAGCTTGATGCTGCAGGTATCGAAGATGTCATTGTTCGTACGATTATGACCTGCCATGCACACGAAGGCGTTTGCCAGAAGTGCTATGGTTGGGACTTGGCTACTTCGCGTCCAGTCAACATTGGTACAGCAGTTGGTATTATTGCTGCTCAGTCCATTGGCGAACCTGGTACGCAGCTGACGATGCGTACGTTCCACACCGGCGGCGTTGCTGGCGACGACATTACGCATGGTCTGCCTCGTGTTCAAGAGTTGTTCGAGGCGCGTAAGCCGAAGGGTCTTGCTGTACTGGCCGAGATTGCAGGTACGCTGCAGATTTCGGGCGACAAGCAGCAGAAGATCCTTACCATTCATGACAACGAAGGCAACATCCGTGAATATGCTGTTTCGGCACGTGCTCAGATGCAGCCCGGTGTTGTTGATGGCTGCCAGGTTAAGGTTGGTCAGCAGCTGACCAAGGGTTCTGTTAACCCGCATGACTTGCTGCGCCTGACCGATCCGAACACCACGCTGCGCTACATCGTGCAGCAGGTTCAGGGCGTTTACGTGTCCCAGGGCGTAGACATCAACGACAAGCACATCGAAGTTATTGCTCGTCAGATGCTGCGTAAGGTTACCGTGCTTGATGCTGGTGACTCTGAATACCTGCCGGGCCGTCAGGTCAATCGCTATGAATTCCAGGATGCAGCTAATGCGCTCATCGCTGAAGGTAAGCGTCCGCCCGTTGGTCAGCCGCTGCTGCTTGGTATTACCAAGGCTTCGCTTGCTACCGATTCGTGGATGTCGGCTGCATCGTTCCAGGAGACCACCAAGGTTCTTACCGATGCTGCTATCGAAGGTAAGACTGACAACCTGAATGGTCTGAAGGAAAACGTCATCATTGGTAAGCCGATTCCGGCTGGTACGGGTCTCAAGCGTTATCGCAACGTTAAGCTTACGTATAAGGGTGAACCGATCGAGCTCACCGATAACGATACGCTGCCTGATTACGCTCCTGAAATCCTGAAGGATGTTGAAGATTTGCTGCCTCAGCCTCAGGATTGGTCGCTCGATGGCGATGGCTACTTCAACATGCCTGGTTACAGCAGCTATATGAGCAATTACTCGTATGGTCATCGTGGCAGCATGCTTTCCGACGAGGATGCCCGTCTGTATATTTATGACGACCTGGGCGTGTCCCAGCGTTGGGCTAATAAGTTCTCCGAGGCTGGCATCGAAACTGTTGCTGACCTGCTTGGTCACACCGAAGACGATCTGCTTCGCATCGAAGGCATTGGCGCTAAGGCTATCGAAGAGCTGAAGGCTGGCCTTGAAGAACGCGATCTGCTTTCGGTTATCGAAGACAACCTGGTTGCTTCGAGCGATGATATGTCTCAGCTGCTTGATATGGTGTTCTCGCCTGACGACAACATCCTTATCGGTGGCGACGAGCCGCCTACCTTCAACACTGAAGGCGAAGACATGCTGGGCGAAGCACTGCCTCCGCGTTCTTACCAGCGCAACCTGGAAGAACTTGATGCTCTGCTCGGTTCTATGGATTCGTTTGGCTTTGGTCTGACAAGCCGTGAGGAAGAAGAATCTTCGAATGAAGAACAGGCTTCCGGCGAAGAAATGATTGGCGAATAAAGCCAACGTTTCATAAACTAAAAAGAGACGCTTCTTCGGAAGCGTCTCTTTTTTAATGCATACCAAACAAAGAGCTTTGTTTGGTTGTTTTAAACACGATAGCTATTTACGGAAACGTGAGAAGAAACCCTGCTTCTTCTTTTCGCCATCTGCGCCCGTGCTATTCGAACCCTCGAAGAGCCCTTGCTTCTTATCCGGTGGCATTTCAATGCTACGTGCGGGACCATCAAAGAATCCTTGCATTTCTTCATCTTCTTGGTTCGGTGCTGCTGCTGGTTCAGCGGTTTCCTCTGAAGATGCAGGAGCAGGATTGTTCAGCGATGCAATTAGGTTATCGACAATCGCTTGTGTTTCGTTTGATTCTTCGTTTTCGACTGATTCGGGCTGTGTTTCAAGAGCGTCAGATGGGTCATTGGGGATTGGCATAGCAGTCTCCTCGCTTACGGACATAGGCTCTGCAACTGGTTCAGCTTCCGGAATAAGGTCTATAACCGGAACCAATTCAGGTTCTAGTTTGGGCGACTCTTCGGCTGCCTGTTCTTCTGTAGTTTCAGGAAGAACAATTGGCTCAAGCTTTTGAGTAATATCAGAATTCAAAGCAGCTTCAGATTGCGTCGTAGCATCAACCTCAGCTTCATGAATTTCAATCTCGGGCTTAATCTCAGCTTCCGGTTCAGGCTGAGATTCGAGTTCTGGCTCAGGCTCAGGTTCGGGGGACGTTTCGCTTTCTTTTGACTGCTCATCCTGTTCGATTACGGGAAGTCCAGCAAGTGCTGCTGCGAGCGATGATGCGGCTGCTTCAGGTTCTTCATCGATTGGTTGAAGTGATTGAAGTGTATGAATTGGTGATTCTTGGAGCGGCATGCTTTGCTCGGGGCTGGGGCTTAACTGTGCAATAAGCTCAGAGACGCGATCCGATGCACCAGGAGTATCTGGTTCATTAGCATCTTCTTCAGCTATTGTTTCAACTTCAGACTCTTCCTCAGTCGTGGGTACAGCTTCTTCAGTATCTGACTTATCACTTTCGATTGATTCCTCTTCTGAAGTAGTAGCGGGTTCAGAACCTTCTAGAGGCTCAGGCTCGGGTTCTGCTTCAGTCGTAGGCTCGGAGTCAGGTTCGGATTGGGATTCTGCTAGAAACTCAGGTGCAGGCTCGGGCTCAGGCTCTGTTTCTAGCTCAGGTTTAGACTCGAGTTCAGCTTCAGACTCAATCTCAGGTTCAGATTCAGGCTCGGGCTCTTTCGTAACCTCAGGTTCATACTCAGATTCTTCTACGGCCTCGAACTCAGGTGCAGGCTCGGGTTCAAAATCAAACTCTTCTATTTCTTCAATAGCAGGCTCTTGGGCTTCTTCGTCTGTATCCGTTTCCGATTCGATGGTTGGAATGGGAATAAGGTCAGGATTAAGCTTTGGCCGTTCAGTTGTTTCTTCATCCATTTCGATTAAGGTGTCTGATCCTGAATCAAGAATGGTTTCGTATAAATCTTGGTATGAGACCTTGCTTTGATCAGTTGCAGGAGTAACAGGAGAAAGAATCTCTTCGATAGTTAAATCAGTAAGCTTTTCTTCCTCTTCATCTACTTCTGTTTCTTCTTCAATGAAATCTAGTTCGCCTTCGTCGATTTCAAATTCAAAGTCATCTTCGTCATCATCTTCGGGTTCTTCAGCGGCGCGCTTGATAAGAGCAAGCTGTGCGTCGAAAGCTGGTTCGGGGTTGCCTTCTTCGTCAAGATCGCAGAAGGCGCCAAGAGGTGTATAGGTTGCATTCGGGCGCAACTCGCGCAACTTCGCGGTGTCATGCATGCATGTGTCGATGTATCTCAGTACCATGTCATGAATTTCACCTTGAGGCAGCGGCCAAGCAATTTCGACACGCTTGTTCAGATTGCGGGTCATCAAATCGGCGCTTGAAAGATAGATTACGCAATCTTCAGCGGGGCCGAAGCAGTAAATGCGACTATGCTCAAGTAAGCGGCCCACAATTGAAACTACGCGAACATTTTCGGTGGCACCTTTGATTCGTGGGATAAGGCAGCAAATACCGCGGATGAACAAGATGATGCGCACGCCCGCGTTTGAGGCTTCGCTAATCTTTTCAAGGACATCTTTGTCGGTTATGGAATTCGCTTTCATGAACGCATTGGCTGGTAACCCAGCACGCGCGCGTTCAATTTGCTTGCCCAGATTATCAAGAATCATTTGCTTAATCTGCAGGGGTGCAACGCTCAGTATTTCGTAGTTATCAGAAATATTTTCAAGTTGCATGTTGCGGAAGAACTCAACTGCATCGCGTGCAAAGTCTTCATCAACGGTAATGAACGAGAAGTCGGTATACAGACGTGCTGTCTTTTCGTTGTAGTTACCAGTTCCCAGCTGAGTAATATGCTGGATTGAACCATCGGCCGTACGACGAGTTATGCTGCAAATCTTTGAATGAACCTTGTAATCCCTGAAGCCGTACAATACATTGCATCCGGCCTGTTCAAACCTTTGAGACCATTCGATATTGTTGTTTTCATCAAAGCGGGCACGCAGTTCAAATAGAGCAGTTACTTCTTTGCCAGCGTCTGCAGCTGCAATAAGGGCTTCTGCAATGTGTGACTGATTTGCAAGGCGATACAGCGTAATCTTGATAGAGATAACGTCAGGGTCGTTGGCTGCTTCTCTTAGCAACTGAACGAAAGGATCGATGCTGTCATAGGGGTATGACAGCATGATGTCGCGTTCGGCGACCTGGTCGATGATGCGACGTTTTCTATCAAGGTTTGCAGGCCAAGCAGGCGTAAACGGTTTGTTCGATAGCTTCTCGCGTTTTTTATCTGAAATGCGAGAGCCTAATTCCCAGGTAAAGCTTAGGTCAAGCGGCACTGTTGTGTCGTAAACCTGGCTACGCTTCAGGCTAAGCTTCTTAAGCATGAGCTTTTCCATGACTGGAGAAAGCGGGCGTTCGCATTCAAGGCGCACTGGAGCCAAGCGTGCACGCTGCTTCAGAAGACGCTTCATATGCTCGCGATAATCGTCATCTTGTTCGTCGCCAGTTTGGTTAGCGTCGATATCGGCATTGCGCGTTACACAGATAACGTTCGTATGCTTAATCTTGTACATGCTGAAAATTTCAGGCACAAACATTTCAAGTGCATGTTCGAGCAAGATGAATTGGAAGCCACGGCCAGGCAGCTTAATAACACGTTCGCACTGGTGGGGAAGAGGAATCAGGCCTAAGACTACGCCTTCGGCACCGCCCTTTTCCTTCTTGGCTTTATCTTTATCCTTCTTCTTTTTCTTCTTTTTACGTTCGGATTGGCTTGCTTCGTCATCCAGTCGTACCAGAATGTAGAGCTTGCCATTTTCGAGGTGAGGGAAGGGGTGGCGCGAATTGATAATCTGCGGAGAAAGGAATGGCTCGATATTGTGCTTTACCAGGCCAAACAGATAGTTGCGCTGTTCTTCCGATAAATCTTCAGGACGCAGGTGGCGAATGCCTTCTTTAGCAAGTTGGCCACGTACATGCTCGTAGGTTGATTCTTGGATGGGATACAGTTCATGGCAGCGCTCATGAATAGCCTTGATCTGATCGTTAGGAGTCATGCCTGTTTTTGAATCAGCAACTGGTGGTTCGATATACGACAGGTCGGTTAAGCTTCCGACGCGCACCATAAAGAATTCTTGCAGGTTGCTCCAGAAAATCGAAATGAAGTTCAGGCGCTCGAGTAAAGGTACGGATTCATCGGCGCCTTGATCAAGAACTCGTTCGTTAAAGGTGAGCCACGATAATTCGCGATTCTGCATATAGGGAAGATGTTGTTCTTCATCTTCCCGTTCTGCGATTTCTTCTTCGTCTTCGTCATCGTCGTCGTAGAAGTCGAAATCAGCACTGATATCTTCAGCGTCTGATTCGTCGTCAAGATTGATGACAGTACTATCGGTATCGAATTCACTCTTGGTTGATTCGATGTCGTATACAGGGATTGAAAGCTCAAACTCTTCAAAACCCTGTGCAACAGTGGGCTTGTCTGAGAGGCTTTCGAGTGTGAAGCGTGTATTCGACTCGAATTCATCTTCGGGATTGTTTTTGGTGTTGAAGATTTCTTCGCTCATGTAATCACTCTGCTCCCATGTAACAGTTGAAAAAATGGTACCTATACTATACCGCATAGTGCCTGATAATAGTGTATCATCGGGTCATCTTAGCGAAAGGGTCCAGCATGCTCGAGCAGGTTGATTTCTCAGTAGAAAAGATGACCAAAGAGGAGTACAAACCCCGCCATAAAGAGCTTATCAATAAGCTCGTTGTTCTTCAGCAACAGGCACGAGCAAAAGACATTGGCCTTGTTGTTTTATTCGAAGGTTGGGGCGGTGCTGGTAAGGGTAGCCGTATTTCCGATCTTATGTACGAGCTTGATGCTCGTGCAACTACTGTTCATGTTACCGAAGAATTCGATGTTGAAGGCGCCCTGAAGTTTGCGGGTTCTGATTGGGGTGTTTCTGACTTTCAGCCGGTCATGCAAGAGTTTTGGAAGTCTCTTGGCGAGCGAGGAACCATTACGTTCTATGATCGCGGCTGGTATACAGCAGCCATGGAACAGGCTATTTTCGAGCTAACAAAGGCCGAACCAAAAGCTATTAAAAAGCTAGCAAAGCAAGCCGAGAATCATTCGTTGCTTGAAGATGGGGCTTCAAAAGCGCGTGGTGAATTCCACGATAATGTCGTTGCAAGCTATCAGCGCATCTCGCACAATTTCGAGCAAATGCTTGTTGACGATGGATATATCGTTATCAAATTGTTTATTCATATCTCAAAAGAAGCACAACGTAAGCGCTTAAAGAACCTGCGTGAAAACAAGAACACGGCATGGCGTGTTAGCGATCAAAAAATGAGTCAAGTTGAACACTATGACAAAGCTTACCGGCTGTATGATCGGCTTCTTGAAACAAGTAATTTTGCCTTTGCGCCTTGGACGCTGGTAAATGGCGAAGACAAGCGCACGGCTAATATCCAAGTTGCTCAGGCTCTAGTCGATGCTATCGAACATGCACTTGCAAGTGGCCCTGATGCAGCTGCAGAAGCTGCTAAGCAGAAGGCTGCAGAAAACTCAGCGCGAGCAGCAGCTGCTGTTGGTGAAGGCGGTGCAGAAGGTTCTACTGTTCCAAATGCTGAAGAGGTAAAGAAGGCTGCCGAGGAAGAGGCTGCGCTTCAGCATTCCCAGGCTCCGCGTGGCTCGAATTACATCATTATGGCTGGCTATCCGCAGATTGATCATTCGAAAGAGAAACCTTCAATTGAATCAGATGAGGAATATCGCAAGCTGTTAAAGGCTGAGCAAGAACGATTCTCTCATCTTGAATTAGAGATGTACCAAAAGCGTGTGCCGCTTATGCTTATGTATGAAGGATGGGATGCTGCGGGTAAGGGTGGAAATATCAAGCGAGTGTGTCAGGCTATCGATGCACGCGCCTACACTATTTTCCCGTCGCCTGCTCCCACAAAGCCCGAACTTATGCATCCGCATTTGTGGCGCTATTGGATTCGCTTACCAAAGGCTGGTCATGTTGGAATTTATGACCGCAGTTGGTACGGTCGTGTATTGGTCGAACGTGTCGAAGGCTTTGCCTCTCCTGATCAGTGGGCTCGGGCTTATGATGAAATAAATGCTTTTGAACACGAATTGGTTCAGTGGGGTGCAATTCTGCTGAAATTCTGGGTGGATATTACCCCTGATGAACAGCTTCGTCGTTTTGAAGCGCGTCAGGCTGATCCCAACAAGATATGGAAGATTACTGACGAAGACTGGCGCAACCGCGATAAGTACCCGCAGTACAAGCAGGCGGTTGATGATATGTTCCGTCTTACGTCTACCACCTTTGCGCCTTGGATTGTGCTTGAAAGCGATGATAAGCGTTACGCTCGCGTGCAGGCACTGAAAGCTATTAATGAAGCACTAGAAGAGCGAATGCACAAATAAGGTTAAGAATCTTAGCAGTAATAATTAAAGGTAAGCATGGCTCAAGGAACAAGCAACCAAAAGGGATCAAAGGGCTGGCGAGCAGTTTTCGTCATAGCTCTTATTGTGCTTCTAGTTTCATTGGGTGCCTTAGGTGTTATCGCTTTTAGCTACTTTCAAGGCCAAATGAAATATGGCAAAGTTGCTGATGATTCTGGCTTCGATGTTAACGACCTTAATGGGCAGCTTTCCGAGGTTAAAGTTGATTGGAATGCATTATTAACTGCCAATCCTGATACGGTCGCTTGGGTTTATGTTCCTAATACCAACATCAATTATCCCGTTGTTCAGGCAGAAGATAATGATTATTACCTGACACATGATTTCGATGGTGAAGCGGGATGGTTGGCCAACTATGGCGCGGTCTTTATGGATTACCGTAATAATCCAAACTGGACTGATCAGCTGTATTTCATATACGGGCATCATATGAATGATGGGTCTATGTTTGCCGATTTGGGTGGTTTGTCAGAACAGGCACGCTTTGACGAGTGTCGAACGGTGTACCTGCTTTCGCCAAAAGGCAACTTCAAACTGCGAACGTTCGCTATGTTCCATGCCGAAGCAGATGCCACTATTGTTCAGGCTACGTTTGCAACTCCAGAAGAGATGACCGCTTACGTTCAAGACAAGATTAATCGTTCGGTTGTTGATCCAGGCCCCATACCCGAAGCAAAAGACATTACGAAGGTATTTGCGCTGGCAACATGCGATAATCTCAGCACTGATGGTCGTTATATTCTGTACGCGTACGTTGAACAAACCTCTGCAGAAGGTTTGTCGGGAGCTTTAGGAATTTCTGAAGATGGTGGACAGGCTTCCGGTTTCGTCAATGATTTAGGCGTTAACGAATAAAATAGGCAACAGACTTTTTGAAATATGACAAAGGGTCGTTCCCTTTGTCATATTTTGTGGAACAAATAATGGAATGGAGCGATGTATGATCGAAAACAAGCAAGTAACCTATGCTGAAGCTGGCGTCGATATTGAAGAAGGCGCACGTGCTGTTGACGCAATCAAAAGCATTGTTCATTCCACGTATCGCGCTGAAGTAGTCGGGGATATTGGTGGTTTCGGCGGTCTGTTTTCGATAGCAGCTGCGAAGGATATGGAAGATCCATTACTGGTTTCTGGCACCGATGGTGTTGGTACGAAACTTAAGATTGCTCAGATGATTGGCAAGCATGACACGGTTGGTATCGACCTTGTGGCTATGTGTGCTAACGACATTTTGGCCACAGGTGCCGAACCACTCTTCTTCCTTGACTACGTTGCTGTTGGCAAGCTTGATTCAAAAGCCATGGCAGAAATTGTTTCGGGTATTGGCGAAGGCTGTCGTCAGGCGGGTTGTTCACTCATCGGTGGTGAAATGGCTGAACATCCAGGAGTAATGGATCCCGACGATTATGATCTTTCGGGTTTCTGCGTTGGTCTGGTTGATCGTCCTAAGATGCTTGATCCGCAAGCTGTTCGTCCTGGTGATTTACTGGTTGGTCTTATGTCCAGCGGCTTACACTCCAACGGTTTTTCGTTGGCACGCAAGGTTTGCCTCGAAGGCCGCTCTACCGAAGAGGTTACTCAGCCGCTTGATGAACTTGAAGGTAAAAGCGTGGCTGAGGCCCTGCTTGAACCGACCCGTATTTATGTGAATGCAGTTCGCTATGTTATGAAGAAGTGCCCGACTGCTATTCGTGCTTTGGCACATATTACAGGTGGTGGCATTACGGAAAACCTTAATCGCGCGTTGAACGATAATGTCGATGCTGTCGTTGACCTTGGCAGCTGGGCTGTTCCTCCCATTATCGATTACGCCTGCACGGCTGCAAATCTTTCGGAAGAAGAAGCGCTTAAGACGTTCAATATGGGTGTTGGTTTGGTACTTATCATTGATCCTTCCATGCTTGGCGCTGTTCGTATTGCATGTGAACAAGCTGGTGAAGTCGCTCGTCTTATTGGTAGGGTTGAACAGGGTACAGGTATTGTTCGTTACAACAATATTGGTGGACTTATTCCTGATTCCCAGGAACAGAGCAACTCTCGTCCTCCGATGAATGCTCCTGCTAAGTAGACACTCGAAAGGATTCTCATGGCTGAAAAGCTTAAGATTGGTGTTCTGATTTCAGGTAGCGGTTCCAACTTGCAGGCTATTATCGATGCTGCAGCAGAAGGTTTGCCCGTTGAAATCGTTCATGTTGTGTCATCACGTCCAGATGCTTATGGCATCGAACGCGCAAAGGCTGCTGGTATTCCTGTGCTTGTGCTTAATCGCGAGGTATACGCCGATGCTCGCGCAGCCGATTCCATGATTGCAGACACGCTGAAAGCTTCAGGCGCTGAATATATTGCGATGGCTGGCTATATGCGCATGGTAACCGGTGTATTGCTTGATGCTTTCCCGAATCGCATTCTTAACTTGCATCCAGCATTGCTTCCTTCATTTGTTGGTGCTCATGCTATTCAGGATGCTTTCGATTATGGCGTCAAGGTTACGGGCATTACTGTTCATTTTGCTAATGCGGAATATGATAAAGGTCCCATCATTGCGCAAAAGGCCGTTATTGTTCGTGAAGATGATACGCCTGATACGCTTGAACAGCGCATTCATGAAGTTGAACACGAATTGTATCCGCAGGTTCTTGGTTGGCTTGCTGATGGACGTGTTTCTGTATCAGAAGATGGTAAGGTGCACATTAGTCAGTAAGTTCGTAAGGTTATAACTGCGAACAAGAAAGCAAGAGACAGGGATGCTTTGCAATGAAGAAAGAAACTCTCGAAAGAATCATTGAAGACTTAAAGGCTGGGCGCACGCCTCAGCTTACAGTGCAGGATGTTCCCGCTTTTAGCGAATCCGCAACCGCAGGCAATGAACATATTTCGCCAAGTGATCTTGATACTATTGCCGAAAGTCTTACTGCGGCTGATATTCCAACGTTTGAACGCGCGCTAAAAGCAGTCGAAGAAGGCGACGTTGCTTGGCTTGGGTTTAAGGTTGTATACAATCCAGAAGTTGCTGTAGCAAAATCAGGTATCGGCTTTACTAAGGACTATGGCGAAATAGGTTCTGCCGACGGTCAGCCTTTGGTGTTTTTCCTGAATGACGCTAAAGAGGTTGTAGCTTCGCGTGAACCGTCAAAGCGTGATCTGTTCCAAATGAAAGACGTTACTCGTGGTCCTTCTATGCATAACGAACAGTTTGAAGGGCTTACGTGGGCAAGTGTACCGCTGTTTGATGCTGTTCGCGTTTGGCTTCTGGGTGCTTCTGATGTGGCTGTCGAACTAGTTCCATTAGCACGTAAAGTTGGTTTTGATGTGCTTGTTGCCGATTATGATACGGCATACCTCAATGCAGATCGTTTCCCTGATGCGCATCGCATTCTACTTGAAGGCGAAGGATTTGATGCCCTGTTTGATATCAAGGCTTCGCCGAAGGATTATGTCTGCGTATTAACTCGTGGTCATATGCATGACCCAGAAGGTTGCATTTGGGCAATCCGCCAGGGTGCTCATTATGTGGGCATGATGGGTTGTAAGGGCAAGAACAGCGGTGTCCATAATCTTGTTATTGAAGGTGGCGTTACCGAAGAACAGTGGGAATCAATTAAGCGTCCTATTGGTTTAAAGTTTGGCGCTAAGACACCTGCCGAACTTGCTATATCAATTGTGGCCGAGCTTATTGATGTTCGTTACAACGAGCGTTATTCTCTTGAAGCACGCCAGCGTCACGATGAATCGCTGGGAAGGTAACAAATTAGTGAAAACGCAAGATATTGGGTTTTCAATTGTCACTACTACATAAAGCTGGTATTATTTGTTTAACTGGGTCGTCTAATCATAGTAAACAAGAAGCAAAGACGGCGATGATGGAAGGAATATCATGGACGAAACTGGGGTTTTAGGTCTGCTCGACGAGCTTTCCATTCTGCTCGAGGATTCGAAGCCGGTTGGCTTTGGCCGCAACAATAATCTGCGCCAGGTCGATATTGCGGCTGCTTTTGAAATTATGGATGACATTCGCGATACGTTCCCGAGTGAATTCGCTCAGGCTCGTCAAATCGTTCGCGAGCGTCAGGGCCTGCTCGATGATGCCGATGCTGAAGCAAATCGCATGGTGGAAGATGCTCGTTCTCAGGCTATGACCATTGCAAGCGAACAGGAAATCGTTCGTATTTCTCAGCAGCAGGCTGATCAAATTCTTGCAGATGCTCGTGAGCTCGAACGCCAAACGCGTGCTGGTGCCGAAGATTATGCTGACGAAGTATTTGGACATGTTGAGCAAAGCCTCGATACGTTGCTTAACAACGTTCGTCGCTGCCGCGATCGTCTGAATGCTACTTCGCAGCTCCGCTAGTAGCATGCAAGAAACCAGTATTAAGATTCCCGCGGAACTCTTCGCGTTGGCGGAGAGTTCTCGCTTTGATGGCACGTACAATGTCGGAATCCTTGCTATGGGTCCCGATGATTATTCATTTGAACAACCTCTCAACTGGTATGTTGATGTAACTAATACCGGCTCGGCTTTGCTTATAGAAGGTGAAGTTACCGGTATTGGTGTGTGCGCTTGTTCGCGTTGTCTTGAAGATGTAACTCATCACTTCGAAGGGCAAATCGAAGGCTATATTCTTATCGAAGGCGTTGCTTCGGCAATTGAAGATGAAGATGATGAATTAGCTGAAGACGAATTCGATATCTTGCCCGAAGATCATATTCTTGATTTGGCGTCATTAATCGAGGCAGCACTCATTGTTGATGCGCCCGATATGCCGCTTTGCCGCGAAGATTGCGCAGGCTTGTGCCCGCAGTGTGGGGCAAACCTTAACGAGGGCGATTGTGGCTGCGGTGAAGATCCTGAACTGGAAGCATTTAATCGCCAGGCTAATCCATTTTCAGCGCTTGCAGATTTCAAGTTTGAATAGGTGTTTCTCTTAACGAACTTGAAGTTTTGGTGGTGGGGAAGTATAACCTTGAACCCACGCGCGCTGTTTGCTACTATACCGTTTTGCGTGTTTACAACGTGAACGTCGTATTTTTATACGAGTTATATAGAAGGAGCTTGAGGAACATGGCAGTACCTAAACAACGAATGGGCCGTATTCGCACCCACACACGTCGCAGCACCCACGACCGCATCGACGCCCCTGCACGCAGCGTTTGCCCGCAGTGTGGCGAAGCAAAGCTGCCGCATCGCGTGTGCCCGAACTGTGGCTACTACAAGAATCGCGAAGTAATCGAAACCGAATAATCGGGTTTCCCATGATTGCTCAGAGCTCTCCGTGTTAACGGGGGGCTCTTTTTGTATGATGGCATCGTTTAAAGAATTGCTTTACGTTAACGATATGTTCTTCGTTAAATTATTTGATTAGCGGCGAAAAGGGGAAAGCATGGCTGATAAGGTAACTATCTCTGTTGATGCTTTAGGTGGCGATAATGCACCTGAAGTAGTGCTTGATGGCGTTGCAGATGCGCTTGCTGTCGACGCTGATTTATCGGTAATTCTTTGTGGTCCAGCCGATGTAGTTGAACCTTTTGCTGCTGCTCACGATCGTTGCGTAGCTCGAGCAACAACCGAAGTTATTTCCATGGCAGAACATCCTGCAAATGCTGTTCGCAAGAAAAAAGATTCTTCCATTGTAGTTGGCTGCCGCCTTGTAAAAGAAGGCGAAGCGCAAGGCTTCTTCTCGGCTGGTTCAACGGGCGCTTGCTTGGCTGCCGGCACGCTTGTCATGGGTCGCATTAAGGGCGTTTCTCGCCCTGCTCTTGCTACCGTAGTGCCTTCGCCTGCTAAGCCTGTTGTTTTGTGTGATGTGGGCGCAAACGCTGATTGCAAGCCTGATTATCTGGTCCAGTTTGCCGACATGGCCAGTATTTATGCACGTGAAGTAATGGGTGTTTCGAACCCACGTGTTGGTTTGCTTAATATCGGTGAAGAAGAAGAAAAAGGCTCTCAGTTTGCGCAGGAAGCTCATGCGCTTTTGAAAGAACGTGTCAAAAACTTCGACGGCAATGCCGAAGGGCGCGATGTTATGGATGGCTCCTTCGATGTCGTGGTCTGCGATGGCTTTACGGGTAATGTATGCCTGAAGACTATTGAAGGTACTGCAAAGGTGCTGTTCAGCCAGCTTAAATCCATTATGATGGCTTCTTTTGTGACAAAGCTGGCAGCTGCTGCGCTAAAGGGCGGATTAAAGGATTTAAAGAATTCAATTGACCCTGATGCTGTAGGCGGTGCTCCTTTGCTTGGTTGCAAGGGTGCATGCATCGTTGGACATGGCTCTTCAAATGCGCGCGCTATCAAGAATGGCGTGCTTGCATCTGCTGAATATGTTAGGTCAGGGGTTAGTGAATTAATCGCGGAAGCGGTACAGAAGTAACCCCAGTTTATTCATTTAAAGCTACAATATGCTCTGTGTGCCGGCATGTCCGGTGGCGTTAGCGTGCATGAAAGTGCGAGTAGCATGTACGAAGCGCGCGTTGGTGCGCGCTCTTCGTCCAGGTTGACTCGCAAGCGACTTGCCTGAAACGAGGAATAAGAGCTTGAACGAGGAGCAACGAAAAAAGTACGACGAGGCTCAACGTATCATCGGGTACGAATTTAAAGAGCCCCAGTATTTGCTGTCAGCCATTACGCATCCTTCAGCAAACGAAGGCCGTTCGGTGCGTTATTCGTACGAACGCCTCGAGTTTCTGGGCGATAGTATTTTGGGTGGCATTGTGGCTACAGCAGCCTTTAATCGCTTTCATGAACTAGATGAAGGTGGTTTAACGCGCATTAAGGTGGCTTTGGTGTCAGGCTCCAGCTTGGCTGATGTTGCAAAGGGCCTTGGGTTTGCCGATGTAATTTTCTTTGGCTCATCAGAACAAGGTACCGGTAGGCGTGGCCTGCATTCAGCTTTGGAAAACGTCTACGAAGCAGTGGTGGCTGCACTGTATCTCGACGGCGGTGTCGAAGTGGCTACTGATTTTGTCGAGCGTACACTGATTCAGCGTATGTCTATCGATCTTGCTAACGAACCTGAAAATCCGAAGAGTGCACTTCAGGAAAAGCTGCAAGAAGATGGTATTACGCCAACCTATAAGCTTGTTGATACGCAGGGCCCACCACATGATCGAACCTTTGTTGCGCAGGTGTTTGCGGGTGATCAAGGTTTAGCTCAGGGTACTGGTCGTACCAAGAAAGAAGCAGAAAGCCAGGCGGCAAAAAGTACGCTTGCTCGCTTAGGCGAATTCTTTGGCCTTGGTCTTACTGAAGACGAACGCGTCGAACGTGTTACTGCTCAGCAGCAAGCAAAGGCTGAAAAGGTCATCGCTCAGGCTCAGGCAACTATTGATAAAGTTTCCGCCCAACAGCAAGCGAAGGCGCAAAAGGCCGCATCTCGCGCAGCCGAACGTATCCAAGCAGAACGAAAAAAGTCCGAAAAGCGTCAACGCGGCGTATCTGACGAGGGCTAAGGTGAAGCCGTGTACCTGAAGTCGCTGGTGTTGAAAGGATTTAAGTCGTTTGCGGATCGCAGCGTCTTGTCGCTCGAGCCAGGTATTACAGCTATTGTGGGGCCAAATGGTTCTGGCAAATCCAATATTTCCGACGCAGTTCTTTGGGTTTTAGGCGAACGCAACGCCAGACATCTTCGTGGTCAAGCCATGGAAGATATCATCTTTTCAGGCTCGGCAGCACGTAAGGCTGTGTCTGTTGCAGAAGTTGATTTGGTGCTTGATAACTCCGATGGCACCTTGCCAGTTGATTTCGATGAAGTGGTTATTACGCGCCGTATGTTCCGTTCGGGCGAATCGGAATATCTGGTTAATGGCGTCGTTTCTCGAAGGCTTGATGTCCTAGATATCCTTCATGATACCGGCCTTGGAACAGGCACTCATTCCATTATTTCGCAGGGTAGTCTTGATTCTATCTTGCAGTCGCGTCCTGAAGATAGGCGCGCTCTTATCGAAGAAGCTGCTGGTGTTTTGAAGCATAAGCAGCGCAAAGAAAAGTCGGCACGCAAGCTTGAGTCGATGGATAACCATTTAGCACGTGTTCGCGATGTTGCGGGCGAGGTTGCTCGTCAACTAGGGCCGCTTGAACGTAAGGCAAAACGTGCAGCAGCCTATCAGGAAGCGCATGGCGCTCTTGTCGAGTTAAAGCTGGCTTTGGCGGTTGATGATTTGCGCAGGTTGCAAACCGAATGGGATAAGGTTTGTACTGCCGAAAAGCAGATTGCTGAAGAAGTGGAACAACGCCGTAGCGATGTCGCAAATGCCGAACAAAAAGTTAACGATATTCAAGAACTCATTAAGCGCGAATCGGAAGATGCTGGCGAACTGACAAAACGTCATCGCCGCGCCGCTAACCTTTCGGAACGTATGGACGGCGCTGAAATGCTTGTTCGTGAACGTCGTCGTTCAGCAATTGGCTACGAAGCTGATATGAAAGCTTCACTTGAAGGTTCTAAAGAAGGCCGTGCAGAAGCATTGGCTGAACTCGAAACATCTCAGGCTCAGCTGAATGAAGTGCTTTCCGAAAGTGCTCGCGCTGAAGAAAAGGTTAAAACCCTTGAACAGAAACAGCGCTCGCTTAACGAATCACGCACCGAAGCAGAACAGCATATTTCGCGTCTTATCGAAGACGTTAGAACCTGCGAAGATGCTGCCGATGAGGCTAAGCGAAACAAGGTCTTCTTGCAGGAAAGTCTTTCCAATGGTCTTGCTCATGTAAAGCTTGTTGAAGCGCGTAGAACCGAACTGGCGGCGGAACTTGAAAAGGCGCACGATGAATACTTGAAGTGTGCAGCTGCAACAAGCGAAGCAAAGCGCAAGCTCGAAGATTTAGAGAAACATGAGAAGTCTATTCAAGATACCGTGCTTGCTTGCTTTGAAAAACGCGAACAGGCTCGTGAAGAGCGTGAACAGGCAGAAGAAGCAGTAACGCTTGCTCAGTCCGAAATTCGCGCCCTTGAACAGGCTCAGCGTATTAGTCGCGAAGGTGCTCCTGCTTTATCGTGGCTTATCGAGCATGCCAGTCAATTTAATGGCGTTCCCGTATCTCATTCAATCAAAGTTACCAAGGGTCTTGAATCTCTTGTTGAACGTTTATTGGCAGAAGATCTCGAGGCGCTTACTGTTGCAAATGCTTTTCATGCTGAAAATGCTGCATCAGCAATTTTTGAAAACGAGCTTTCGGGCAACGTTACTATGCTTATGAAATCCGATGACTCAGCTCATCGTGAAGTCTTGGCTAAGAAGTCAAACGAAGGTTATCCGCTTCTTGACGTAGTGGATTATTCCAAGGATGACGCTCCTGTTGTTGAGGCATTGCTTGGCAAGGTTGTTGTTTGCAAAACACGTGCTGAAGCATTTAAGGCACATAGCAACGATAAGCTTGGCCTTGTATTTCTTTCTGAAGACGGCTGTGCCATCTGGCCAACAGGTCGTGTGCGCGTGTTTGGTAATACCAACTCTGAAGACGAAGGCATTCTGGCACGCGAACGCAGACTCGATGATTTAAAGCAACGTCTTTCGGCTGCTCTTGAACAACGCGATCAGGCTGTTCAGGCTGCGGAATCAGCTGATTCTGCATATCGCGACGCACAGACAGCCAGTCTTAAAGCAGGTCAAGATTTGGCGGCCGGAAAGGCTGTCCATATTGCTGCTGCGTCCGAAGAAGAACGTGCAAGCAGGCGCCTTTCTACTGTTGCAGACGAAGCTGAAGATTCAGAACGACAGCTTGAAACTGCGCGCAAATCGGTTGAGGACTTGCGCCCCGAAGTCGAATCCTGCGAAAAAGCGCTTTCTGAACTTGAAAAGAAGCATGCAAAACTTGTTGAAGAACGCGATGCATTGCGAACCAAAGTTGATCCTTTGCGCCAAGAATCCGAAGAGCTTTCTCGCTTACTTAATGAAGCAAAGCTTGCGGCTGCAACACTAGTAGAACGTCGCACGTATAGCGAACGTATGGTGCTTGCTCGTAAGCGCGATATCGAAGCAATTGATGAACGAGTTGCAGAAGCTCGTCGTTCAATTGCTGTTAAAACCGAAGTTGCACGTCGTGGTGAAGAATTGCTTTCCCTTTTCGCTACGCTTTCTAGTGGCTTAGCGCGAAAGGTTCGCGTGCTTGACGAAGCGGTTAGTGCTTCAGAATCTTCTACTAATTCGGTTCATGCAGATGCGGTAGCTGCGCGTGAAGGTGCTCGTAAAGCTCATGATGATTACGACGCGGCAAGCGAACGTGCAACACAGGTGCGCATCGAAAAGAGCCGTCTCGAAGTTCAGGTTGAAACAGCTGTTAATGCAGTTGTGGTCGATTTGGGTACTCCGCTCGATCATGCTCAGCAGCTTCCTGTTCTTGGAAACCGTACCGAAGCAGAAGATGAAGTCTTCAGGCTTGAGCGTCGCATTAAATCGATGGGTACGATTAACCCTGACGCTGCCGAAGAATATGCTGAATTGAAAGAACGCTACGATTATCTGGCGGGTCAGCTTGCCGATATGGAAGCTGCACGGAAGTCACTTTCACGCATTGTTCGCGTTATTGATAATCGAATGAAAGATGATTTTGCTCATACGTTTGAAGAAGTAAATAATAACTTCAATGAAATCTTTGGCGTATTGTTCCCAGGTGGCAAAGCGTATTTGTCGCTTGTTGATCCTGATGATATCGAGCATTCAGGTGTCGAAGTTACGGCTCAGCCGCGTGGTAAACGTATTACCAAGATGATGCTTATGAGCGGTGGCGAAAAATCTCTTACGGCACTGGCGTTGCTCTTTGCTGTATACAAGACGCGAACCACGCCTTTCTATATTCTTGACGAGGTTGAAGCTGCTCTTGACGACACAAACCTTCGTCGTCTAACTTCATATATCGATACGCTTAGGCGTGATACGCAGCTTATTATGATTACGCACCAGCGTCGAACTATGGAAATGGCCGATGTCTTGTTTGGTGTATCAATGCAGGCTGATGGTGTAACGCAAGTCATTAGCCAAAAGCTCGAGCGAGCGCTCGAGCAGGCGGAATAGTAAACACGGGTACGAAGCCCTTCGATAGGAGTAAGACCATGGGATTGTTCAATCGTTTCAAGGAAGGTTTGTCGCGCACGCGCGAAGCATTCCAGGAAGATATGAACCTGCTGCTTGATCGCAGCCCAGATGTTGATGATGATTTTTGGGATGGCTTGGAAGAAGCGCTCATCATGTCTGATATGGGTGGTTATTCTGCTTCTTCTATTGTCGATAAACTTCGTGGTGAAGCCACGCGTAAGGGTTATCGAACGGCCTACGATGTACTGAATGCTCTTAACGAAGAAATTGCAAATGAGTTCGTAGAAGGTGGCGACGAAATTCTTGGTGGCGAACCTTCAATTGTTTTGTTTGTTGGTGTTAATGGGTCTGGCAAAACAACTACAACGGGTAAGATTGCTAAGCAGGCAAAAGATTCTGGTCGCACTGTAATTCTTGGCTGTGCCGACACCTTCCGCGCTGCTGCTATCGAGCAGCTAGAAGTATGGGCTCAGCGTGCAAATGTCGAAATTTGTGCTCGCGAACGTGGTAGCGACCCAGCAAGTGTTTGCTTTGAAACTATCGAACGCGGCGAGGCATTGGGTGCCGATTTGGTTCTTATTGATACGGCTGGGCGCCTTCACACTTCAGCTGACCTTATGCGCGAGCTTGAAAAGGTGGTTGCTGTCGTACGTAAGCGTGCTAATTTGCCCGTGCATCTGGTTCTTGTTATCGATGCAACAACGGGTCAAAACGGCCTTCAGCAGGCACGAGAATTCAACGAAGCGCTTGATCTTGATGGTGTCATTATTACGAAGCTCGATGGCACCGCTAAGGGTGGCATTGCAGTGGCCGTGGCACATTATCTTAACCTTCCCATCATCAAGCTTGGTGTTGGTGAAGGCCTAGAAGACTTGAAGGACTTTGATGCGCGCGAATACGCCGCTAGCCTAGTTGGTGAATTTGGAAAGTAAGATGCGCTAAAGGGCTGTATTCTTTATCGCATTTCATGAAATGGGGGAGTGATGTTTGACAACTTACAAGACCAATTACAAGAGGTATTCGACGACTTAAAAGGCAAGGGTCGCCTTACCGAAGGTGATATCACTGCTGCTATGCGTCGTGTACGTATGGCCTTGCTTGAAGCTGACGTCAGCTACAAGGTTGTGAAATCGTTTGTCGCAAAGACAAGCGAACGTTGTATGCAGGCCGATGTTCTTGAATCCTTGACGCCGGCTCAGAATGTTATCAAGGTTGTTCTTGATGAGTTAACCTCACTTCTTGGCGAAACTGATGCAAAGATCGAACTTGCTCCTAATAGGCATCCAAACGTCATCATGCTTGTTGGTTTGCAGGGTTCTGGTAAAACTACCGCTGCTGCAAAGCTTGCCTATCTGTTGAAGCGCGAAGGACACAACCCTTTGCTTGTGGCTTGCGACGTTTATCGTCCTGCTGCAGCCGATCAGCTGCAAACGCTTGGTGGCGAAATTGGCGTTCGTGTTTACCGCGAAGGCGAAGACAGCAAAGATCCTGTCGCAATTGCTCAAGCAGGTCTGCGTAACGCTGTTGATAATCTTTGCGATGTTGCCATTATCGACACCGCTGGTCGCTTGCATGTCGACGAAGAAATGATGCAGGAAGCAGAATCTATTAAAGCTGCTGTTGATCCAGACGAAATCCTTATGGTTGTCGATGCCATGACCGGCCAAGACGTTGTGAATGTTGTTGAAACCTTTAGTGCTCGCGTCGAATTTGATGGCGTCATTATGTCTAAGATGGATGGCGACGCTCGTGGTGGTGGCGCTCTTTCCATTCGTGAATCTACTGGTAAGCCAATCAAGTTTATCTCTTCTGGTGAAAAGCCTGATTCGCTCGAAGTATTCCATCCCGACCGCATGGCTCGTCGTATTTTGGGCATGGGCGACGTGGTCAGTCTTATTGAAAGCGCTGTTAAGGTTCAGCAGGAAGAAGAAGAGCGCGAAGCATCCGAACGCTTGCGTCGCATGGATCTTACCCTGAATGACTTCCTTGATATGAATCGTCAAATCCGCAAGATGGGCGGCGTCGGTAAGCTTGTTAGCGCGCTTCCTGGTGGCGATAAGATGATGGCGCAGGGCCAGGTTGACGAACATGCTTTGGATAAAATCGAAGTTATCATCAACTCGATGACTAAAGTAGAACGTGAAAAGCCCGACATCATTAATGGCAGTCGCCGCGCTCGTATTGCTGCAGGTGCTGGTGTTACCGTTACATCTGTTAATCAGCTGCTTAAGCAATATTCAGATACGCGTAAGCAGGTTAAAAAGATGATGGCCGCTTATGGTATGGACGAAGTACCCATGAAAAAGGGTCGTCCTAAAAAGGGTGGCAAGAAGAATAAGAACAAAAAACAGAAGCGCGGAGCGCGTTTGGGTATGCCCGGCATGGGCGGTATGAGTATGGCAGATCTGAAGAGAATTCAGGACATGCTGGAATAACTTATGGCGCACGACTTTACTATTACGCTTGAATCGTACGATGGTGACGAATCAGATGTCGTGGTACCTGAAGGTATCACGAAGATAGGCCATCGAGCTTTTACGAATAATCGCTACGTTAAGTCAATTACGCTACCCGAAAGCGTAACGGTTATCGATAGTGAAGCTTTTTCGGCTTGCGTTGATCTTGAACAGATTAATATCCCTTCTGCTGTTACCTATATTGGCGCTGGTGCGTTTAAGGGCTGCTGGAAGCTGGAAGAAGTAGTAGTACCCGAAGGCGTTCAAGAGCTATTCGTCAAAACCTTTGCTCGCTGTAGGTCCTTAGCTAAGCTTTCCTTGCCAAGCACCTTGCAGGTTATTGAAGAAGCATGTTTCCAGCATTGTGGCTCGCTGGTGCATCTTGATTTACCTCAATCGCTTGAACGGATTGGGGTAAAGGCATTCAATAACTGTGCAAAGCTTGAAGAAATTAAGTTTAATGACCTGCTTGATACCATCGATGATGAAGCGTTTTCAAAGTGTTCAGCTCTTCAAGAAGTAGTTCTTCCAGAAGCAGTGGGCTGGGTAGGGCGCCGTTGTTTTATGGGATGCGAAGCTTTGTTCTCGATTGTTTTACCTTCTCATATCGAATTCATTGAAGAGGGCGTTTTCCAGGGCTGTTCATCGTTGGGAACAGTAGTTGTTCCTAACGATTTGTCGCATGTTGAATCGTGTGCTTTTGCTGGCACGGGGCTTGTTCAAGATGATTTGGCCTTGCCTGATAATTGTGTTGTGGCAGTAGATGCTTTTGATTAGGTTGTGCGATTTGGTTGAACTGCGTTTATAGGCTTGTCAAACGCGCAATCGGGACGTATCATGCTGTGTTGCTGTTTTTAAAGCATGATTAAAGCAAAAAGGAGTTCATTT
>JAZQRZ010000131.1:0-9828 GCA_045629845.1 Eggerthellaceae bacterium | reverse complement strand
CCTGATACAAGCCAACCAGCAAACGCAGTTGCAGGACCACTCGACTGAATCCTTGGAAGCTGATACTGCGAGCCAACCGACTTATAAAGCGACTGCTCTAACGTGCTTTCATCCCGCATAAGCTGAACAGGTATTTCTTTATGCCTACAAACGCATTCGTGAGTCGTAGCGTCAAAGCGATGCGCCTCTTCGTGCGTATTATCCTCAAGGCCGCAATATATACACCCTTCGTTTATAGTGTGCTTCTCGGGACTTATGTCACTATAGTCAGTACCAGCGGGGTGGTTACAAGGTTCGATTAGTACACTTTGCCAGGTCAAACCCTCAAGGCGATCATTGGCTGGCCTGACATTGTTGGGTGTTTCCGTGCGAGCCCTGGCTGACGTAACCTTGGCACGGGGGTAAATGTTCTTCGTTCCTTCATGATAGTCCCCATGACCAGCACCTATACCTGTAGCACATTCATCACCAGCCATCGCGAAAATGGTGCCGCCATTTGCAATGAACGTACCACCGCAGCTGTCCTCGCCACCACCTATACCTGCAGCCTGGTAGCCACCATAGGCTTTGACGGTACCGCTTTCTACCGTAAGAGTTCCACCGTAATCGCTGTCTTGACCGCCGCCGATGCCAGGACCTTTACCTCCTCCATGAGCTTCGACATACGAGTTAATGACAGTTACGTTTCCACCTTCACCATCTTCGCCACCGCCGATACCAGCACCGCGCGAACCGCCTCGAGCAAAAACATAGGCGTTTTCGATTGTTACCTTGCCACCATCGGCACCACCATGGTCGCTATCGCCACCGCCGATGCCTGCAGCATACTTTCCACCGTAGGCATCCAGCCTGCCGCCGTATAAGTGAATATAGTTATCTTGGTCGCCACCTTGACCACCGCCTACGCCAGCACCCCACTCACCGCCATACGCAATGACATAACCGTCATTGATAATAATGGGGCCATTGCCACGATTCTCAACGCCACCGATACCAGCCGCTTCATCTCCACCATACGCCTCGATGTGGCCACCATTAACAACAAGCTTGCCTACGCCGCCGCTATTCTTCTTGTAACCAATGCCCGCGCTTGAACCATCACTTGCATCAGCAACAAGATAGCCATAGTCACCCACACTGTTGTAGATAGTAAGTTTGCAACGGTCGCCGTCCCCGCCGTTTGCTCTTAGCAAGCCAATGCCTTCGGTCGAAAGCGTTGTGCCACTGCATAAGATAAGATGAACATCGCCCTCAACCTCGACATAATCTTTAACGTTCGCAGAACGCCTTACCGCATACCATTTTGTTGAACCCCAAGAACCCCACTCGTCAGTACCCGATTTCACATCTCTATAATTCTCGCAATTTTGCTGGACGCCATTCTCGTCCAGATAGTGAATAACCACCACGCAAAGCGCTTCACCTGGATAGTCGCCATTATCTGTAGTGATATACGGAGCGAACGGTTCATTATTGTTATTAGGGAAGAAAATTGTGCTTGGGTCCTTACCAGCATTATGGCTTGCATAGCCGTCTGTAAAAACCTGACTAGGGTCCTCGGTTGTAATACCTATCTGCGCACGACCAGTAAAAGCATCTTCAATGACAATGCGTTTGCCAGCACCAATGTCGACATCGTTATCGATGCCGCCAAGACCCACGTTGTCTTTGATGATAGGATTACCAGACAGGGTCAGCTCACCTTGAGCGCAGATGCCGCCACCCTGGCTTTTCGCAGTGTTGCCAGTTATCGCACCACCTGAAGCGGCCATCTTACCTTGATTTGCGATGCCGCCACCCGTTGATCCTGCCGCGTTATCACTAATGTTGCCGCCAAGCACTACGAGCTTTATGCCGTCATTCGTCTCGCCATTAAAAATGCCGCCGCCATCGTACGCAGCTGTATTTTCCTGAATTTTCACACGTCCCATAACAACCAGAACGTCACAATCGGGCTTGTTGTACACACCGCCACCGCGCCAAGCAGAATTTTTCTTAATCGTGCCGCTCGAAAGGGTAAGGTTGCCGCTGCGACCGTTATAAATACCACCACCGCGCCCGTTGCTCATATCGGTCGTATTGTTCTGAATAATGCCGCCCGTCATCTGCAACTGACCGCAGTTAAAAACGCCTGCGCCGTCATGACTGCCTGATGCGTTGTTATTCTCGATAACACCACCCGTAATGTTAGCAATAGCACCTGTATCGTTATAAAGACCGCAGCCATCGTTGCTGCTGTTGTTGTTTCGAATGCCGCCAGTCGTCAAGGTAAAAGTACCCTGATTGAAGATACCTCGAGCGCCCCCTTTAATGCTGCCCGTATTCTTGCCGCTGCTATCGCGCACGGTAAGCTCGTAGCCTGAAGGTATGCTGATAACATTAAGCGTGCTAGCAGTAGCACTGGGGCGTAGCTCATGGCCGGCAAGGTCAATGATGACTTTGCGATCACTGCCTGCTTCTGTTGGACAATCCCCAAGGTTAAGCGTGTTGTTTAATTCAATATCATTGGCAAGCGTGATGTTACCAGCTGCACTGCCTTTGCCCACAGCGGTACGCAATTCTTGCTCTGAATGAACCAGTGTGCTTGTTGTTGCAGCAAATGCGCTGCCAATAGAAAGGCACACAACTAGAACCGCGATAACAATCGCGCCAAGAGCAGACGGTATGTTACGCCTTGCGCTCATCTAACCATGCTTGCTGTATTATTCCCCATCACCTTGTCCAGAGCCTTCACTCTGGGCTTCCCTCTCGTTTTCGAGACGGCGTTTGCTGTATGCAGCCATAGCGGCGCCAGCAGCACCAAGGCCAGCCAAGAGCCCCAATGGAACCGGGTCGCCTGTTTTTGCGGCAGCGCCCCTTGCTGCCGTATTTTTGTCTGTTGAAGTTGGTGACGGAGTTGGCTGAGTGCCTGTTTCATACACAGTTACTGGAGAATCAGCGTAGCTGTAAATAGATGAATCGGCAGTTTGCACGCTAAGAGTTGTCATGAAGTGCTGATGCTTACTCTGTTCAAGGTTTGTACGATTCGAAACCACAGGATAAGTTCCTGGCTCCACACTAAATTCCACGATACCGTCTTCCGCTGCCTGGGTGGTCAGCCCGCCATCTACTGACTGAGCAGACAAGCTGCCTCCTTCGGCCACTGTGGGATTGCTTGCATGGAAAGATACCCATTTAACATCATGCCAATCTGAAGGAATAGGCACTTCAACGCGGTAGAGCGAACGTTTACCTGGCGGCAACGCGAAATCTGGCTCCTGTTCGATGAATTCGCCGTCTGCATTGGTCTTGTCCAGAGAAGAAGGTTGCAGTGTCTCGGCATTAAACTGCAGCTCGAAAGAGCTACCTACCGCAACAGCTTGCTCGTCAATGTATCTACCCTCTGCATCAACGATGGGGTTGCCATTTTCATCTACCGTCAGCTTGTGCTCGTACATCTGAAGAGTACAGCCGCTTAAGAACGAATTCCCATCATTGCGGATACATACGTCGAAGAGCGCTGTTCCGCCAGCTGTCACAACTGGCAACGTGCAACTAGACGCAATAACAGTCGCACATCGTAAGTTGGGCACTGCGGTGTACCACAAATGAGCAGAGTGATACAACGGCGTCTCACCGTCGTCCATCCTGTCGCTCGTATCTACATATTCAGTACTAAGAATCTCAAACGGCGCATAACGATCATGTGTTGCCACAGGCTCAAGCTGATCCATAGCATGTTTCACATCGGCTATAACGAAGGGGTCAGAGAAATGTAGTTTGTTATTGGTGGTGTTATTGCGCACACGACAAGCCTTAACTTGGAAGACAGACTCATCTTCACCGCTCACTGTATAATTGCCGTCCTCATCATAAAGGTACTCGTCGCTTCCTGTACGCCCCTCTGGCCAGAAGATAAACGTGCCAGAATTACTCAGTGCAAAACGCGAGAAGTTGAAATTATCAGGACCGATAGCCTCGAAATGAAGGATGTACGTACCTGCACCCGTGGGTTCCCACCATGCCTTCTGCAAAACCCATTTGCTGCGATCCCAGGTCTCGGGACTGCCATTTAAGAATTCTGGGGTCGCGCGGTATTCCTCGTTCGCAAACGAGGTAAGGAAGCAGTCTTGCTCTGGCCAAGGAACAAGCGAAAGACCAGCGTCAAGCATGGGGCATTCCGCAGCGACAGTGAAACCTGTCGAATCTTCCGTAAACCCAAGCACATAGAAGTACGTACTATGTTGTGCCTGCATGGCCAAAGTATGGAGGCCACCAATTTCAGGAGAGAGTGTAAAGCGAAGGACTGAAGCGTTGTTACGAGTCAATCGATTAAGTAAGTTATCAAGCGCTGTACTGTCGGGTATCATCACGTCGACGTAACCATAATCGCCAGTAAAGAAAAGGAATCGAGGACAAACGGTTACATCAGCATCATTATCCGAGAATATTTTCGCCTGCGACTCAGCTGCACGGTCAAGATAGGCTACGAGCAATGAACTACCATCGGATCCAACCTTTGTTACGCAATTAATATTAGAAATGTAATGAAGTAAATCGCTGGGATCGCCGTCGGGATTCGTGATTCGATTTGCTGGGAGCGTAAGTTGGAAATAATCCAAATTAGCAAGATCTTCGGTAAGGAACTCCTGCGCATAGAAGCTAAGGTAGGTTAAATACAAGTCTGAAGCTGCAGCAGCAATATTCGTATCGCCTTCACCAGCGGCGCGCTTGCCCGACACAATCACGATTTCCACCTGGTCGACACTGCCTTCATAGCCACCCGCCGACTTTTCATACGACGAAAATGCCAGACCAAACTCGTAGTCGTACAAATCGTCATGCGTAATACCAGCAACATCATCGATATCAAACTCGATAACGCGCTGCATACCTACAAACGACTCGATACTGGCATCGAGCACCGTCATGATAATGCGCGAACGAATGGGGCCTTGATCGCTTAGCTGAACCACACCAATGCGGAAACTACAAGTAGCACGCAGACCTACGCTTTCTCCGCCATTAGTTACGTTCGTTTGGATATCAAGAACCTTGATGTGAGGATCGCCGTAGATAAGACGATCTCCATCGCCATCTGTCGAAATAATAACGTCGGATTTAGGACGAACACCGCCAGTTGGTCTAACTTCCTCAACCTCTGGTTGGGGAAGCCCAACAGAACCTTCCGCCTGAGTTGTCAGTCCATCTGAAGATGCGCCGAAACACAACACGCGTTTGTCATCAAAGCGCACAGAAGTCCCACGATGCCAACGTGATGCGCCAGGAACACCCGCAGGCGCCAGTTCACCAGCACGCAGACCAGTTGAGCCGCCAGACTTCGCGTCCTTAGCTGGCATGCCTTGCGTCTGGCCTGATGTCGAACCGGTATCTATCCCTTCAAAAGCCTTTTTCCGGCCGGGAAAATGATAAACGGCGTACTTCATCGTTTGGCCGTGAAGAGTTGTCGATACATCCTCACCGCGCACGAGCGACCAATTGAAGATGCCCTGCGTAGTAAGCTCATCGTCCACGCTTTGGGCATTAATCGACTGAGAAGCCAAGCCTGTTGATTCAATCGAGCCCTGAAGCATAGCTGGCGTCACGGGTTTCATGCTGCCCATAAACTCAGCAAGCGATTCATCGCCAGACGCCATCGCCACCAAGTCGTCTATCGCCTGCGGTTCAAGACCCTTCCAGTTGTTCTTAATCTCTTTGTAGTCTTGCTTCCAAAGCGGAATGCTCTTCGTATAAAAAAGGGCCTGAAGAACAACGTCGACTGCCGCTGACCAAGCGGCAATAAAATGCGGAATAGGCTTGTCTTTAAGCCCCGGAGCATCTCGTTCTACACCCTGAGGAATGATTACAGAAACTGTTAGAGTAATCTTTCCTCGTACGCTAGCACTCAAAACACCGCGCACGCCAATGCCAACGGAAAGAGTGGGCGTCAAATTAAGTGTGAGCGTAACGCCAGCATCGCTCGGCGCAACAGTCCAGCACGAAAAGTCAAGCAACTGCTTGAAAAGATCTTTACCTGGATCTTCAGGTTCGGTATGCATTCCCATCAGCATGGCCAACACGGCGGTAATGTTGAAAGTAAAGACAATAACTACCGGAACAGGGCCAATGAAAAATTGCTCTGATAAGGTAAAGTCTAAGCTGCAGCAAAGCTGCAAAGCTATTTCACCTCTGAAAACGTGCTTTTCATCATTCCATTTAAGAGCAGCAACTACCTGGAAGTAAATCTGGAATGATATGCCCGCGAAGAATTCAGTTTGCTTAAACACGCCTTTTTTACTGAAGGTATCCTTCGCCTTCTTCCACATATCAGCAGTATCATTCTCCCATTTTTTGTACTGGTCAGACGCTGATTTTAGGGGGTATTGGGCCCAACCTTGCTCATCAGATTCGCCGTTATCTCGCTTATAGCCGTAAATGGGAATAGTAGCGGTTAGCTGCGCGTAACCGAACGGATCAAAATAGACGTTCGTATTGCAATTAAAAATATCAAGGACGTTGGTGGTTGTGCCACCAACAACTGGGATCCCACTTGGCCATTTGATAACAAGGCCAGTTTTGCTTGTCAGTGCTGTATTGAAGGGATTGAAATCAACCGTATCGTCAAGCGGCTTCGGCAATACCCCCTTTTTCATTCTTAGCTGCAATGGCCACACATACGTCAATGCACCTTGCAGCACCGCAAGCTCGTAAGACTTGTCAACTTCTAAGCTTTTGTCGCCACCCAGCAAACTGAACTTATGTTTCATCGACGCCTTTAAGGTGCCACCTTGAGGGGTAGCCTTCGTGCTCATAACTTCAGTTTGAGTACCCTGCTCACGCAGGATGACGGTGCATTCTTCACTTCCGAAGTTGCGGCCTTCCACAAAAAACGTTTGGTCTTCTTTGTTTTCCGAGCTTGTAAGGAATTCATTTTCGAAATACAGAACATCCCACTCATTGAACGACATCATATGAGGATAGGCTGCTGGGTCGCCTGGTTGAATGCCACGCGTAGGAGTTACAAGGATATCGCCACCATGAATTCGAATGAGCGCCGTCTTAAAAGTGCGGTAGCCATCGCAGGTAATTTCAATCGTACCGTTGAATTCGTATTCAGGAAGCTTATCCAACGGCAAGTAATTTGGATTCTCGGAAAGGTGTTTAATGCTGAAGATAACCTTACCTTCTTCATCGGTAACACCCTCTACCGTATCGTTTTCGTAGCGGGGGTTATCCTTACAATAGCGCGAGGTTAACTTGACCTTGGCCCCAGGCACAAAAGCTCGTGGGCCTATCGCCGAGTCGACAACCACGATAGACATCTCGGTATGGTCGATAACGGTGATCTTTTCCACATAGCCTTCGTTGGTGAACGACGCACCGGTCATCTCGTCGATACCGACAGCGGCATGCGCAACACGTCGTTGACTGAAAATTCCCACGCCACCAATTGCTGGCAGCACGATAATAGACCCAATCGCGCTTTGAACAAATCCGCGACGAGTGATGGCTAATCCTGTCTGGTTCCGGTCTTGCATGGTTGCCTCCAACCCCAGGGATGGCCTAAAGCACCATTGTAAGAGGCAAGCACCGTTTTAAGCCTTAGATAGCAGTAACGAGTTGATAACAGTTTGCAGTTCAGAGGGCAAAAACGCTCAAAAATGTCCCCTTTCTGAGCTCCGAAAAAATACGAGTATAAACACCAACATTTATGCGCTAGAAGCCACGAGCACGAAACGTAAAATCTAGATGCGCGACAAAACCACTCTAGCCCCCACAACATAGAGTGCTTTAGTCAGAATTCGTAACATGAAACACAATGACGATAGGAGCTCATAAAAAAGACCTCCGTGGTTGGAGGTCTTGGAGTTACGTGGTGGAGATGATGGGATTCCATTTCGCTTCGCGCAATATCGGCTTCGCACTAAAGCGCTCCGCCCGCCCCGGCGACGAAGGTGCTCAAAGAGCTCGGGATGGCGAGGTAAGCGACATGGCGATGACCGCAAAGGAAATCGAGATGAAGTACGGAGTCAGCACGACGAATCGCAAAGAGACAAGCAATCATGACGTAGTCCTATTCCACTCCTTGCACCTGACCTTTATATCGCGCCAACGACTCATTCCAGGCGCTGAAGGCCCCATCGTTGCGATGGTCGGGAAGATCGTAGAACCTCGAGAGATAAGCGCCTAGGTAGTTCGACACCTTCTGCGCCCCGGAGAGATTCAAGTGGTCACCTGCATCGCGCGTTTCAGCAGACCAATTGATGTCAACCTTGGTCGGCCCGGTGTTCAAATCGAGGTAGCCGACACCCAGCTCATGGGCAAATGCTGCCATGCCGTTGTGTCGGGCGGTATTCCAGCAAACCGTGCTCGGCGTGCTAACAAGAAGGGGCTCCGCCCCAATCGAGCGGCAATATTCAACCATGTGTTGCAAATACAGTCTATTGAGGAATGGTATTTCCTGAACCTTATCGCTTGGGGCCATATAACCCGTAGCGTCTGCGGCTTTCACCTCTTTGCTCAGATAAAAGCCCTTCATATCATCGGAATACGTGTTGGAGATATCGTTCGAGAGATCGCCCGAAGTCAAGGATTTCCATCGGTTATGGAATTCGAGAACGGGAAAGGCGTCCTGCAATGTCCGGAGCATTGCCTCGTCTGCAGAAAACGGCGCATAGACCGAGTTGGTCTCGATGACGACAACACGCGGACGCTGGCTCTGGGTGGCCCGATGTAACAGGGTGTTTCCGTACGGCAGCTGCTGCTGGCTCGTCGCGCAGACGTACGACGTGAAGCCGCGCTCCTCCCACATTTGCAAGGGCGAAAACGAGCTGTACGCTTCGCTATCCCCAATGAAGAGGACGTCTATGCTGTTATCCCTCTCGCCAAGGATTCCGTTGGCAGCCTCATTGGTCATACCGAACGCCTGCTGGTTGTTCTTCGGGTAGAAAAGCAGAGAGAATGCCAGCAGCAGAAGCGCTATCGTAGCGATGACAGCCAGGGCACATCCCGTCGTTTTCAGAATTCCTCTTCTTTTGATTTCAGTCATATGTAATTCCTTAGAACTGAGCGTACATGGGATCTACGGGGATATAGCCCGCTCCGTAGGCCCCAAAGACCATGGTGACGAACAGCAAGGACACCCAGGTCCCCCATCGGACTAGCGCGTTCAACTTCGACATCGAAATAGAGATGTCACATCCTCGCTCCTTGATGATTCCTACGACGAGCAGGACGACCACCATGATTGCGACGATAAGGAAGTCTTGCGCATCAAGACCAATTGAAAACACGGTGCCTTGTGTGAACGCATCAAGCGAGAAGTTGGTGACCATAGTCGTGAACATCGCCAAGCCGGCGTCCAGGCCGTTAGCCCTGAAGAACAGCTCGCCGACGAACACGATGACGAGCGTACGAGCAATCTGGAACGCGCGGTAAGGAATGCTATCGCGGTTAACATTAAACCGCACGGCAGCATTCTGAACGACAGGTTCAATGAGACCGCCGGCCATAATCATCACGAAATAGTACAGGCCAAAGAACAGGTACTGCGAACCAGAACCATGCCAAAGGCCGTTGCCCACCCACACGCATAGGAGTGCAACTGAGCTTGCCAGCAGGGGTCCGTAGCGAACGCCGAGCTTCTTGCGCGCCGCGGATGTGAGTTGCTTGCAGGGCGCCGATAGCGAAACGGGGTAATACACGTAGTCCTTAAACCAGGTACCGAGCGTGATGTGCCAGCGCTTCCAAAACTCCGACGCCGTACGCGAGAAGAAAGGCTGCCGGAAGTTCTCGGGCAGGTTGACGTTGAAGAAAAGTCGGATCGTAGCCATGTCGTTCTGTGGGCCA
>JAZQRZ010000130.1:0-7575 GCA_045629845.1 Eggerthellaceae bacterium | reverse complement strand
GGACTGCGCTTGTTGGTAGGTCAGCCAACCCTCGGGAACCGGTGCCTCTGCATGGCACTGGGTGCAGTAATTAACCGACTGGGAATGGCCCTTGTGGCACTGACCGCATGCAACTTCACCATGCTGCGTCTTGTGCGGGTTGTACTTATCAGACAGACCCTTCGTCTTATCCAGAAGATCGTCGCGTGTCATAACAGTGCCGTCTTCTTTAACATGGCAACCATCACGCAGACAGAACTCAGTACCAGATTCCAGACCAATAGGCTCTGCCAATTCATCAAGCGAGCGCTCTGCAAGCAATGCCTGACCAAGCTTGTTCTCGCCATTAATTTCATAGTTGCCAGTAATCCACTCTGTAGCTTCGCCAATCTGCTGGCCCAGAACAGGAAGATGGCAGCTCATGCATTTCGCATCAGCATTAACCTTGTGGTTATATGACATCATGGCAAGAGCCTGCTGTTCATTTAGGTCGTTGCCATATTTATCAACGTTGCCGTCAAGATAAGTGGCACCATACGCATCCATCGGCGTATGGCAGATGGCATTGCAGAACTCGGGTTGCTCGTGCCAAACCCACAGGCCCGCACCGAGCACTACGATGACAGCTACGACACCAGCAACGATAGCAAGCTTCTTCTTGCCCTTCTTTGGTGACGGCGTTGCAGCTTCTTCCGTTGCTGCAGTCTGCTCGTCAATGCTTTCGATTGTTTCTTGTTCAGCCATGGCGTTAAACTCCTTTTTCCATGGTTTTTAGTACTACGTGAGCTTTGGGGCTCTGGCCAAAGTTCAGCCAGAGCCCCTCGGCAAAGGGAGAGGAAAGGAATACCGTTACTTCTTGGCGAGGTACTTACCGATAACGTAACCCTGCGTATGTGCACGGCCCAGAGACAGACCAGGCATCCACATGGAGTAGTCAACACCACCATAGAAGTTGCCAGCCGTGTTACCAATTGCATACAGGCCTTCAATCGGCTTGTTGGTATCGGCAGCCAGAACTTCCATGTTCGGGCCAACATTTACGCCAGACACGATTGCGGAAACGCGAACGTGACGGTGAATACCATAGAAAGGCGGCTGCTCGATCGGCACGAGCCACTTAGCATCCTTGCCGAAGTCTGCGTCGCTACCAGCTGCAACCAGCTCGTTGTAACGCTGAACCGTCTTAACAAATGCATCAGCATCGGTGATCTCGAGCTTCTTTGCGAGCTCTTCGAGCGTGTCAGCCTTGAAGGTTGCGATCTGACCTTCATAAACACCCTTCTTCTCGCCAGCTTCTTCAGGCATGTAATCCTTAAGAGCCTCGGGATCGAACAGCTTGCCAGGCCAGTCAGCGCAAGCAGTCATGTAGTTGCTGTCGAAAATCTGGCAGTAGTTGCCCTGGTCAGCTTCGCTCTTCAGGAAGTTGTTCGTTTCGGACATGCCAACCTGCTTCTCGTTGCAGAAGCGAGTACCGTCCATCTTGACATCCAGGAACGGCATATCAGCCATAGCGCCAGGGCCAGCATCGAAGTCGTGGAGCATCTTGGTGTGGCCGATGTCTTCCATTGCGCCGCCAGCCCAGATAGCCATCTTGTGGCCGTCACCAGTCTTGTTCGTCTGCTTGCGGCCCATGTTCTTCAGGTCAGGAATGTAGTAGTTGACCATTTCGTCGTCGTTCTGATAGTCGCCGGTAGCCAGGACAACACCCTTCTTACCATTGAACTGAACGTTACCCTTTTCACCCTTAGCGATAACGCCGGTTACGCCGCTCTTTGCGTCGCCAACAAGCTGCTTAGCTTCAGTGTTGTAGAAGATTTCAACACCAAGAGTCTCTGCGTAGTCAGCAAGAGCACGCATGCCGTCGCCCGTGTTGTAGGGCTTGGGGCCAAAGTCGATGGACAGGTAGTTCACGCTGTAGCCATTAACGTTCTTGACGCCAGCCGTCCACTTAGCAGTGGTGTCAGAAACCTGAGCGCCAACCTTTTCAGCCAGACCCTTAACCCAGGTAACAGCTTCGCCAGAGTTCTTTGCCCAAAGTTCGACCTGTTCACGCTTGCCACGGAGCTGATGTTCCTTCAGCAGGTTGCTGACAACAGCTTCGACGCCAGCTGGATCAGACTGATCAAGCAGAATGCCGGTAGCAGTGTTGCCCTGAGAAATAGCAGTAGCTTCCTTCTGGATAAGTGCAACCTTAGCGCCTTCTTCAGCAGCCGAAATTGCAGCAGGAACGCCAGCAGCACCAGCGCCAATGATTACGATGTCATAATCCTTGGTTTCCTTTACATCCTTAATAGCTTCAGGAGCCTGCAGGAACGAAGGAATACCGTTGCGGGTGTGACCAGCATACGTGGTCGTGCCAGAAGCATCAGCTGCAGCACCCGAGCCGGAGCCCTTCTTGGTGTTCGGGGAGCATGCACCCAGGAGCGAGGCACCACCGATGCCTGCTGCTGCGATACCGCTCAGCTTGAACATGTCGCGTCGTGAAAGATTAGTCATTGTTAAAACATCCCCTTTCCCTATCTTTCAATCAACATCTATCGACAACCACGAGGCGTGGTCGCCGCCCGTGGGTACATGAATACTCTGTAATCCCGTGTCGAGTGCATCACCCACTAGGGCAATTAGAGGGATTATTTATATAACCCCTTTTAGTAACCCCTTATTTAACTGGGGAAACGTTGAAGATTTTTTAAAACTAGTTGCACTAAAAAATTTGCTGGACTATACAATAACCCTTGCAAAATAAAAGACATTGAAAGCAGTAACCCCTATGGCGCAAGAAGAAGCTACACAAAATAACGCGCTAAACGACAGCCAAACACCAAACGAAAACCCCAAAGGTCTTAAAGCTTTGCGTACTAAGTTTTATATTCCTGGCTTCTCGCTTGCGTTTGTTGGTATCGGGGTTTATCGCGCGTGGATTGAAGTGGTGTTTGTGGGGTCGTTTATTCCCTTCCCTTCGCTCCCTATCCCCGTGCGCAATTGGTTCGACGTTTTCGGCATCGTTGTTATGCTGGTGTGCGTTGCACTAACCCGCAGTATTGGACCGTTCTACAATCGGCGATCTATGTTCGCGCTTTGCGGCATTAGCGCTACAGTAGGCACCGTTCTTCTGTTTATATCAGCTACGGTTCCAGGGTTAAGCCCCACTGTTCCTTGGCTTGCTACGGTATTTGGCGGCGTTGGAATGGGTTTAATCATTCTTATATGGAGCGAAGTTTATGGCTGCCTTAATCCCTTCCGTGTAACGGTGTATTACTGCTGCTCCATCGTTGCTGGGGCTCTCATTGTGTACGTGCTTATGGGATTCATGGAGGCATGGCTGATTTTCTTCGCAACCATACTGCCCCTTATTTCACTGAACATGGCTTATCACGCCATGCAGCACATCCCACCCATTGATAGGCCTTCGCCTCATTACGGTCTTTATAAAGCCCCTTGGAAGATCTTCATTCTTATGGCGCTGTACGGCTTTGCCTATGGCCTTATCGAACAGCAAGCCTATTCGGGACTATTTGGCCCTCATTCGGCACCAGCAGTCCTTCTCGTGGCGCTTGTTATCTTGTTGCTCGTAATATTCCGCAAAGAACAGTTCGACTTCTTGTTTATCGTACGAATCGGGCTGCCTTTAACTGTTATTGCACTTTGGATGATTCCCGCTTTAAGCACAACCGGAAGCGAGCTAAGTGGTGCGTGCGCATTAGGCGGATACACAGCGCTTACCATTCTTATCATGGTGCTGTGCAGCAACATCTGCTACCGCTACGGCACATCAGCCATATGGCTGTTTGGCATCGAACGTTCACTGCGCTTGTTATTCATGATGCTTGGCCGCGCCACCACATCGTTGGCTGCTGGCTACGAACTGTTTGGCATTGCAGGCGATCAGTTTACTTCGGGGGCTACCATTGTTCTTGTTGTCGTAGCCACAACACTGCTAGTTTCCCAAAAAGAATTAACAGGCCAGTGGCAAGAATCACTTCGAATCGACAAGGAACAGCAAGATGCCATCCGCATGGATGCCCTTATGGATTTGTGCACCCAACTTTCTGAAAAGCATGGCCTGACCACTCGTGAAGCAGAAATACTGCGACTTTTAGCCCAGCGTAAAACTGTTGGCATGATTGAGCGTGAATGTCATATCGCAAACGGCACTGCCAAAGCGCATATCCGCCATATCTATCAGAAACTAGATATTCACTCGCGCGCCGAATTATTTGAGATGCTGGACGTTACTCCTACGTAAAAGAGTATTGGGGAAGTTTACGCCTTTGTCTGCTTAATAAACTGAATCTCGGCGGGTCGAGCAGTCCCGCTGTGCACCTTTGCAATAATATGCTGCAACGACACTGGCTTACTAAACAGATAGCCTTGCATCTTATCGCAACCCAGCACGCGCAACGCTTCCATATGCTCTTCGTTTTCGACGCCTTCAACTAGAGTGGCAATACCCATCTGATTAGCCATATTGATAATGCTTGAAACGATAATCATATTGCGCCCCGAAGGAGAGCTGTTTCTCATGAACTGCATGTCCAGCTTAATCAAGTCGAAGTCCAAATCTTGCAGCAAGTTCAGCGTTGAGTACTCACTACCGAAGTCGTCCATCCATACTTCGAAACCCTGCGCACGGAATCGAGCAACTTCACGCTTCAAGAACTCTTGATTATCAGTAAAAGCGCTTTCGGTTAGCTCGATAAGAATCATGTCATGAGGCACGCCAGAAGCATCAACCAAGTTGGTAATTTCACCCACGATGTCGCATTGCTCGAAATCGTGACGAGACAAATTAATTGATACGGGTACCAAGCCCAAACCTTGCCGCTGTTTCTCTTCAAAATCAGCCAGCACCTGGCGCACCACGTGCAAACTAAGCTTGTAAACCAGACGATTTTCTTCGAGCGCTGGAATAAACGTACAAGGCGACAACATGCCACGTTCGGGATCATTCCAACGCGAAAGCGCTTCCTCATTACAGATTTCGCTTGTGCTCGTACGAACAATGGGCTGGTAATACACTTCTAGGTAGCCCTTTTCTATGGCTTCATCAAGATGCGCCACAATGTATTCTCGCAACTTAATGTCAGCATCAAGCTGGGCATCATAAAAGCGATAATGCGTCTTTCTTTCATTCTCTATACTTTTCTCAGCCGCGCGCGCCTTATCAAGCAGCATAATGGCGCTTTCACCTGGCACAAACTCGGCGAAACCAGCCTTACAAACCACGGGATAGGTATCCTTATAAGTGGAAAGCTTTTCAATAACACTCTGCATGCCAGGTTCGATTTCATTCTGGTAGCACAAAATGCCAAACTGACTGCCCGTAATACTACAAAGCAGTCGACCTTGGAATGCCTCGCGCAAAACATCTGCCGTAAAGCAAATAAGTTCATCACCTTGCGCGTAGCCAAATTCGCTATTAAATGCCTTGATGTTTTGTAAGGTGAAAAAGCCAACCATAGGCTTTAAATCTAATACGACATACTTTGCCAGAATATCCTCTGCACGCGAAGTAAAGAACGACATTGAAGGCAACTCGGTAAGATCGTTCCTCTCGTAACTATTCACATGTATTGCCAAATTGCTTTCAATAACGCCTGATATCAAATTATGCTCGCTAAATACAGACCCCACTGTTTGGCCCTTGCCCTGGCTTCGTGCTTGGTGAGCGTAAATATCTGCAAGCTGAATCATTTGACGAAATTCGACTTCAGTTTGAGGTGTACCAACTACATAACCTACAGCAAATGTTGGATTAAACGTTTGCCCGCCATTTTGGTATCCCTTAAGCAGAGCACGACAATTATTCAAGCGATTGATGCAAACATCTTCTTCCGCATCAACAAGCACATTCAAAAACTCGTCGCCGCCGTAACGATACGAACACTGAGCGCCGAACTGTTCGGCAAAAATACTTGCAAAGTGCTTCAGTAATTGATTTCCAAATTCATGACCATGAACGTCGTTATACATGTTGAGCTGATCTAATTCAGCAATCATAATGGATACCGACTGACCAAGATAACCACTTGTGTGCTCTTCAAGCGCCCTTCGATTTTGCATGCCAGTAAGCTCGTCATGAGTCATGCTGAACTTTAATTGCACGGTGCGCTCGAGGGTGACGATGCGAATTCGAATCACCATGTTTGCTACTGCAATAGCAACAACATAAAACTCAAAGGCATGAAGAAGATCGCGCGAGAAAATGTCAGCTGGTTTTGAGAAGTAGCAAACAAGCAAAAATATAAGAATCCATGCCGTTGAAACACCCATAACCCGAAGCGGTCGATCAAGAATAAGCATCGGCATTGCCATGAAGAAAATAAAGAAGACAATCGCTTGCTGATTAGAATCCCAAATGGATCCAAGCAATATCGCGCAGATAATTGCTGGACTTTGCACCACATAGAGCAATGCTGTTGCATAAGGATAATCGGCAGGGATAAACCGTCGTTCAGCAACAAGAAGCACCACATAAAACATGAGTGCCCAACCTGTCTGCATGAAGAACAGAAAGGCGTTAGAATCAGGCTTCATTAATACTTGAATAACAATGCTTGCCAATCCCAGAGGAATACCTACGGTAGCAAGCAACCGAACAGCCAACCGATTTTCACGGTTAACCTCATCACGATAGCGGACAAGTTCGTCCGCCTTTAAAATCTGCCATATAGACTGCATTACGTGTCAACCTAGTGTGTTTAAAGTGCCATTATCTCGAAGCAATGCGGTCGTATCATTATAACTAAGGTCTTTCGTATTATTGCACTGACCTTGAACCATTTTCTATCTACAAAAATGTGATGTCCAAGGATTAGTACTTCTAATACTGCACCTGCACCAAATCTAATTGTTTAGCTTCCTTGAATAAGACTTTGACTCTGTGCCGTTCCGTACTTTTTCAAAGCTTTCCATACGGTAACAAAATGACTTTTACCAGATAAGCATTATTGCCACTACTGTATAATCACGCCCATAAGGCCTGTGTTGCATTTGGGCCAAATGCAAGCCAAGCGCATATGCGCACCGAGAGGCGGAATGGAGGCGAAAACACAGCAACCGCTGCGGTAAAGGCAGGCCCGCAACGCACACGTCCCGCGCCCCTATCGCGGGACGTTTTCTTTTCCAGAATGGAGCTAGATTAATTCAGGGCAAGTTGAAGCTCGTCCTGCATGCGCAAAAGGGAAAGTCCCTTTTGCGAGTTTGCAACGAAGCGGAAGAAAAGGGAGTCTCCCCAATCTTCCAATAATTAGTCAAGAGCAAACATACGAACAGACATATCAAGCGGCTTGGCAGTAAACAATGAAGTGGTAACCAGGCCGTCGTCACCCGTAGCTGCATAAGCACCACCGTTTTCGGGATTAATGCCGCCAGCTGCTATAAGAGTAATATGCGGAACAATATCGCGCAGCTCGGGTACGAGCGTCTCAAGTACTTCAGGTTCAATCTTATCGTACTGAATGCCATCAACACCTACATCAGCAAGAATGCGTGCCTGAGCTGGATCAGCTTCTACAAATAGCTTCTTTTCAACGCAACGACGGCGAATAACTGGAAGCTGTTCAATAAACGCATCGAAGCCGCCCATGAATTCCC
>JAZQRZ010000129.1:0-5381 GCA_045629845.1 Eggerthellaceae bacterium | reverse complement strand
CACATGATTCAGAGCGAGCCAGAAATGGGCGTGTGCCCGAGTGGTTAAAGGGGACGGGCTGTAAACCCGTTGGCTATGCCTACCTAGGTTCGAATCCTAGCGCGCCCACCATTTCTCGCCCGTGTAGCTCAGTCGGTAGAGCACTTCGTTGGTAACGAAGAGGTCACCGGTTCAAGTCCGGTCGCGGGCTCCACGTGTTCAACCCCCTCAGCGGGGTATTTTTTTGGCGGTGTAGCTCAGTTGGTTAGAGCACACGGTTCATACCCGTGGCGTCACTGGTTCGAATCCAGTCACCGCTACCATGCATCACCTGCATCCTCACTAGGGGATGCTACTTATATATAGTGGTAATTAATCGCAAAAGCGATTGACAACGAGGAAGGGTGATTTTCCATGTCCAAGGAAAAATTTGATCGCTCCAAGCCGCATGTTAACATTGGTACCATCGGTCACGTCGACCATGGTAAAACCACGCTGACCGCGGCTATTTCCAAGACGCTGTCCGAAAACGATGGTTCGCATGGCACCGCTCATGCAGACTTCACCGCTTTCGAAGACATCGACAAGGCTCCTGAAGAGCGCGAACGTGGCATCACGATTTCGATTGCTCACATTGAATATGAAACCGACAAGCGTCACTACGCTCATGTTGACTGCCCCGGCCATGCCGACTACGTCAAGAACATGATCACGGGTGCTGCTCAGATGGACGGTGCAATTCTGGTTATCGCTGCTACCGACGGCCCCATGGCTCAGACCCGCGAGCACATCCTGCTCGCTCGTCAGGTAGGCGTTCCTTACATCGTCGTATTCCTGAACAAGTGCGACATGGTCGACGACGAAGAACTCATCGACCTGGTCGAAATGGAAACTCGCGAACTGCTCAGCAAGTACGAGTTCCCCGGAGACGACCTGCCGATCATCCGCGGTTCCGCACTGAAGGCTCTCGAAGGCGACGCCACTTGGCAGAACGCAATCTGGGAGCTCCTGGACGCTGTTGACGAATACATCCCGACGCCGGAACGCGATACCGACAAGGACTTCCTCATGGCTGTCGAAGACACCATGACCATCACCGGCCGCGGCACCGTTGCTACTGGCCGTGTCGAGCGTGGCGTTCTTCACCTGAACGACCCGCTGGAGATCGTCGGCATCAAGGAAACGCAGTCCACGGTCTGCACCGGCATCGAAATGTTCCGTAAGCTGCTCGACGAAGCTCAGGCTGGCGACAACATCGGCTGCCTGCTCCGCGGCATCAAGCGCGAAGAGATCGAACGTGGCCAGGTTCTCTGCAAGCCGGGTTCCGTCACTCCGCACACCGAGTTCGACGCTCAGATCTACATCCTGACGAAGGAAGAAGGCGGCCGTCACACCCCGTTCTTCGACGGTTATCGTCCGCAGTTCTACTTCCGCACCACGGACGTCACGGGTGTTGCTCATCTGCCCGAGGGCACCGAAATGGTTATGCCTGGCGACAACGTGCTCATCCATGCTGAGCTCATTCACCCGATCGCCATGGAAGAGGGCCTGCGTCTGGCTATCCGCGAAGGTGGCCGCACGGTTGGTTCCGGCCGTGTCACGAAGATCTACAAGTAGTAGACTTCTTAGGTATCTGGTACGGAGCCCGCTCCCTGCGGGCTCCGTTTCATGAAATCATGTGTCCTTAAGTGCTGTGACAGAATAGACTGCAACTATTTAAGCGCATGTGATATGCGTTTAGTAGGTAGTCTGTCCTAAAGAAGTGAGAAGCTAGAGGAGTTCTAAATGCGTACATTGGTCACCTTGGCGTGCACGGATTGCAAGCGCCGTAATTACACGACCAAGAAAAACAAGCAGAACAACCCCGACCGTATCGAGATGAAGAAATATTGCAAGTGGTGTGGTCATCACACTCTGCATCGCGAAACTCGATAATATAGGGGAGATGCAAGCGTATAGGCCAGTAGTTCAATTGGTAGAGCGTCGGTCTCCAAAACCGGAAGTTGAGGGTTCGAGTCCTTCCTGGCCTGCCAGCTTGTTTGATCCGAGCAGCTTGTGTTCAATTTGCTAGAAATAGCAACTTGAAGTCAGGCTGCTTGTTTAGCGTTATAAGCAGATAGTTTGCGAACAGGAAACTGAGGTCGAGAATGGCCCACAAGTCGAAAACACAACGAGCAAAGGCTTCAACTGCTAAGGCTAACAAGAAGGAACGCCAAGAGCGCGAGGCTGTAGTTGCCGAAAACACTGCTCAGGCTACCCAGGAAACCACCGAGGAATCCAAGGGTCTGTTCAAGAAGAAGGAAACTAAGCCCGAAGCCAAGCAGCAGCCTGCTGCTGCCGTTAAGAAGGAAGAAAAGAAGCCTGCTAAGAAGAAGCGCTTCCAGTTCTTCCGCGACGTGAAGGCTGAAATGAAGCGTGTCACGTGGCCAACGCGTACCGACGTCATCCGCTGGAGCGGTGTCGTTGTGGGCGCTTTGGTGTTCTTTGGCGTGTATGTCGCACTTCTCGACAACGTTATCGTTACGCCTGCACTTGTGGCGCTTTCAGGGTTGGGTGCATAAGTTATGGCAAAGAAATGGTATGTATTACATACGTACTCGGGCTACGAGAATAAGGTGAAGCAGAACCTGCTTCAGCGTATCGAAGCCATGGGTCTTGAAAATAAGGTTTTCAAAATCGAGATTCCTACCGAAGTCGTCACCGAAATCAAGGAAGGCGGCAAGCGCGTCGAATCCGAGAAGAAGGTTCTTCCTGGTTACGTGCTGGTTCGTATGGAACTCGATGCTGATAGTTGGACTGCCGTGCGCAACACTCCGGGTGTCACGGGTTTCGTAGGAAGCCAGGGCAACCCCGAAGCACTTACGCGCGACGAATACAACAAAATCATGGGCGTTGGTAAGCCGCGTCCTGGTGTGCCGAAGAAGGCAACGACCAGCATCGAAGTTGGTCAAACGGTCAAGGTTGTTTCTGGTCCCTTTGTTGACTTTGATGGCACAGTGGCCGAAGTTATGCCAGATGCGGGCAAGGTCCGTGTAATGGTTTCCATCTTCGGTCGTGAAACTCCTGTTGAATTATCGTTCGATCAGGTGGCGAAGGTATAAAATTACTAACCAACGGTGGCAGGGCCTAGCCCTGTCACATTTATGTTTGCGCTTTCGCGCGTACGTGCCCGCGTGGACCGGGGCTTCTCACGGACGCTAGCGATAGATATTAAAGAGATATAAAACCGAAAGGATTTTAAATATGGCACCCGCGAAGAAAGTTGCAGGTTTCATTAAGCTGCAAATTCCTGCTGGCGGCGCAAATCCTGCTCCTCCAGTTGGTCCGGCACTTGGCGCTCAGGGCGTCAACATCATGCAGTTCTGCCAGGCATTCAACGCAGAAACGCAGGAACAGTCCGGCACCATCATTCCTGTCGAGATTACTGTTTACGAAGACAAGACCTTCTCCTTCATCTGCAAGACGCCTCCGGCTGCTGTGCTGATCAAGGAAAAGCTCGGCATCCAGAGCGGCTCTGGCATTCCTCAGCTGCGTTTCGTTGGTACGCTGACCGAAGATCAGCTCCGCGAAATCGCCGAGACCAAGATGCCCGACCTGAACGCTAACACCATCGAGGCAGCTATGGAAATCATCGCTGGTACCGCTCGTTCCATGGGTGTTCGCATCGAAGGCCGCGAGATGAAGAAGAAGTACATTCCGTCTCGTAAGCTGGCTGAACAGCTTAAGGCTCTGGGTCAGTAAATTATGGTAATTAGCGCTTAGGCGCTGGTTATAGAAGATGGGAGAATGCCTCAGGCATTCGTTAACGACCACAAAGGAGAAAGACATGGCAAAGAAATCTAAGGCATATCGTGCTGCGATCGAAAAGATCGGCGAAGAGGTTTACGCTCCGCTCGAGGCTTTCACCGTGCTGAAGGAAGTTGCTTCCTGCAAGTTCGATGAAACGGTCGAAGCTCACTTCCGTCTGGGCATCGACACTCGTAAGGCTGACCAGAACCTGCGTGGTACCGTCGCTCTGCCGAATGGCTCGGGCAAGACGGTTCGCGTTGCTGTCTTCGCTGAAGGCGACGCTGCTCGCGCTGCTGAAGAAGCTGGCGCTGACATCGTTGGTTCCGACGACCTGGTTGCAGACATCCAGGCTGGCAAGATCGACTTCGACGCTGCTGTTGCAACGCCCGATCAGATGGGCAAGGTTGGTCGCCTTGGTAAGATCCTTGGCCCCCGCAACCTCATGCCGAATCCCAAGCTGGGCACCGTTACTCCCGATGTCGCTAAGGCTATTAACGACCTGAAGGGTGGCCGTGTTGAATATCGTGCCGACCGTTTTGGTATCGCTCACGTTATCATCGGCAAGACCAGCTTCACCGCTGAGCAGCTTGCTCAGAACTACGGCGTTGTTTATGACGAGATCGTTCGTATGAAGCCGTCCACCGCAAAGGGCAAGTATGTGAAGTCCATCACCGTGGCTTCCACCATGAGCCCCGGCATCAAGATCGATCCGGCTGTCACGCGCGAATATGACAAAGCTCAGGAGACTGCTGAATAATTCAGCTCCATTGCATGTCAAAAGAAGGTCCGCATTTGCGGGCCTTCTTTTTTATGTGTCGAAGGGTTGGGCTGCTTGCCATATTCTGACTGCAGAGTGCTAGTATTGCGCGAGGCAAGCAATGATAGTAAGTATCGGAGAATCGTATGGCTGTGATTTTAAAATCGCCTGCAGAAATCGAAGCGATGAAAGAAGCAGGAAGGTTATCGGCTGCTGTGCTACGTGAAGTGGGTGCACGCTGTGTTCCTGGTGTTAGTACGTTAGAGCTTGATGAGTTTGCCGAAGACTATATTCGCAGCCATGGTGGTATTCCAACCTTTAAGGGATACGGCGGTTTTCCTGGCTCAATTTGTGCATCCATTAACGAGGAAATTGTTCATGGCATTCCGTCTTCCAAAGTGAAGCTAAAGTCAGGTGACATTATTTCTATCGATACCGGCGCTACGGTGAATGGTTGGGCAGGGGATAATGCTTGGACCTTTGCTGTTGGCAAGGTATCACCCGAACTTAAGCGCTTGCTTGAAGTTACCGAGAAAAGCATGTGGGCGGGTATTTCCGCAGCGCGACCAGGTAATAGGATGGGCGATATCGGTCATGCTATTCAGTCGGTTGCAAAGCAGGCCGGGTTTGGGGTTGTGCGCGACTATACAGGCCATGGTATAGGGCGCAACATGCACGAGCCGCCCAATGTTCCCAATTTTGGTATTCGCCATACGGGGTTAAAGCTTGAAGTCGGCATGACGCTTGCTATCGAGCCCATGCTTACTATGGGCACCCATAAGACTCATGTCATGCGCGATGGCTGGCTCGTAGTTACACAGGACGGCAAGCCTGCGGCTCATTTCGAGAAAACAAT
>JAZQRZ010000128.1:0-5021 GCA_045629845.1 Eggerthellaceae bacterium | reverse complement strand
CCAGATCGGTGGCGCGATCCTCGTCGAAAGAAGCACCCAAATCGAAATCCCAGAAGTCATCGTCGAAAGACGCAACATTCGCATCGCTAAACAACGGCGCCGATGAACTAACTTCGAACGCGTCTTCTGCGCCAGCGGCTTCATCAACCGATTCTGCAAAGGAAGAAGCAAGCTGTTCAAGCAGGTTGCCCTTGTGAGATTCATCAGCAATAGACGAATAGCTAAAGATACCCTGATGCACCGCTTTGTAAACTTCATGTACCAATTCAGGGACAGTTTCATCGGCGGGCACCATGAACGATTCATCGCCCGATGCAGAAACAGTGGGCTGTTCTTCGGTAACGACCTGATCAATACCAAGTGCCACCACATCCACCAGAGCAGGCGCCGAACCGCCAAATTCGCAAACAGTCTGCCCCGATTCAAAACCTACGCCTGTTGGATCAAGTGCGGTAAACACACCGCTAAGCACACTCTTGGGAATACCAGCGGGATTATCTTTCGTGCGACTACCGACTGAAGAAACAACAAGTGCCTCTTTCGCACGCGTGAGCGCAACGTACAACAGACGCTTCAGTTCTTCAGCATCGCCCACAGCTTCATGTTCAGTCAACGCCAAGCGCCTATGAAGTGCGCCGCTTTCCTTAAGCACTGCTGCAGCCAACTCTTCTTCGTCAGCAACATCGCCCAGTACATAGGCGCTCACCTGCGCCCTTGTATCCTTATCGATATCACCCAAGTCGGTTTTCGTTTGCTTCAAATCAAGCGACACGAAGCTCTTCCCTGCCACTGAAGACGTAATCAGCGTAGCACCAGAAGAAACCGAAGAAGAAAGCTCACCAACAGCCACGATGGGAAACTCAAGGCCCTTGGAAGCATGAATAGTCATAATGCGCACCGAGTCGCCACCCGAAACAGACAAGGCGCCCGGCGCTTCTTTAGAATTGGCCAGTGTTTCTGCAAACTGAACCGCAAGCGATGCGGGACCAACGGCACCCGAGCGTTCGATGCCATCAACCATGCGGATAGCCTTCAGCGCATTAGCAGCCGACGCTAATCCCTCGGCACCTTCAGCCTGACGACGCGACAACCAGCCCGAATCAACAAGCACGCGCTGCATAACGTGCGCCACCGAACAGCGACCAACCGACTGACGCATAGCAATCATAACGCGGAAGGCGCAGTTCAACGTGGTGCTTTGCGGAATATCCGACGATACTTCAGCACCATCTTCGCCAACAGCCTTATAGGCCGTACGCCAGAAGCCATCAACGCCACCAACGTTAAGCAAATCACCCGCCGTCAAAGCAAACAACGGACTGGTCAGTACGTTAAACAACGCTTGAGTTTCCAGCGGGTTAGCAATCACACGAGCCAGCTGATCCATCATCTGCGCTTCGGGTGTAGTTGCAAACACCGAACCACCCGCAATAACGCATGGCAAACCCTTGTTGCGCAAAGCCTGGGCATACACATTGGCATTCTTCATGCCACGCAGCAGAACCACCATTTCGCCAGGCGCATGACCTGCTGCATGAAGCGCCGCAAACTGCGAAGCAATGCGCCGTGCAGCAACGTGCGTGGCTACATCCTTGCCACCCGAAGCCCTATCATATGAGGTATGCTGCACCACAATGCGAGGCTCTTCAGCAACAAACGGACGCGCAACGCGCGCTTCTTCGCGACCCGCCGAAAGCGACATAAACTCGCCGCCAAACATATCGGGCTTTTCGAAAATGCGATCAACAAAAGCCAGTACATCGGGGTGGCTGCGGAAATTCGCCGACAGCTTAATAACCGAATTGGGCCAGTCGGCGCTCATCCACGCCAAATGACGACGATACACCGACACATCAGCGCCGCGGAATCGATAAATCGACTGCTGCGCATCGCCCACCGTGCACAGGCGCTGCGCCCCTTCGCCAGCCAGACGCTTAATCATATCGACCTGCATCTGGTCGGTATCCTGGAATTCGTCGACCATGACCAGCTTAAACTTGTTGGCATACTGTGCTGCAATATCGGGGTGTTCCTCAATCGCACGCGCCGCCAACACCAGCAAGTCATTATTATCAAGCGCACCAGCAGCACGCTTTAGCGCCGTAAATTCATCAAGCACACGTCGCGCCAAAGCCAGCAACGTTTCTAAATGGTAGGCAGCCAAACCCAGTCGCGCTTCCATAATGCACGAACCCAGCGTGGCCCGTCCTTCATCAACCTGCGCCTTATATTCAGGATCACCAAAGTTCTTAGCAAGCTTAAACGGCGAGATAGCACGCAAAGCATCGCTGTAGCTTGTAATCCCTTGATCAAGCAAGCTATGCGCCTGCGCAAGCTGATCAGCAGTACCCTGAATCCAAGAATCGCGACTCTTCGACTGCTTCTGCACCTGAGCACACTCAAAAATGGTTTCAACAATTTCAAGCGCTTGGGAAACCAGCACAACAGGCAGAGCGGTAGCGCCTGGCAAAACAAGATCATCTGCACCGTTAGGACTGGTAGAAAGTTCGCCCACCAGCTGCTTTAACATGCTTTCAACCGATTCGTCGTTAAAGCCAAACGACCGAACCTTGTATTCGCGGAACAGCGCATCCAAGCGCGCAGAGCCTTCGTATTCAGCCTCGGCCAGTACCGATTCGACCGCCTGGTCAAGGAAGGCCGAAAGCTGCTTTTCTTCTGCCACCGTAAAGGCGGGATCAATACCTAGCTGAATTGCATGGGCGCGCAAAATGCGAGCGCACATGCCATGGATAGTAGAAATCCAAGCCTCGTCAACGCGCAACGCCTGGTCAACCATGTTGCGCGCACGCAGTTCAGCCTTGATGCGCGACTTCAGTTCGCCTGCCGCCTTCTTCGTAAAGGTAATGGCGCACACCTGGTCGATATCAGTAACAAACGGACCAGTGCCATCTTTGTCTTCGAAAGCTCCCGCAATGCGCTGAGTCAGCGTGAAGGTTTTGCCCGAGCCTGCGCCTGCCGCCACAACCAGCGGCTGATCAAGCGTTTCCACGCAGCGACGTTGTCCTTCGGTTAGTGCCATAGCTTATGCACCCCGCTTCGGACAAGTAAGAACCGGACAATACTTGCACGCATCCGCATACGCTGGATTAGGCGAAACCTGACCTGCACACATGCGCTGAATAGCCTCGCCTGCCAGCGATTCGGTGACATCTAGCATGCTGTTAAACGAAAGATTGGCAAACGAGAAATCGTCAGGCCATTCTTCGGGAATAGTATCGGTAGTACCACAACCGCTCTTCTTCGGATTGATGCCCGGCAAATGCGGAACTTCAAGCACGCGCGCATCGTATGCGCCCGAAAGAGCAGGCTTGCGACCATAGCTAACGTACAATGCACCAACCACCTGCAAGCCCAAAGCACGACGAATAGCCTGCGCGTAAATGCGCGTTTGCACCTTGCCCGCATGCTGTAAATTCTTACCAGCAATATCGTGTTCGGCATTCAACGAACCCTTGTAGTCAATGATGACCGCGTGACCCTGATCGTCGACATCGATACGGTCAACCATGCCAACGATAAGGTTTCCGCCGTATTCAACGGCATGATCAGCATCAATCTTGTATTCGAAATACGCTGGATGGAACGTAGGCAAAAGCTTTGCCTCGAAATCAAGGAACGCCAAAAGCTGGTCGCAGAATTGTTCGACTTCGCGCTGTTCCAGCTTGGTGGTGTAAACCAACCTGCCGCTGCTTGGTTCGGCACTGAACTGCTGCTCGATTAATTCTTGCAGCACCTGCTGCATTAACACGCGCGCTTCTGGAAGCGTTTCGTTAGTAACTTTATCGTTTCCACTTTCTTGGAAACGCTGATAGAAGGTTTCGAAAGCAGCATGCGCAAACGAACCGCGCTCTAAGGGGCCAAAACCTTCATCAAGGCCCCCGATTTGCAAACGACGCGATGCAAACCACTGATAAGGACATTCCAGATACGCTTCGATTTGCGAAGGTGACAGGCACGGCTTAGCAAGCGGCTTGCCCTGACTATCCAAACGAGCCCGCACCACACGTGTTGCAGCCGCACTATCAAGTGTACCTAAATCGGGATAGCTAATAGTATCTGCAGCAGCCTGAACAGCCGTAGCACCACGTGCATCCTGATTAGCAAAGAGCAGTTCTTCACCGCGTTCTGTAAGCCCGCCCTGTAATTGCTGAGGCAAGCGATAGGCATTATCAATATCATCAGTCGCCGAAACATCGGCACGATATGCATCTATGAATTCTTCCAACACCACCGAAGGGTACGTTGGGTCTGCATTGCTATCCCCCAAAGGACGCATAACAACCAGCGCGTTTGAAGGAATACGACACAGCGCACTAAACGTACGACGTGCCTGCGACAACGCGCTTTCCTGCGCAGACAAACCCAGCTTTTCCAGCAGCGTACGAGCTGCATCGCTGCGATCAGCCACAGGATAATCTTCAGAAGTAAGGTCGGCTACGATTAGCGCCTGACAAGACCCAACGGGCATGCGTGACGCAACGGCCTGCGTGGTAAACACCACCGACGAAGCACTGGAAAGAGCCTGACCGTTTTCGGCATTTTGCCACGATACAGGTACCGAAATACGCTGCAGTACCGCCGCACAATCATCGATGCCAGCATGCAATTGTCGTGCCGCTGTCGTAACCTGACGCAACACGCCCATAGCTGCGAGCTGTTGATTGCGCCATGCAGGCGAATGCTGAGCTGAAGCCTGAACCATTTGCTCGAACACACCCAGCAAAATATCGGCTTCGGGACTAGTTGCCAGCTCTTCAAGCTGAGAAAGCAATTCGGATTTGGCACGCAACACACCCAGCACCTGTTCGCGCTGGGCCAGGCGGTTGCCACGAATTTCTTTATCGATAGCAAAAGCATCGCCCTGCGAAATACCCGAAAACTGCGATAACAACACATCAGTCAGCATGGCTGGTTGCCACGGATTAGCGTTTACACACGCCCACATTGCCAAATATGCCCGACCGAAATCGGTCTGCGCAAAAGGCGTGCGTGCCTGTACA
>JAZQRZ010000127.1:0-3060 GCA_045629845.1 Eggerthellaceae bacterium | reverse complement strand
GAATTAGACAGGTATCTTTCCGATCATGTTCCTGCGCGAGATAGTGTAATGCTGTCAAATGCAGCACTGCAGCGAGCAAGCATAGCTGTCTCTGCGGCGCTTTGTGGGTACGAAGTATTTCCCACGTTTTTTGGCTCTCGTTACTATGTGGTTCCGCGTGACAACCTGATTGTTGATCGGGCGGAAGAATTGCCTTCACCAAGTACTATGCGTGCACTTGACGCATGGGTGAATACGCTTAACGAAGCAGCTCGCAACCATTCGGATATGCGCTTTGTTTATGACTGTGTCGCGCGTCATGATCAAACAGAAGCAAATCCCACCTATCAGTATTATGACAATCGCCTAAATCCTGCCTGGGTCGAAACAAACCTTGTTCAGCGCTTAGATCCAAGTATCGATGCGTTTATCGACTCCGTGGGAAGCTATGACGAGATTCTTGAGGAATGGTTTAGCGCCGACCCGCATTGGACGCTTAAGCGAGCACTAAACTCATACAACATGGTCGCATCACGCCTAGGTTTGTCATCTTATTCATACGATAATCCAGTGGTGGTTGTTGATAGCTGGAACGGAAGCTATGCAAAAAGCGGCCTAGATCTTGACGTGTCTTGTGTTTTAGAAGACTTGCCTGAAGACTTTTCTCAGCTGTCGTTTTATGACTTACAAGAAGATGGTGGTGCAGAAAAGACTATGGGCCTGCGCGATGCGGTCTTATACCAGGGTGCTACGATAGAAGCTGACGGCACTTCAAAGTATTACGAATACTATGGGGGCGGTTCGGCAGAAGTGCATAATTCCGGCCAGAATAATGGTCGAACTGCGCTGTTTATCGGGGATTCGCTTTCGTATTGTCTCTCTCGATTTATTGCAGCAAATTATCGCGAGACCGTGTTTTTGTTGCCTGGTAATGGCCGTTACAGCCTTTCTTTGGAGGACTATCTTCAGTTGTACAATCCCGATGATGTTATCGTCATGATGCACGCCAGCAAATACGAAATGATAGCCGAGTATTCACCCAGCTTCATAGGGCTTGAATAGTATTTCTCGAATATAGGTAGGCCTGTTGCGTGTGGTAATCTGTCATGCGCAATTTGTATGTTTAGTAGTTTGAAGGGAAGCGGATGAGTTCTAGTCTGCTTAAAGGTGCGCCTTTATTCGTAAAGGCAAGCGTTGCAATGATTCTGTTCGCACTGTTTGCGTGTGCGGGTTGGATATATGAAACAGTAGAAAACGTATTCACGTTTGGCGGGGTGTATTTACGCGCGTCACTTATGCTGCCATGGTGTCCGATTTACGGCATCGGTGGCCTCGTTATTGTTATCGTGCTCGAGCCACTTCGTCGTCGCCTTGCTGATAGGGTGCCCGTGGTTGTCCAAGTGTTCATTATGATTGTGGGCATTTACCTTTTAACCACCGCTGTTGAACTTGGTGGCAGCTATGCGTGCGAAGCGCTTATGGGCTACGTTCCTTGGGATTACTCAACAACGCCGCTTAATTTTCAGGGGCGTATTGCTCCTATGTATACAGCTCGTTTCGTGGTATTAGGCCTAATTGCTCTTTACGGTTTGTATCCGCTCGTTAGTCGTTGGGCATGTGCTCATCAACACACGGGGCTCGCCGTTGCTCTTGTATTGGCAGGCTTGTTTATTGTCGACAATATCCTTCAGACACTTGGTGTATGGGCACCCGTAAAGGATGCGCTGTTGCCCTACGGTATTAGACATTGGTAGCAGGTGAAAGCTTAATCGACAACTATAAGGGCTTCACCGCTGCTATTGTAGTCACCTAGCGCAACTGAACGAATAGCAGGGTCTTCATACGTCGAGTAGTAATAGGTATTTGTGCGGCACGATACACCACCCGTAAAAATAGTTAGTTCGAATTCGCCGTTTGTCATACGAGCTGCGCCATCAATCATGGCAACACCTGTTAGCGTATGGAAAAGACGGCTAACGTTTTCTTCTTCGGTGTTCTTTTGGGGGTAGTGCGCGTTGAGATATGCTACGCGGACGAAGCGACTTGGAGAATAGTAATCGCCAGGCAAGCCACGCATGCCGCCACCTGAACCATATGCGGTAAGTTCGCCTGTGCGCCAGCTTAAAGGCCCCGGTACGTCGGGTGTTACGTTTATGTAGTTGCGCACGTTTTCGGTATGCCAAGCAAAACCGGGCTGATTCGTTAATACGTCGAAATCATCGTGGAAGATTTGCATGCCATCTTCGGTGTATTCAACCACGATAGAGCGCGATGCATCGCCGATAATCCAATGCAAAAGCGATGAGGGAAACTTGTCATTAATGGGTTTGTCTACGATAGCCGCATTCGCTAGAGCAGCTTCCACTTGATCAACGGTCTCGAAGTTTGCTACCACCCATAAAGGGAATTCGTATGCTGCAATGTTTGTTTTTCCTTCAATGGCTGCAGGTTCATATTGTGCATAACCAGGGAAGTTTAGACCAGCAACTGCTAAGCCAGCATCGTTAGCGCAGTCGAAATACAGGGGTACATCTTCCTGAACAATACCCATTCCGATAACCGCATACTTAATAGCTGGAATAGCGCCAAAAGGTGATTTGGGTTGATAACCCGTTGGAGTAATAACAACCTTTTCGCCGTACGAGCAACTCCAGTCAAGGTTACGTCCGAAATACATGTTGCCGCTATCGTCAACGAACCTAATTCCTGTGCACATAGTAGCCCCTTTCGTCGATGCTATTAATGCCAAAGGAAAGCTTGGTTGCCCTTAGCTTTTGTGCCTTGTATTGTAAGTCTTTTACAATGGTAATGGCAGTCAAATACGTGCAGTGTTCAGGCATTATGTCGAATTGAAACCTAATAGTTACCTCCTTTAATTAAAGAATTCAGATTGGCTGCGAGTGCTATCATGAAGCCAATCTAACTTAGAAAGGAAGCGAAATGGATTTCGGTGTCATCACAGCCTTCGATTGGTCGACTGTGTTTGACTATCTTGCGGTACTTATTGGTGCTATCACGGGTGCATTGTTTGCAGTTGCTCGAAAGCTGGATATTGTTGGAACTGTTGCTATAGCTACCATT
>JAZQRZ010000126.1:0-2211 GCA_045629845.1 Eggerthellaceae bacterium | reverse complement strand
TGCAAGTCGGCACTACATGTTGTGGGGTAAAGGGCCCTGCAGCGGACAAACATGACACTTTTGACCACAAAATGTTGAAAAGGATTTATCGAAAACAGGGCTTTGAGCGCGCTTCGTGGCGCGAAGGCGGGACACTGAATGCGACAAATCCTAACATGATTGCGCAACCGCAAAAAAGGGGAGTCTCCCCTTTTTTGCGGTTGCGCAATCATGTTAGGTTTTGTCGCATTCAGTGTCCCGACTTCGCGCCACGAAGCGCGCTCAAAGCTCTGTTTTTGAAAAACCTATTCAACATTTTGTGGTCAAAAGTGTCATGTTTGTCCGCTGCAGGGCCCTTTACCCCACAACATGTAGTGCCGACTTGCAGGAATTGTGTTTCACCCGTTACGGTTTCGCGGTTGCAGCGTTACAAAACGCAAGAATCTTGTTGCTATGTGGTACTCTCATACGCGGAAGAACGCTATGCAAACGGAGGTTAAATGATGCAGCATACGTCACTTCGTATTTTGTCGTTCCCGGTTTGGGGAGCAATCGTTGCCGCTTGTGCGGCTATCACCCTGTGTGTCTCGTTATGCGCTGTGCCGCAGGCTTATGCCGTTACCGCAGCCGAAAAGCAGGCCGAAGCCGAAGCGGCTTTGTCTCAGCTGAACGCCATGCAGGAAACTCTCGACCGCCTGTCGGCAGAATACGGTGAAGCGCTTGCTGCGCAGCAGGAAGCCGAAAAGGCTCGCGATGCTGCTCAGGATCGCATCGATGAAATCACTGAAGAAATTGCCGACCTGCAGGATCGTCTGGGCGAGCGTGCTCGCGAGATGTATCGTTCGGGCGGCGTGTCCTTCCTCGAAATTCTGCTTGGCGCCACGTCGTTTGAAAACTTTGCTACCAGCTGGGATATGCTGAACAAGGTTAACCAGAACGATGCTGATATGGTTGCTCAGCAGAAGGCTCTGCGCACTGAAGCGGAAGAGCAGAAGGCTGAATACTCGAAGCAGGCTGAAGTTGCCGCAAAGAAGTCGGCTGAAGCTGCCGAAGCTGAAGCTCAGGCTCAGTCTACTGTTGCTGAAATGCAGGCTGTGTATGACGGCTTAAGTGCTGAAGCTCAGAAGCTTCTTGAAGAAGAGCGTGCTGCTCAGGCAGCTGCTGAAGCTGCTCGCGCTGCTGCCGTTGTATCTGATTCGGCTGCTGGTGGCGAAGGTGGCGGCTACTACGATCCTAGCAATGATTCGTCGGCTGTTGCTTATGGCGATGGCGGCGACACAGTTAGCCGTGCTTACTCTTGCCTAGGTGCGCCGTATGTATGGGGCGGCGTTGGTCCTTATGGCTATGACTGCTCTGGTCTGGTTAGCTACTGCTTGTCCGGTGAACACATTCGCCTGGGTACTACCTATACATTCATGGGTTGGCCGCAGGTGTCCGATCCTCAGCCTGGTGATATTTGCGTGAACTGGGGTCACACTGGTGTTTACATTGGTGGCGGTCAGATGATTCACGCAGCTACCTACGGCGTGGGTGTTATCATTGGCCCGGTTCAGGACGGCATGATTATCGTCCGCTGGTAACTTGTTTAGCTGCCTAACGGCAGCCGAAGGTTGAAACCTGGTACACTGTGCGGGTTCGTGGCGCCACCAAGGCAACACGAACCCGCTTTTTATTAGATAGGGTAGTCAGTACATGCAGCATGTAGAGTTATATTCAGATGGTTCGTCGCGTGGCAATCCAGGTCCTGGTGGCTATGGCACCATTCTTCGCTATACCGACCCTGCAGGTCAGGTGCACGAACGCGAGTTTTCTCAAGGCTTTGCAAAGACTACCAACAATCGTATGGAATTGCTGGGCGCCATCGTTGGCTTCGAGGCCATAAAGCGTCCGTGCCAGGTTGATTTCTATTCTGATTCTCAGTACGTCATCAAGGCATTTACCGACGACTGGATCTCGGGTTGGCTGCGTCGTGGCTGGAAAAATGCCAGCAAGCAGCCCGTCAAGAACGTTGACTTGTGGAAACGCCTCATTGCTGCCGTTGAGCCCCACGAAGTTTCTTATCACTGGGTGCGCGGCCATGCGGGTCATGCCGAAAACGAACGCTGCAACCCGCTTGCTACACCTGCGGCCGACGATTCAGGCAACTTATTCATCGACGAAGGCTTCACGCAGGAATAAGGGTTTTAGCCTTTCACATTTGAAGTTTTCGCGCAGAACAATAAGTTGTCGTAT
>JAZQRZ010000125.1:0-2886 GCA_045629845.1 Eggerthellaceae bacterium | reverse complement strand
TTTTTTTGCGTAGGTGACTATAGCATTTGCGGGCTGGCGCTCGTAAGTGGCGAACTCCTGTCTTCCTTTGAATCTGCATCATTCGTTCATGAGTAGCTCGTTAAGCGGGTTTTGTCGCATTCTGCGGTTGAATTGCGCTCTCGCTGTCCCATGTATGGTACTCATATAGTTGCCCGTTGATGAGATGATTCATGCGTAGGTTCGTGCTCTGTGGAAACCGAACAAAGGGTCAAAATGGGTATGGGATACAGATATCACTGCAATCAATGTGGCATGAATTACAAAGTTTCTACTGGTGTGGGGATGACCTTTCCACAAGTCTATCAGCAGATAGTCGCAGACGTTCTTGCGGGGAAATGTGGCCAAGAATGGAAAGATGTAGCGCAAAACATCCAGCATTTTGCCGTTGACGCCGAACTTCGGCTGTATCGTTGTGACCACTGTGGTTTTTGGGACGTGGGCTACGACCTATCTCTTTATGCTCCCAAGAGTCTCGACAAGCTTTTGAAGAAGCAATACGGCGAAAAGACGGTTGCTGAGTGGGGCTATGCTCCGTATGTCATGGATTCAGATCTCGCCGAAGATTACGACCTGATCAAAGAGCGGCTGCATCCGTGCAAGAAGTGCGGCAAGCCAATGACGGTTGTTAATGCCGAATCAGATGAAGCTCCTGATTTGAAATGCCTTGAGTGTGGTGCCTCGTTAGTGTGTTCTGACTGCAAATTATTCTGGGACTAATACGTTGGCGCCCTTGCGTGATGGCTTGAAGGTATGAAAGGGGTTTGTTATGTCAAAAGACGAGTACATCTTAGATGAGTTTCCCTCTGATGAAGAAATGGAAAAGGCGGCACGTAAATGTTCGATGCTGGCATATTGCCCTGATAGGCCGTTTTCTTTCTGCTTGAAGAAATGGGTCGAGGTTGACGGGGAGCTTATGTTTCACAAGGTCACATGGAAGCATTGTCACGAATGCCTTCAGGGCTTGCGATAAAGAGATCGGAGCTTGGCTGCGGCTGTATGAGTGTATAGCTATTACAGCTGTTTTCATTGCTCGAATCATTTACCAAAACATGCATATTCACTGAAAAATGTGACAAAGGGACAGTCCCTTTGTCACATTTTCTACGGTGAATTATGGATAAACATGTGACAAGTGTCCGCTGCTTCCCGCTCTTCGCTTCTAAGGTTCGGCAGTATAATGCTGACCAGGAAACAAGCCTTACTGATGCAGTGTCTCTTGCTATTGAGGACTGCATAGCAGAGGGCCATCTAGAGTCTTACTTTAGGGAGAAACGGGCGGAGGTATCTGACATGATTCTTACCGACTGGGACGCTGAACTTCAGCGAGAACAAGATCGCCAAGAAGGCTTTGAAGATGGCATTGAGCAAGGTATTGAGCAAGGTCTGGCTCAGTCAATTGCACAACTCCGCGAAGCTGGGTTAACGGAAGCAGCCGACTTACTTGAGCAGACCAAGCTGGCCAAGGCATAAAGATAGCGGTTGAGCTTACTCTTTTCCAGACTTATATCAACATGCCGTTGCAATGATCTATTTCATGCTGAATTGCCATCCCAACGCATTCGTGCCTGTGTGCTTCAAGGGTGTCAACCAGGTCACGTGCTAATTCAATATCGCTCATGTTGGCTTCGACGCTTGGCTGTTTAAGGAAGAAGCTTTTCGTCATGATTGGTTTAATCATAGTTACCCGTTCTGTGATTCTGAATGGCTGTGAGCTTTTGTTTGTGGCACTTCTTGGTGCTTCGTTTCATTATTGCAGGTTTGCAGCGGGGTCGTGGAACACGTCGAAGCATTCCTGATTGGCATTGCAGATAAGGGTAAGGTTGTACTCGCGCGCCATCTGGATGGTCTTGCCGGTTGCGGCTGACTTGCTCGCAAGAATCGGGATACCAGCACGCACAATCTTCGTGGTCATGTCGGTGGGTACGCGACCGCTGGTGAACAGCAGACATTGCGAAAGGTCGATGCCTTCGATAAGCGCAGACCCTACAACCTTGTCCAGCGCATTGTGGCGGCCGATATCCTCGCGAAAGAGCAAGATGCCTTCTCGGTTTGCAAGATATGCGCTGTGCGTGCCACGCGTGCGCCTGTGCAGCGTAAGGTCTTGTTCGAATGCTTCGATTATCTGGAAGATCCATTCCGCATCCCAGGGGATAGGCTTCACGGATAGCAATGGTTCGCCCGCATCGAAGTAGTCATTAAGTGTGACGTTATTAGTACAGCAGGTGGGTACCATGTGTGCCGCTCGTCGTGATAAATCCGCTTCGCGGTCATGCAGGTACACGTCGGCTGTTAGTGAGTTCTCGCAGATGGAAAGCGTGTCAATTTCATCCAGATTGGAAACAAGACCCTCGGTGATAAGTCGTCCGCAAACAAGTTCGACCAAATGGTCGGCTGAGCAACCAATCTGCATAGTTGGGATGTCATTCACGTTCACCGTGAGCAGGCTTTCGCTCTGAATCTCGCTTGCTTGTTCGCGTGTGCTGCCGTCGTTCAGGAAGCGGCGCGCGGTAAGTGCAACTGGTGTGTCGACGGTTTCTATTGTTCCAATAACGTGCATGAATTCCTCTGCGTTGAGCGGTTCGTTCCTTTTTCGTTCGGAAATCATATCATTCCGATAGGCTTTCTCTTTGAACGCAACGGGTGAGCGTGCGATTACTCGGCCAGGATAGTCGTGTGCTTTCTTGAAGGTGCGTATTGGAGGGCAGAGCTGCGTGCCGCTGCCTTCGCAGGCGGACTGGTTATTTCCAAAATAAGTTAAACAGCTTGAGAAGCTGCGCATAAGCTCGTCGTGGTATGAGACCTGGATGTGTTCGTAGCGATTCGTTTCCCTCGTGCCCGAAAGCGATAAGCAGCCTTCCTGAGTGG
>JAZQRZ010000124.1:0-2339 GCA_045629845.1 Eggerthellaceae bacterium | reverse complement strand
CGCACCGGTTCTTCGCCTGCAGCTTCACCAGCAACAGGAGCTGCAAATTCAGCATCTTCTTCGTCGTGCGTTTCGGTGAACTCATCGACAACGCCCAAGAATTCTTTGATGTTTTCAACGCGGCTGCGAGCTTCGTCGGTACCTTCAGCTTCAAGAGCTGCAATAAGGCCAGCCTTGTCGATAATCATTTCGATAATCTTGCGCAGGTCGCCTTCGTAAGAAGCAGCTTCCTTGATAACCTGCACGAATTCGCCGATAGCCTTACGCGACGCAGGACGCAGGTCTTCGTCGGCAATGCACAGCTCGGCCGCATTCATGAACGTAGTATCGATTTCGCGAGCAATCTGCTGCACGCGTTCAATCGTAGACTTCCCCACCCCGCGACGCGGCACGTTGACCACGCGAAGAGCCGCCATATCGTCGGCAGGATTGATAGCCAGCGTTAGGTAAGCCATGACATCCTGAATTTCTTGGCGCTCGAAGAAGCGCGTACCGCCAACGATGCGATACGGCACACCCGCGCGCAAGAACATATCTTCAAGCATGCGGCTTTGTGCATTAGTGCGATAGAACACCGCGATTTGATCGTAAGACAAACCAGCATCGTGACGCTTGTCGATTTGCCCCGCAATCCAGCGGCCTTCATCGCGTTCGTCGGAAGCCATGAATACCTGAATCTTTTCGCCCGCTTCAGAAGACGTGTACAGCTTTTTGGCCTTACGCGTCATGTTGTTGGCGATAACCGCGTTAGCTGCATCCAGAATGTTGCCCACGCTGCGATAGTTCTGTTCAAGCTTAATGGTGGTGCATTCAGGGTAGTCGCTTTCGAATTCAAGAATGTTGCGAATATCTGCACCACGCCACGAATAAATGGATTGGTCGTCATCGCCTACGACCATGATGTTGCGGTGCGCAGCCGCCAACAGGCGACAGATTTCGTACTGCGCATGGTTCGTGTCCTGATATTCGTCTACCAATATATAGCGGAAGCGCTTTTGGTAGGCATCCAGCACTTCAGGGTGATGCTTCAGCAGCAGATAGGCATACAGCAACAGGTCGTCGAAATCGAACGCATTTGCCGCCTTCAGGCGTTCCTGCAGGCGTCTGTATACACGTGCCGCCTGCTTGCCCACTGGATCAATTGCCTGATCCGCAAAGTCGGCTGCAACGATAAGTTCGTTCTTAGCGGTAGAGATACGATTGCGCAGTGCATTAATGGGATAGCGCTTAGGGTCGATATCAAGTTCAGCCATGATGTCTTTAACCAAGCGCTTGCTATCACCATCGTCGTAGATGGTGAAATTTTCAGTGAAGCCCAGAACCTCGGCGTTGGCACGAATGATGCGCACACACATGCTGTGGAAGGTGGAAACCCACATGCCGCGCGCGCTGTAACCAACCAGGCCAGCCAAACGTTCGCGCATTTCGGCGGCTGCTTTATTCGTAAAGGTAATAGCCAAAATTTCCCACGGAGCAGCATCGGTGGTTTCCAAAATGTTGGCAATACGGTACGTGAGTACGCGCGTTTTACCCGAGCCAGCACCTGCCAGTACCAGAAGCGGACCTTCGGTACATTGCACGGCTTGTCGCTGCGGTTCATTCAGGGTTTCAAGATCAATCATAGAGCTCCCACTTTGGTTCTAAATAACAATGCGCGGCAGATGTATGACACCTGGCGCATTTCGAAAACAACACCGCGGTCACTTTATCATGCGAAAAGTGGCCGCGGTGGGATGGTTTCAGTACTTATTACGCGGAAAAGGTTGGTTGCTTTTATGCGTTTTCTTTTTCGAACTTGTCCATGAAGTTGACCAGGTGCTGAACACCTTCGACCGGCATGGCGTTGTAGATGCTAGCACGCATACCACCAACCGAACGATGACCCTTGATGTTGGCAATGTTGTTTTCGCCAGCTTCAGCAATGAACTTCGCGTCGAGATCAGCGTTACCTGTGATGAACGGAACGTTCATGATGGAACGATCTTCCTTGCGAGCCGTACCACTGAACAGCTTCGACTGATCCAGGAAGTCATACAGCAGAGCAGCCTTGTCGCGGTTGCGCTTGCCGATGCCTTCTAGACCACCCTGTTCCTTCAGCCACTTGAAGACCAGGCCGCAGATATAAATGGTGTAGCAAGCCGGCGTGTTGTACAGGCTGCCGTTGTCGGCCATAGTCTTCCAACGAAGCAGTGTGGGCGTGTATTCCAGAACGTCTTCGCGAATAAGATCTTCGCGCACGATAACAATAGCCAAGCCAGCTGGGCCAACGTTCTTCTGCACGCCACCATAGATGACACCGAACTTCGAGACATCCATAGGTTCGCTGAGGAACATCGAGG
>JAZQRZ010000123.1:0-3327 GCA_045629845.1 Eggerthellaceae bacterium | reverse complement strand
CTTTTGCCTGGGCTTGGCAAAAGTTAGTTCGTGGCGACGACGCGTCGAGCGAAGCTTTCTCAGCCTATTCCAGCAAAGTTACTTGTCGAGCCGCTGGCGTTCGACGAGTTCGGCGAAAAGACCGCCTTTTTCGATGAGTTCGTCGTAGGTTCCATCTTCAACAATGTGGCCATTTTCAAGGTAAAGGATGCGGTCGCAGTTTTTGATAGTAGAAAGACGATGAGCAACAACGATACGCGTGCACTTCAGTTTATCAAGTGCCTCGGATATCTGTTTTTGCGTCTTGTTATCAAGCGCGCTTGTTGCTTCGTCGAAGATGAGAACCCGTGGCTTCGGGGCGATGGCGCGCGCAATCATCAGGCGCTGCTTTTGTCCGCCAGAAATGCCGCCTGATCCTTCAGAAATCATGGTTTGCATACCCATAGGCATAGCACGAATATCATCGGCAATGCCTGCAATTTCGGCAGCTTCCCATGCCTCTTCTTCAGTAAGATGGGGTGCTGAAATCGTTATGTTCGAGAAGATGTCTTCTTGGAATAAGCTGCCATCTTGCGTGACTGCGCCAATGCGGCGACGAAGCGAGCGAAGATCAAGCCCGGTCATATCTTTGCCGTCGTAATAGATAGCACCCTTTTCTGGCGTTTCAAAACCAAGCAGTAGACGAATAAGCGTTGATTTACCGCAGCCAGATTTGCCTACGATGGCTACGTATTCGCCCGAGCGAATGTAAAGATCCATGCCGTCGATAACATAAGGAGCGTTATCGCCGTAGCGAAAGCGTACACCCGAAAGTTCAATGCGCCCTGCGAGTCCCGTAAGCATTTCTTTGTTTTCGGCAACTTCGGGCTCTGCTTCAAGGATTGGCTCAAGCATTTCAAGATAAGGTTTAATCTGGGCTGAGGCTTGTACAACACGGGCAAGTGCTGAAAATGCGCCTGAAACCATGCCATAGGCTGCAAAGAACGCAATGTACTCTGAAGGAGTTACGCCAGATACGACTGCCAGGTAATACAGCACGATGGCGCCTGACATAGTGACGGCTGCTTGAAGGGCGCTGCTTATCTTCAAGAACATCGGGGGGTTGTATTGCAGTTCGGCGCTCTTCGTATAGCTTTGCGTCCACTGTGAAAAGGCGCGTTTTTCGGCGCCCGCTAGTTTAATTTTCTGCACACCATAGATAAGCGCAAAGCTTTTGCCGTTTTCTTTGGCGGCGTATTCCATTTGTCGCCGCGTGACTCTTATTTGAACAAGTGAGGTTGCTAGCATTACAGCGATGGATGCCGCGATAATGCAGACTGCTGGTAGTGCAAGAGCTGGCGCAAATTGATTAATCTGAAGAATATACAAGAGCGAGAAAAGGGCAGTTGTACCAAGTGATAGAACGTTTGTTACAAGCAGTTCAACTAGGCTTTTTGCTGCCATGCTGCGGTTTGCTAATTCGCCAGCACTGTAGTCTCTGAAGAATGTTGCTGGCAGGCTAAGAATACGCATCATGAATGCCGAAGCAACCGAAGTAGAAGCTTTGGTAAGAATGCGATTAACAGCAACTTCGCGTGATGCTGTCATAAGTTGTTGTGCAAGCGCGGTGCATAGCAAAAATGCTGCAGTAGACCACAAAACCGCATAGCTGCCAGTATTTGCCACGTAGCCAGTAAGTATTTTTACGATAGGTGGCAGCACCATGCCGATAAGGGTGACAAACAAAGATATTGCTGCAAGTAAGGCAAAATCAGCTGCATTAAGCGTTTGCTTCATGTAAACCAGCAAATCGCGAATGCCAATTTTTCCAAGCGGTAACGGGCGATAGAAACTGCGTGCCTCGTAGGCAAATTCACCTTCGTTTCGGGAATTAACTGTTGTTTTGTGTCCTGTTTCGTCGCGGAACCAATAGCCGCGGTAGGGCTTGGGGAACAACGGAACAGGCGCTCCGTCACTTGCGCGATAGCCAATCATGGGGCCGAAGGCATCTTTGTACCAACCCTTTGGCAGTGCCACCATACGATGCATGATGCCATGGGGGCGTAAGGCATATTCCAACTGTTCTTCGGGGTCGACAACATTGAAAGGAATATCGACTGGATTAATGCGATAGAACTTCAGGATGTCGTCGACTGCTTCTTTAGTAACAATGCGGTCGCTTGCCATCGAACCGGCCGCTTCTCTTCCGACTACAGCGGAGGCCATGCGCAGAATAGAGTCTTCGAATAGTTCTTGGTCGCCGCGTTTGCGTTGGCGTACTTGTTCGTCAAAAATGCCCATGTCCTCACCTCCTAGTCGTTAGAAACAAGGTCGGCATAGATGCCACCTTTTGCGTATAGTTCGTCGTGGGTGCCGCGCTCAACGACATGACCATGGTCAAGCACAATAATCTCGTCGCAATCTCGAATGGTTGAAAGCCTGTGAGCGATGATGATGCAGGTTACGCCGCGGTTTCTAACAGCGCGTACAACTTCGAATTCCGTTTTGGCATCAAGAGCGCTTGTTGCTTCATCCATGACAATAACGTGGGGGTCAGCAGCAAGAACGCGGGCAATTTCCAGACGCTGACGCTGACCACCTGAAAGGTCGCGCCCGCCTTCGGTAATTCTGCCTGCATAACCACCTTCGCGTGCCATGATGTCATCGTGAATCTGCGCATCGCGCGCAGCAAGAATAATTTCGAAGTCTTCGATGGATTCATCCCACATGCTAATGTTGTTCGCAATGGTGTCTTCGAACAGAATGATGTCTTGATCAACGACGGAAACCGAACTCGTAAACACACTGCGGTCAATTTCTGATGCTGGCTTACCATCAAAAAGCACTTCGCCGCTCCAAGGTTGGTACAGACCAGCAATAAGCTTTGAAAGGGTAGATTTACCGCAGCCAGAAGCACCAACGAAAGCTACGCTTGCGCCTGGCTCGACGGTCATAGAGAAGTCTTCGATGACAGGATCGCCCAAACGTGCATAGCCAAAGGTGACGTTTTTCAGTTCAACTTTGCCGCGAAGCTTACCGTAGTCGGCTTCTTCGCTTAGGGGTTCGTCACGGTAGTTCGGATCGATGGGGTATTCCATAACATCTTCAATGCGCTCCATTTGGGTACGCATTTCTTGAAGGGTTTGAGTTGCTCTGATTGTGGTCATGGCAGGGTTCATGAACAGCTGAATGTAGCCCTGAAAGCCCATAACCATGCCCAGCGAGAATTGCCCTTGCATGACCAGGAAAACGCCAATAACAATGACGGAATAGTTGGCTAGGCTGGCCAAGAAGTTCGGAACCATACCGAGGTACAGGTTAAGGTTGGCAAAGCGAGTGGTAGCTGTGTTAACCGAAGCTTGATAGCCT
>JAZQRZ010000122.1:0-19889 GCA_045629845.1 Eggerthellaceae bacterium | reverse complement strand
GGCTATGGACGAAGCAGGTTGGTTGGCTGCATATATTCAATATATGGCAGCTCAGGCTCGTCATATTAAGGGCGAAATCATTCCGTCTGATCGTCCGAATGAAAACATCTTGCTGTACAAGATGCCTATTGGTGTCGCAGGTCAGATTATGCCGTGGAACTTCCCATTGTTCCTGATTGGTCGTAAGGTTGCTCCTGCTTTAGTGGCTGGTTGTACCGTTGTTCTTAAGGCTTCTTCTGACTGCCCGAATGGCGCTTACGAGTTCGCAAAGCTTGTCGAAAAATCTTCACTGCCCAAGGGCGTTATCAATGTCATTACAGGCTCTGGTGCTGTGGCTGGCGCATCGCTGGCTGGCAACCCGAAGTTGGGTATCGTTACTATTACGGGCTCAACTGCTGTTGGTAAGAAGATTATGAAGGCTGCTGCCGATAACGTTACTAAGGTTTCGTTGGAACTGGGTGGCAAGGCTCCGGTAATCGTTATGAACGACTGCAAGCTTGACGAAACGGTCGAGCATGTTGTTAATTCGCGCATCTACAATTCTGGTCAGGTTTGCAACGCTGCCGAACGTGTTTATGTTCAGAAGGGTATCGCTGACGAGTTTATCGCCAAGGTTGTTCAGCGTATGAAGACGGTTACCTATGGCCCAGGCTTGGGTGGAACGTTTGATATGGGCCCCATGGTCAACAAAAAGCAGCAAGAACATGTCATTGATCTTGTTCAGAGCGCTATCGATGAGGGTGCAACCATCGAATGTGGCGGCAATGCAGTTACAGTTGACGGCAAGGGCTTCTTCTTTGAAGCAACGGTAGTCACGGGTGTTAAGCACGAAAGCCGTATCATGCGCGAAGAAATCTTTGGCCCTGTATTGCCTATCACTACGTTTGAAACTCTTGACGAAGCTATCGCTATGGCAAACGATTGCGAATTTGGTCTGACCAGTTCAATCTTTACCACCGACTACGATACCGTCATGCGCGCTATGAACGAAATCAAGTTCGGCGAAACGTACGTCAACCGTGAGCACTTCGAAGCCTTCCAGGGCTTCCATCAGGGCGTCCGTGGTTCGGGTATCGGTGGCGAAGATGGCGAGCGTGGTCTTGAAGAATACCTCGAGACGCATATCAACTACATCGATTACGACTTGAAGCGCAACAAGGCTTAAGCTTGGTTTACATCAACCAAAAGGAAGCTGCTTAGGCAGCTTCCTTTTTTGTGTAGAGACCCATTTGAGTAAAGCGTAAAAGTCGCTTGAAGAAATGACGAGAATATAGCATCGCAGCTATACTTGTACACCGTGATTTAAAGGCAATTAAAGGAAGCATATATGATTGAACTGAAAGCCTATGAAGGATTGATTCGAAACCATGTGGAACTGGCTGAAGAGCTTAATGTTTCTATAACGGGTTTGTCGCGTCGCGAACGCGAAGAGCAGCTGGTGGTTGCAGCGTATCAGTCTTGGGGCAATCAGATGGGTTCGCATATCAACGGGCAGTTTGCGGTTGTAATCGAAGATACCGAAACGGGCGAATTGTTCGGTGCGCGCGACGTTCTTGGCGCCGAATTGCTGTTTTATTACGAAACAGCAGATGGTTGTTTGTTATATGCAACTCAAATTAAAGACTTATTCAATCAAGAAGGTTTCAAACGTGAACTAAATCAGGATATGATTCAGTTCTTTTTAGAGTTTACTTACGTTCCAGGTGAAGACACCCTGTTCAAAGGTGTGAAAAAACTTGAACCAGGTGGCTTCTTTACGTTTGGAAGCGAAGGGTTCAAACTGGGTCGCTACTGGGAGCTATCGTTTGATCCTGATGAATCAAAGACGCTTGAAGACTGGGCTGATGAAATCTCCAATGCAATGGATGCAAGCTTGCATAGTGTTTGCGACGAAGGAGAAGCGCCTGATAGCTTCCTATCAGGCGGTGTTGATTCGTCCTACATTCTTGCGAAAAGCAATGCGAAGTGCGGTTATTGCTGCTCCTATGAAAATCAACAAGCAAGTGAAGAAGAAGATGCGAAAGCTACTGCTCAGTTTTTAGGACGCGAATTTAAGGGTATTACTGTTTCGCCAGCTCAGTTTTTTGATTGCGTTGATGAATTCTTACTTGCGTATGAGCAGCCTTCTTCTGACGTTGCTGGGCTTGCATTATATGTTGCCTGCAAGGAAGTTGCTAAAGAATCTACGCTGTGCTTTTCAGGCGAAGGTGCAGATGAATTCTTTGCTGGATATAGCGTCTATCAGAATACACGCAGTTTGCGCTTGAAACCGAATTCTGTGTATTACGGCACGACGCACATTATGAATAATTCCGAAATGCGTCGTTATCTGAAGAATTTCAACTCGAATGTGTCGTCCCGTGAATTCATGTGTCAACGTGGTGCGAAGGGCAGGGAATACGACATGCTTTCATGGATGCTGTATACCGATCTGCGAAGCTATTTCGAGGGAAGCATTCTTTTTAATTCAACCAAGATTGCTCGTGGTACCGGTCTTGATATTCGTATGCCTTATTGTGATTTGCGTATTTTTGATATCGCACGTCGTATGCCTTCGAAGTACAAAACAGGCGACGGCGGCAACAAAGTGGCTTTGCGTGCGGCTGCATCACGTGTATTACCCGATGAAGTTGCTTATCGAAAGAAGCTTGGCTTCCCCGTACCGGTACGTGCGTGGTTAACTGATACTTCAGTTAATGCAGATATACGTCGTGCTTTTGAAAGCGAGGCAGCGGCTAAGTTCTTCAAAATCGACGAAATCGGTGCCTTGCTTGACGTTTTTCTTGGAAAAAAACCACGTGTTAGTCATCCTATTTGGTTTGCTCGTCATCAGGCATTGTTGTGGCGTCATGTATGGACGATTTACTTGTTCATACGTTGGTACGAACTATTCTTCGGTGAAGAGCCTGCTTGTTAAGCAAGCGGGCTCTTACGCAGTAATGTCTTTGAAGTTAAATGAGCGCTTTCCAGACGCGTAGTCACCCACAATATGACCATTGCCTTCTAATTCATATTTGTAGGTAACAAGTCCATCAAGGCCCACAGGTCCGCGTGCATGAAGTTTGGAAGTGCTAATACCAACTTCGGCACCAAAGCCATAGCGGAAGCCGTCAGCAAAACGCGTTGAGCAGTTGCGATATACACCAGCAGAATCGACAAGTTGCATGAAGTGGGCAGCTGCTTCATCATCTTCCGTCATGATGGCATCCGTGTGATGTGAGCCGTAGCGGTTTATATGGGCTATGGCTTCATCGATATCTGAAACGATTTTAATAGAAAGAATAAGGTCAAGATATTCGGTTGCCCAGTCTGAATCGGTGGCCGCTTCGCACGAAATAATGTTTTGAGTTTCAGTGTCTCCGCGTAGAGTAATGCCAGCCTTTTCGCATGCTTTTGCAAATTCAGGTAGAAATGTCTTTGCTATTTCGCGATGAACGAGTAGGGTTTCGACAGCGTTGCAGGCGGCGGTATACTGCGTCTTCGCATCAATTACGACAGAAGTTGCTAACTCAACATTGGCAGACTTGTCGACGTAGATGTGACAGATGCCATCAGCATGACCCATAACTGGAATGCGTGTGTTATCCATGATGTAACGAACGAATGCGTTAGACCCGCGGGGGATAAGTAGATCGACCGATTGATCGCAGTCAAGAAGCTTACTGATATCTTCTCGGGCTTCAACTTGGAACATGCATTCCTCGGGTAATCCTGCTTTTACTGCTGCTTCATGAATCAGGTTAAACAACACCTTATTTGTGCGCATTGTTTCGCTTCCACCCTTAAGAATCGAACAGTTTCCGCTTTTAAGGCACAAGGTTGAAATCTGAACAAGAGCATCTGGCCTTGCTTCAAAAATGACGCCTATTACACCAATAGGGCAAGCAATACGACGTAAACGCAAATCTTCGTCAAGTTCGCGGTCAAGAAGTACCGAACCGATGGGGTCCGAAAGATTAATTAAATCTTCTATGCCTGCAATAACGTCATCAAGCTTATGTTGGTCAAATTTCAAGCGTTTAACAACAGCGGGAGCAATGCTGATTTCTTCGGCAGCTTTCAAGTCTTCCTTGTTAGCTGTAAATATTTCGTCTGCATGGTTCGTAAGAGCATGTTTAATTTCATTAAGAGCGCTATTGCGCATTTCAACTGGTGTAGCAGCAACCATTGGACTTGCAAGCTTCATAGCACGTGCGATATCGGCAATAGTAGTATCTTGAGTTGTAGCCATGATGTCTCCGTTCGAAGATATTATTGCTTCATGATAGCGGCAACTATTTTTCCAGGTTTGGCAAACATCTTATATCAAATTAAAAATACTTTACACTTACTAGGATGTAGTAGATTATTCTTAGCAGGGTAAGGAAGAGTGCAAATCGCTTTTAGATAAAGAAGCCCCGTGAAGCCAACACAAGTAACAGAACTGTTTGCTAATATTAAGAAGACGTTCGTCTCTTTTTTCTCTATTCTTATGTTTGTGGCTTTAGGTGTTGGTATCTTCTTAGGTATCAGTTGGGCGGGTCCTGCTCTCAAGGTAGCCGCAAATCAAAACTTTAACGAAGGTTCTTTTCATCACTATCAGATTCAGTATCCATACGGGTTAACTGATGACGATATTCGCGAGATAGCTAAATACGATGGTGTTACCCAGGTTGAAGGGGTGCGTCAGTCTTTTCAGACGGCTGAGTACAATGGGAAGACTATTACGCTGAGTGTTCAATCAAAGGGTGAACGTATTAATACCCTTCGTGTTATTGATGGAAGCCTGCCTGAAAAAGCTAATGAAATTGCCCTCAATGCTAATGATGCGTCTGAATTAGGTCTTAGTGTCGGCGACATTATTGTTTTCAATAGTGATGATACTGACGATAGCGATTCCTCGACAAGTGGTAGTGACTGGTCTTCGGGTAACGCCGAAGAATCAAGTAGTGGCGAAAAAGACACAGATGGCATGACGTATCTGAATGGCGCTACGTATAAAGTTACTGCGTTGGTTGATAGCCCAGAGTATCTGGCTCTTTCAAAAAAAACTTATGGATCAACAGGTAAGGGGTCAGGTACTATCGATATTGTTTCCTGGGTTTCGCCTGAAGCATTTGACGGTTCGGCATTCAAAGATGCTTATCCTGTTGTGAATGTGCGATGCAATGCTATGGATGGTCTTGATACGTTTTCTGATAGCTATAAGCAAGTCTCACAAGACTATTCTTTGGGTCTAGCTGATCTTTGTAAACGACTGGCTGATAATCGCTATCGCGATATATACGCTTCTGTGAAAGCTGATGTTGACGAAGCTGACAAGAAGCTAACCAGCGCAAAGAATGAAGTTGTTTCCAAGGAAAAAGAACTTGAGGATGCTCGCTCACAGCTTGCATCGGCTGAAGCAGATTTGAATTCCGCATATTCGCAGTTGGTGGCTGGCAGAAACCAGCTTGATGACAACTGGGGTGAATACAATGCCAGTGCGGTTGAATTGCAAGAAAAGCAGAGTCAGTTTGATGAGGCTTTAGTTCAAGCCCAGCAGGCTATTGACGTACAGGCAGTTCAAGCTGGTGAGATGGCTGTTCTTGAGCTTCTTTCTGTAAACCCATCTGCTACTCAAGAAGAGCAAGACGCAGTTCGTGCTGCCGCTGTTGCTCGGGTCTATGAGTCTATCAATATAGATGACTTACCTGCTGGTGATACCGGAATGACAATCGGTCAGACACGTCAGGCGCTTACCTCGGCTCAAGCTGAGCTTGATGATGTTTTGGTATGGCTTAATCAGGGTGAAGCAGAACTACAAAGTGGTTGGGTTGAGTACTATGAAAATCAGGCTAAGCTCGAGGACATTCGCAATTCAATTACTGAGGGCGAACAAAAGATTCAAGAGGCAAAGAAAGAGATAGCTGATAACGAAACAAAGCTTGGTGAAGTTAAGTCAGAACTTGACGATATTAAACCCTATGAGGTTTCTATTTCTGGTCGCAAATATAATCCTGGGGCTGCACAGGTAACAATGTTTAGCAATGTTACTGATCGTCTTAGCTGGTCAATGGCAGGACTTTTCATCATTGTCGGTATGCTCGTTAGCTATTCGGCTGTAAGTCGTATTGTGTATGAGCAAGCAGTTCAAATTGGAACAAAGAAAGCCCTAGGGTTCCGTGGGCGTGAAATCACCCTAAGCTATCTTTTGTATTCAGCTTTGGCAGTTATCGCCGGGGCTGTTATTGGAACTATAGTGGGGGTTATTGCAGTCGAAGGAATTATTGGTCATGTTCTTGGAAGCATGTTTATCCTTGGGGATTATCCACCATTTTTTGGATTACCTTTGTTCTTGGCTGTTACAGCTCTTGAACTGATATTGATTCTTGGAACTACCTGGTTTGCTTGTCATTTCATTTTGCGCGAACATGCAATCCAGCTTCTTTCGGGCGCGAATTCGCGCGAGGTAAAAACTCGATTTTTCGAGAATTGGGCTATTTGGGATAAGTTATCCCTGTTAACGCAGACAATTATTAATAACTGCATAAATGATAAGCGTCGAGTGTTTTCTACATTGGTGGGGGTTGCTGGCTGCACTGCGCTCATAGTGACTGCCATTACGCTGAATGACGACGTAATGAAAAGCTTTGACTATCAATATGAATCGGTCTACTCATTCAATGACATTGTGTATGTTGACGATGACGTAGATAATGCTGCATCTAATATCGAAAAGGCGCTCTCTGGGAATGTAAATAGTACGGCTCAGGTAATAAGTCAGAGACTAATTGTTGATCAGCCAGATGGAGATAGCGGATCAATACGCATGATTGTTCCAGATAATCCCGAGTCGTTTGCGCAGTGTTATCACGTTAATCTACTTTCTAATGATCAGTTTGATTTGCAGGCTGAAGGTGTCTGGGTATCTCAAGCTTATGCAGATCATTTTGATGTCAAGGTTGGCGATGATCTTACTGTTGAAACCGGGGATGGAACGAAACGTAAGCTTCAGATTCTTGGTTTTTATGAATACTGGCTTACTAATTATGAAGTAGTAATCGGTCGCGACTACTACGAGAAAATGTTTGATACCCACTATGTGCCAAACGCGATTCTCGTTAATTCAGGTGATATGGTAGTCGAAGATGTTGCCGCGTTGGTTGATTCAATTGATGGATTTGATTCTATTGTTGATGACAAGGCTAGTGAAAATGAAGTCTTCACTACGTTTTCAAGTGTTTCAAGAACGGTTGTTGCTATCTACCTTGTTTTGTCTGTCCTTATGGCCATCGTAATTCTTCTGAATCTGAATGTGATGTTTGTTGCAGAAAAGAAGCGAGAGCTTATCGTATTAATGGTTAATGGATTCTCTAACAATCAGGCAAAGAGCTACATCTATACCGACAGCATTCTCCTAACGCTTATCGGTGTAGTTTTGGGCGTTATTCTTGGCTGCATTATGGGTGTGGTTACTGTTGGTTCGGTCGAACCCGTTACAGCTACACTCTTAAAGACAATTGATCCAATAGCTGTTGTTGCTGGCGTATTGGGAAGCTTCGCGCTCGCGATAATAATGAACATCATTGCGCTACGGCGAATCGATAACTTCATCCTAACTGAAATCAATTAAGTAAAGCTTTTGTGTCCACGCTGGTCACATATTGAAAGTATGTGACGTTGCCTGACCTGGTGTTTATTAAATATCACATACTTTATGTGACATCATGCTATTCACCTCGCAATATTCTTTGCCCTCGTTTTGTTCGCATTCCGTGCGCTTGCAGACGAGATTGAAACAGAGGGGTTTCAACAAGAGCGCGGAAATTCGACGCATGTTCTAGACGAGAACATGAGGGAGGGAGTTTTATGACGGAAATAAGTCAGAGTGGTCTGAGCCGTCGAACTTTCGTCGGAGCGGTTGGTGCTCTGGGTGCCTTGACTGCTGTCTCGGGTGTTGCAACCGAGCAAGTATTCGGCAGCTCGGTTCCTATGGCTCATGCCGCAACTCAGGAAACAACAACCTGGGGCCATTGCGCCATTAACTGCCCTGGGCGTTGTTCGCTTAAGTTCCACGTTATTGACGACGAGGTTGCTTGGGTGGACACCTACACGAGCAAGGATGCGTCCTTCGACGATCCGCAGCCGCGCGCATGCTTGCGTGGTCGCACGTATCGTCGTTGGTTGGCAAGTCCTGATCGCCTGAGTTATCCCATGAAGCGCGTTGGCGCTCGTGGCGAAGGTAAGTTCGAGCGTATTTCTTGGGATGAAGCAATTGATATTGCGTGCTCTAAGCTCAAGGAAGTTATCGACAAGTACGGTAACGAAGCGGTTTACATTCCGTATGCTACGGGCGTTTCTGCAACGACTGCTCGTCCATTTAACCGTTTGCTGAATCTTCTTGGTGGTTACCTGAACTTCTATAACAGTTATTCCACTGCGCAGATTTCTTGCATTACACCGTATATGTATGGTTCAAAGGGCAATGGCGGTTCTTCCTTTAATGAGGCAGAAAATGCCAAGCTTGTACTTATTTTTGGTTCAAGCCCTACCGAAACCCGTCAGGGTGGTTTGACTACCCACTACGATTGGGTACACCTGCGCGAGCGCACGGGCGCCAAGATTTATATGATTGACCCCCGTATGAACGATTCTATTCAGGGTCATTCTGACCAGTGGCTGCCTATCAACCCTGGTACTGACGCTGCATTGGTGGCAGGTATTGCTCACTATCTTATCGAGAAGAACTACGTTGATCTTGACTTCCTGCATACTTACTGCGTTGGTTACGACGAGGAAACCATGCCTGAGGAATACAAGGGTATGCATATGTCGTACTACGACTACATCATGGGCACTGGCTATGACATGGTAGAAAAGACGACCGAGTGGGCCTCCAAGATCACCGGCATTTCTACCAAGCGCATTGAACAGCTTGCTGAAGAAATTGGCACGACCAAGCCGCTGTATGTTAACCAGGGCTGGGGTCCGCAGCGCCGTAGTAATGGTGAGTGGGCTTCGTGGTCTATTATGGCTTTGCCTTGCCTGGTGGGTCAGGTTGGCCTTCCTGGTACGAATAATGGTACGCGCGAAGCTCGTTCTGCAACCAATCTTGAGTCGTTCCCTGCAGGCACTAATCCCGTCAAGACCTCCATTCCATGCTTCTTGTTCACCGACGCTATTGCTAATGTTGATGATATGACCAAGCAGAAGATGGGTGTTAAGGGTGCTGACAAGCTGAGTGTCGGTATCAAGTACATGATTAACTATGCCGGTAACTGCCTTACCAACCAGCATAGTGATATCAATCGCGCACACGATATTCTTTCCGATGAAAGCGCCTGCGAGTTTATTCTGGGCATTGATACTATTATGTGCGACTCTTTGAAGTACGCTGACGTTATCCTTCCTGACCTCTTCCGCTTCGAGCAGTATTCGCAGATTTCTACTGGTAGCGACTGGGGTTACATCATTACGGGCACGCCTGCAACTTCACCTAAGTTCGAACGTAAGACCGCATACGAAATGTGCACGCTTATGGCTGATTGGTTCGGAGTGAAGGATAAGTTTACCGAGGGAAAGACCGAAAAAGAGTGGGTAATGTCGCTCTATGAAAAGTCTCGTGAAAAGACTCCTTCGCTGCCAACCTGGGATGAAATGGAAGAGATGGGCGTTTATGTAGAGAAGAAGCCCAACGTCATTTCCATGAAGAAGTTTGTTGATGATCCCGAGACCAACAAGCTTGATACTCCTTCAGGAAAGATTGAAATCTTCTCTTCCAAGATTTTGAGCTACACCAAGGATTGGGAAGTTAAGGAAGACGACACCCTCCCCGGCGTTGATACGCTGATGCCGATTCCTGCTTATATCCCTGAATGGTATGGCGTTGAAACGACGACTGATAAGTACCCGCTGGTTCTTACTGGTTATCACTGCCGTGGTCATCTGCATTCTTCTTGGGGCTTCATCGAGGATCTTAAAGAAATCAATCCGAATGAAGCTTGGATTAACCCGAGCGATGCTGATGCACGAAAGATTGCTGCTGGTGACAAGGTTCGTGTTTCTAATGAGTTCGGTACGATTGAACTGCTTGCAAAGGTTACTCCGCGTGTCATCCCTGGTGTTGTTGCAATTCCGCAGGGTGCTTGGCATGACGCTGATATGAATTCTAAGGATCGCCTGGATAAGGGTGGCTCTATTAATACCCTGACCACTCAGCGCCCGTCTCCTTTGGCAAAGGGTAATCCGCAGCATACGAACATTTGCGAAGTCGTTAAGGCTTAAGCGCAGCGAGAATGAGAGAGGAGTAGATATCAATGGCTAAATATGCATTCTATTTCGATGGCACTCGCTGCACCGGTTGCAAGACCTGCGAGATGGCCTGTAAAGACTATAGTGATCTGACTGTTGGCACCGCGTATCGTAAGGTATACGAGACAGCTTTTGGTACCACCGCGCGTGATAGCGAGGGCTGCATTATGAGCTCTTGCATTAGTTATACGATCTCGGTCTCGTGCAATCATTGCGATGACCCTGCTTGTACCAAGGTATGTCCGACTGGTGCTATGCACAAGGATGAGGAAACTGGCTTAGTTTCTGTTGACTCTACTAAGTGTGTTGGTTGCGGTTATTGTCACATGGCATGCCCTTACAATGCGCCGAAGGTTGACCGCTCCAAGGGTCAATCTGTAAAGTGCGATGGCTGCGCTGATCGTGTGACTGCAGGTGAAAAGCCTGTTTGTGTCGAGGCTTGTCCCGCTCGTGCTCTTGACTTTGGCACGATTGAAGAGATGGCTAAGATGGGCGATCGTGCAAATATTGCTCCATTGCCCGAGTCGAAGCATACCAACCCGAATTTGTATATCAAGGCTTCTTCTGACGCAGTTGTGTCAGGCAGCGTAGAGGCTCTTGTCGTGAATCCTCTGGAGGTGATGTAGCATGGAAACAGCATTCGCTGAATTGCCTCTGGCACTTTTTACCACTCTTGCTCCTATCGGTGCGAATGCCTTTATTGTTCTGTGCATCGCTGCATTTGCTGGCAAGCTGAATGAAGAACAGTTGAAGAAGATGGACAAGCTTGCAATCATTCCTGCGCTTGTCGTTCTTGTTGGCTTCATTTGTTCGATGTTCCATATGGCAAACCCCGCTAATGCGATTGGTGTTCTGAGTCATATTGGTTCAAGTCCGTTGTCGAATGAAATTTGCGTCGGCATCATTTTCTTCGTTGTCATGGCAGTTTTTGTTATTTTGGCAATGGCTGGCAAGTTGAATGAGGGCGCTCGTAAGGGTCTGCTGGTTGTTGTTTCAGTGCTTGCAATCGTGTTTGCTGCATTCTGTGGCATGGCTTACATGATGAACACCATCATTTCCTGGAATACGCCGTTTACGGTAATTCAGATGATTGGTTTCGCTCTTATTGGTGGCGCTGCTCTTGGTTCTTTGGTCCTTGCTATTGCAGGCGTACTTGAGGATGTACTCAAGAACGCTCGTAAGGTAGTAATTGCTGTTGCTTTAATCGGCGCTCTGCTGGCGGTTGTTGGATTAATCGGAATGTTTATCACCGTTGGCGGTTTGACCAATAGTACTACTACAGGAGCAGCTCTTACTTCGGGTGTTTTCTTGCCCCTGTTGTGTTCCGTTGTCTGCATTGTCGTTTCATTGGTTGCTCTTGCAGTGCAGAAGGGTGCAGTTCTTCAGCCTGCTGCTGCAACGATTCTTGCTGTTGCTGGTGTGTTTGTTGCCCGCTTGGTGTTTTACGCTCTGCAGATGTCGGTAGGCATTTCTCTTCTTTAGAGAAAGCGAACTACTTACACGTGTAAGGGTTTGATTACGTGGGTGAAACGCTAGTTTAAACTGGTGTTTCACCCATAATATAGTTTCTATTAAATCAATGGCAGTCGTGCAATCTTGGGTCGCAAAGCCATACTTGTATCCCGAGATTTCGCGACTGCCATTGATTTTTTTAGTTTTGCTTATTTCCTAAGGTGCTGTACTGAATTTTGGTACGTAGAAACTACTGCAATCTACACCTTCATGTTCGAGTAATTCTATCTTGCGAGATATGCCTCCACCAAAGCCCGTTAGATTGCCACTTGTTCCAATTACACGATGGCAGGGAACGATAATGCTGATAGGGTTGTGCCCAACTGCTCCGCCGACAGCTCGTGCGCTGCCGCGTTCTTTACCCATTCGTTTTGCTGCTTCTTTTGCCAGATCGCCGTATGTGCGAACTTCGCCATAGGGTATTTCTTGTAATAATTGCCAAACTATCTGACGATATTTACTGCCTATGGGGGCTAGTGTTAAGTTCGAGATTGCAGGTTTGGCCCCAGCGAAATAGTCATCCAGCCAAGCGCAGGCGGCATCTAGATGTGGGTTTTCATCTGCGTGCATTGGCGCATCAAGTGATTCGGCGTAATAGCGCTGCCCTTCGAACCATAGACCTTTTAAGCCGTCGTTATCAGCGGCTAGGGTAATTAGGCCGAAAGGGGAGTTGTATGTGCAACTTGCATACATTGGATCTCTTTCATTCTGATTTGTGTACAACGGCCTTTCTTGCTCATTTGGATTCTACCGTAACGGATGGTCTGTCTATTGTGCCAGGCTCTGCTTATATCGGTCTTTAACCTTTTTTCAATACAGTAAAAGACAAGGAATCGTTTAAGTGTTTGTCATGGTCATTCGTTTAATTTAGGCTCTTTTAGTTTTCGGCTAGAAGTATTTACGCAATTCGCGAGATAAAAATGAAATAGCGTTCGTATAATTATGAGAAGCAGAAATCCGCTTGTATTAGCAAGATTAACGCGGAAAACCTGCAAACTAACGCGTAAAGGAGGTAGCGACCATGTGCTTCAGACCAAGTCCCGTAAAAAGAGAGAACACGGATCAGAATACCTGTGAGACATGTGGCATGCCCGTTGGTCTTGAGATGGATACTTGCCCGTATTGTGGCGATCCCATCCCAGCTTCTCCGCCTGATGAATTCAGTGATTATGATAAGACGCATTCCACCAGAATTATTTAGTTCAAAGGGCTAGCATATCTGTGCATGTGGGTCATTCGACTTATTCGAAGGCACTAATGACATCGTTGCCGTCTTAGGGATGGTGTAGTTGGGGTCGCTTTTTACAATCGGAAGGTGATAAAGATGAACTCCAAAGATATATCCACCGATCTGCAGAAGAAGGCACGCGCGTGTCAAACCGCCGAAGAGCTGTTCGAGTTGGCTAAGGAAGAGGGTATTGAGATTCCTGACGAGGAACTCGATGCCATCGCAGGCGGAAGTTGGTGTTCAGAACACGAGTGGGGTTGCCCTGCCGACAAATGCGGCTGCTACGGTATCGGTCGGTAAGCCTGCTTGTTTTGTAGGGGCGAGTTTCAACTCGCCTATCTGTTACGAAGGTGTCCTGCTTGCTCCGTAGGGGCGGGCGGGGTGTCTTCGTTTTTTCTTTTGTTGTAGCTTAAATTAATCAGCAATTAAAGGCTTGTTGTGACTACGAGGCTGGTCAAACTGGTTGGTGATGATTCTGGGTTGGCCGAGTGCGACGGTGTTTATAGGCTTCTCCTGACAACAAACCGTTGACTGCTAATCGCAGTATATTCGCAAGTCATGACGGCTATGAGCTATCATATCTTTGAAACATTACTAAATACAACAACATTAGGAGTGTCAATGGATGTCATTCAGGCAATTGAAAAGCGCGTCTCGTGTCGTGCTTTTACAAGTGAACCAGTCGAGCAGGAGAAGTTCGATGCGCTTTCCCAGGAGGCCGCGCGCATCAACGAGGAGACGGGGCTGCATTTCCAGATGTTCGGCCCGCGCGAGGATGGTACAGCCATCGACATGAGCAAGAAGATGTTCGCTTCCAACCCTCCATGTTACGCAGCGCTCGTGGCGCAAAAAGACCCCATCGAGGAGGAAAAGCTTGGCTACTACGGTGAGCGACTCGTATTGCTCGCCGAGACTATGGGTCTTTCGACTTGCTGGGTCGCGGGTACGTACAACCGTGAGACGACGCGCGTCGAGCTTGCTGAAGGTGAAGTTCTGCACGACGTGGTTCCTATTGGCTATGCTCCAGTAAAGACGCCGCTTAAGCAGCGTACGATTCGCGCTGGTATTCGTCGCCGCTCTAAACCGCTCGAGGATTTGTATCGTGGGCCTGTATCGCTTGATGCTGCTCCCGAATGGATCAAGGCTTGTATCAGTGCTGTGTGGAAAGGCCCTTCGGCCATCAATGAGCAGCCGGTCGTGTTTGTCCAAGACGAGATAAACGGTCCCGTGCGAGCTGAACTTACCCGTTTGAAAACAGGGATGGAATACACCGACCTAGGTATTGCTAAGTACCATTTCGAGATTGTAGCCAACTCCTGTGGAATTGCTGGCTCTTGGGAGTGGGGCGTAGAAGGCGCCTTCTCGTAGTGCAGCTTAGTGCTTCAATTACCTCAAGGAATTGGCGCTTTTGCATGTACGGTTGGGAGGACTCATGGAATATAGGTTGGACAAAAAGACAGGCGAAGAGTTTTCAGTGCTTGGCATGGGATGTATGCGCCTTCCACGCGATGTTGGCGGCATCGACATGCTTAAAACCGAGTACATGATTTTGACCGCAGTCGAGCGTGGAATTAACTACTTTGATACGGCGTATGCGTACAGTGGCAGCGAAGAGGCAATCGGCGAGATATTCGAGCGTAATAACCTGCGCGAGAGGATTTGCATCACTTCGAAGCTTCCGCATGGCAAATGTAAGTCGCTTGATGATGTGGAGCGACTGTTCAAGACATCGCTCGAACGGCTGCGCACAGACTACCTTGATTGCTATCTTATCCACAACGTCGTAACTTTCGACCAGTGGACGCGGCTTGTCGAGATGGGTATCGAGGACTGGATTGCCCAAAAGAAGGAAAGTGGACAGATTCGGCGAATTGGTTTTTCGTTCCATGGCGGTATGGCCGAGTTTCGCTCGCTTATGGAAAGCTACGACTGGGACATTGTACAGATTCAGTACAATTACGTGAACGAACATTACCAAGCTGGTCGCGAGGGTATCGAGATGGCGGCCGCTAAAGGTATACCCGTTGTCATCATGGAGCCACTTTTGGGCGGTCGACTTGTTTCGAATCTTCCGAAGGCAACGCTTAGTGCATTCGAGCGCGCGGTACCTGGGCGCACACCTGCATCGTGGGGGCTGCGGTGGCTGTTCGATCAGCCGGATGTTACCGTGGTGCTTTCGGGCATGAATTCCAACGAGATGCTCGAGGAGAATTGCGCGATTGCAAGCGAGACGGCACCCAATTCGATGACCGACGAAGAGCATGCTGCCATTCGCGAGGCGAAGGCGGCGTTCGAGGAAAGTTTCCGCGTGCCGTGTACGGGATGTAACTACTGCATGCCTTGTCCGCAAGGACTTAGCATTCCAGCTATCTTCGCAGCATACAACGAGAGCTACTCTTTGGGCTGGCGCACTGGGTTTTTTAACTACATGCTAAGTATCGGCGTGACGAGTGGTGACCCACGCTTCGCAAGTAACTGCATAGAATGCGGGGCCTGCGTGAAGAAGTGTCCCCAGCATATCGATATTCCTGCGCGCCTTGCTGACGCTCGTCGCCGACTGGAACCACCTGGTCTGAAACCGGCTCTCAAGATAGCTCAGCCGTTCCTCCCGTAGGCGTTTTGAAGCTCGGGTGGATTTCACCCGAGCTTTGTTCAAGAAACTTAGAAAGAACTAAAGCGGTTTAATCGACGTGTGGGAGGGGCGAACATGGTTCGGCTGTACCATGGTTCTGATGTTGCGGTGGAGTGCCCAGACATTTCACGCAACACTGGCTTCGCAGACTTGGGGCGAGGTTTCTACCTGACTAACAATCGTGAGGCAGCAATCGGTAGGGCACAGTCGCGAGCTCGAGTGATGGGTGTACCCCTTGGAGTCGTCTCGGTATACGATTTCAACGAAGATGACCTTGTTTGGGTGGCGTGGGATGCAGCTGGACCTTCCATTCCTGAAGGCGTCGTCAGGGAACAGAGTGCTCCTTTCGCGTTACGGTTCGCGGGGGATGAAGCAGGCATCGCCGCTTGGATGAACTACATCAGAAGGTGTCGTAGAGGTGACTGCAGTGTGCCTGGTTTCGGCGATCCCGCCGTCGTTAGGGCGTGGATAGCCACCGACGAGGTCGAGATGGCCTGCTCGGGTTTCGTTCTAGCAGAAGAGCTTGCCCCGTTCGTCGATGTGCGCGAGCTAATTGTGCAGTATTGCTTACGAGATCAAGCTGTCGCCAACCGTGCACTGCGTTTCATAGGCGCTGATGAAGTGCTGGTGAACTAGATAAATGTGCAGCAGGTCTGTTAAGACCTGCTGCAAGAGTTTTAACAATGCCTACGAATCGACTCGGATGTTGAGAAAACGTTCGAGTCGAATCTTTTCAGGCTGCTTACTGGCGATGTTGAATTTTATGCGTGCTGTTACTGCCAGCTTCGACGCGTCGAGTTTCTAAGTGACTATTCCCACTCGATCGTGCCGATGGGCTTGGGGGTGAGATCGTAGCACACGCGGCAGACGCCGGGTACTTCGTCGAGGATGCGCTGCGTAATCTTCTTCAGCAGCGGCCAGTCGAGCTCTGGCACCTCGGCCGTCATGGCGTCAACCGTGTTCACGCAGCGGATGATGACAGGCCACTCAAACGCGCGCAGGCCGTCGCGCACGCCTGTTGCACGCATATCGGGTACGCTGCAGAAATACTGCCAGATATCAAGTCCCGCCGCGTCGATTCCCTCGCGAACGATGGCGTCAGCTCCGCGCGGCGCCTCTAGGCGGTCGCGCGTGATGGCGCCGAGGCAGCGAACGCCCAGGCCGGGGCCGGGGAAGGGCTGGCGGTATACCATGCTGTCGGGCAGGCCTAGCTGCTTGCCCACGACGCGCACCTCATCCTTAAAGAGGAGCTTGACGGGCTCGACGAGCTCGAAATCTAGGTCATCAGGCAGGCCGCCCACGTTGTGGTGTGCTTTCACACCCTTCTCGGACTCGATGATGTCGGGGTAGATTGTGCCTTGGCCGAGGAACTTGACATTCTCGATTTTGATGGCCTCCTCCGCGAACACCTTGATGAATTCGCCGCCGATAATCTTGCGCTTGGTCTCGGGCTCGTCGACGCCTGCCAGTAGGTCAAGGAAGCGGTCGGTTGCGTCGATGTAGACGAGGTTTGCGTCAAGCTGGTTGCGGAACACGTCGATGACCTGCTCGGATTCACCCTTTCGCATCAGGCCGTGGTTCACGTGCACGCAGGTGAGCTGCTTGCCGATTGCCTTTACGAGAAGCGCTGCAACTACGGACGAGTCGACTCCACCGGAAAGTGCCAGCAGTACCTTACCATCGCCGATCTGGTCGCGCATGGCCGTCACGGCTTCTTCGATAAATGCGTCAGCCTGCTCGGGTGTGGTGATGCGCTCCATGTCGTCCGGTCGTTTGTTAGAGGTGAAATCCATTGTGTGCCCCTTCATGTGTCGGAAGAACATTGCCTGGCGGCATTGTACCAGCTGCGGTTAAGCGTTCATATAAACGATGACGCGATAAAGCTGGCGTCTATTGATGTTCGGCATGCCTAAGCGCTTAGCAGATAGGGCTTTCTTTGTAACGGTATGGAGTCAACTGCGCTTAGAGGCGCCAAAATGGCAGTTGATTCATTGGCCTAAGTGCACAGCAAATGTACTTTAGTGAACATCTAGAGAGTAGCGGTCATGCGCTAGCGGATGTGCTATCGGGCTTAAAAAGCCCGTCTGGCAAGCTCGCGGTTTCGTGGCCCGAGTCAATCGCACAAGTGCCGTTCTCTGATTCGTTCGGGAAGGCTTCGTCGGATCCGGACAATGCGGACTACTGCGAGGGCATATATGTAGGCTACCGGTACTACAAGACTTTCGGGGTAAAACCTGCCTACCTGTTCGGGTATGGTCTGTCCTATACTGAATTCGAGATCTCCTCAGCTGAACCAACTTATTCCGATGGAAAGATAAGGCTCGCATGCGACGTGCGCTGAACCCGTACGCTGTTGGCTTGGCTACAGCCCGGTTGCTATACTGACCTTCCAAAAAGACTGCGGGAAGGGGAGGAAGCATGCTGTATCCCTCGAGATTCAACTACGTCGTTCGGGGCGAAAACGGCGAGCAGCTGATCTTTAACACCGCTAACGGTGCGTTCGGCGTGCTTGACGACGCAGGAATGGCATGTCTTGCTACGACTATGGGCAATCCCGAAGGAGCGGGGGTTGCCGACGAACTCGAGCGTGCTGGCTTCCTTACTAGCTTGACCCCCGAAGAGGAATTGGATTACTGGCGCGTCGTCTTCGAGGACCAGCGCACCGATTTATCCCAGCTCATGCTTGTCATTGCGCCTACCTATGCGTGCAACTACCGTTGTCCGTATTGCTACGAGCTCGGTCACAATTCAATCCCTGGGATCATGGACAAGCGCACGTGCGACGCGCTATGCCGCTTCATCGAGAGGCGCTACAAGGAGCATGCGTTCGAATCGCTAGCGGTTCAGTGGTACGGCGGGGACCCCTCTCTTGCGCTCGGCGTGGTTGAGAGTTTGAGTGAATGGATGATGTCGTTCTGCGACGAGCGAGGAATTGCTTATACGGCACTCATGCTTACCAACTGCAATCTTATCGACGAGGCAGCGGCTGACATGCTCGCCCGATGCCGCGTGAGCGAGGTGCTCATCACGATAGATGGTTTCGAGGAGACGCATAACAAGCGCCGCGTGGCCGCGAATGGTTCCAACTCGTTCGAGCGCAATGTGAACGCTGCAAGGTTGTTCGTCGAGCGAGGCATAGCCGTGCGTGCAACCATGAACGTAGACCGTGTAAACTGGCCCGAATACCACGACCTACGCGAATACCTTCGAACAGAGATCGGCGTCGAGCTCATGTGCGGTCGGCTCTGCGACTACGGCCATTTCTTTGGCACTCGTGACTTCCGGAAACCCACCTTTGACTTGTTCGAACACGACGAGTATTGTCGGCTGCAGCATGAAGAGTTCGTCGCAGGCGGGTTCGATGCGAGCAAGATCGGTGCGCTGCTCTCCTCGTGCTCACGGTTCTGCAACGGCCAGCGTAATTCCTACTACGTCATAGACTCGATTGGAGATGTGTACGCCTGCGATGGGTGGATTGGTGTTAAAGACCACGTAGAGTTCAGCATTTTCAATGACGAGGCTCACGAGCGTCTGGCTATGGTGAGTCACGACCCGTTCGAGAGCGCGCAGTGCAGAGCCTGCACGCTCCTTCCGCTGTGCATGGGTAATTGCGATTGGGAACGCAGGCTCACAGGTATGAAGTGCCACCCGCTGCTGACGACACTGTCGGACTACTTGCGCGACTACCGCAGCTGCTTCGGCGATGCTTCGGGTCCGTTTACTCGCTTTGCGTGAGAGGTGTCATCCTCGTGAAATCGATGTGCGGCATATCAAGACGCCATGTCGCCCACAGTTCCTTGCCAGCAGCTAGTTCAAGCACATTCACCCGCCTATCGCTCTGATAGGTGGCAACGGACCCCATTTTGTAAAGCAGATTTTCGTTCCAGCCTAGGCTTGCAAGCAGCATCTTGCACATAAAAGCATACCTGCCGGTTCCATAAGACAAGCCTCTTCTTCAGCACTTTCTTCGTCGAGGTTGCGCCCGCTGTCACTGATGTTACGACCACTGATAAGCGCGCAATTGCGGCTGAGGTCGTAGCGTCTGCTGTCATCATAGGTGCGGCCGTTCTGGTTGGCACGATGCTTGGCAGAACGGTTGTCGCGTCAAGACGTTAGTGTGGCGAAAACCGATTGCCTATGATGACGGTGGGGTACTCTGCTGAAAACACCAAACCCCCGAGCTGGCGCTACAAACGCTAGCTCGGGGGTTCTATCAATTCATCTAGTAGTTGAGTTTCGGGTTAT
>JAZQRZ010000121.1:0-2206 GCA_045629845.1 Eggerthellaceae bacterium | reverse complement strand
ACTGTTGTTGCCAACGAACTGGGCGCTAACATTAAAACAACCAGCGGTCCTGCTATCGAACGCACGGGTGATTTGGCAGCTATTCTTACCAACCTTGAAGCAGGCGATGTTCTGTTTATCGACGAGATTCATCGCATGAATCGTATGGTCGAAGAAGTGCTGTATCCCGCACTTGAAGATTACGCGCTTGATATCGTGGTGGGCAAAGGTCCGGCTGCACGTTCCTTCAGGTTAGATCTTCCGCGCTTTACGCTTATCGGCGCCACTACACGTACAGGTTTGCTTACCGGTCCTTTGCGTGATCGCTTTGGCATTGCATTCCGTTTGCAGTACTACACACCCGAAGAACTGGCGGCTATCGTACGTCGTTCGGCTTCTATCTTAGAAGTACCAATTGCTGAAGATGGCGCACTCGAAATTGCACGACGCAGTCGTGGTACGCCACGTTTGGCTAACCGTTTGCTTAAGCGCGTGCGCGACTGGGCACAGGTGCGTGGCGATGGCGTTATCAATGAAGATGTTGCAGCTCAGGCGCTTAGTTTCTTCGAAGTAGATTCGCTTGGTCTTGATGCTATGGATAATCGCATTTTGGAAATGCTTACCGTTCAGTTTGGCGGGCGTCCTGTTGGTCTTACCACGCTGGCAAGCGCGCTTTCTGAAGAAACCGATACGTTAGAAGATGTATACGAGCCGTTCCTTATGCAGCAGGGTCTTATTATTCGCACGCCTAAGGGCCGCCAGGCCACGGCGCGTGCTTACGAACATTTAGGAATGGTTCCACCTGAAGGGCTTTAGTTTGGCTGAGCGAAGCGCAACAAAAGGACTGAACTTTTGCATGCGAAGTGTGCAAAAGTGCCTATCCTCTTGTAATGCTTCGCGGTAATAGGAGCGGGCTCCTGTCCGCCCGAAACTGATGGGGGAGATAGCATGTTCGAACAAGACTATCTAATGAGGCAGTTCCTTATGTTCTTCAAGGCGCTTACGCGTTCATGGGAACAAATGCAGGAAGAACGCGACCCTCAAGCAGCAGCCGATACTTTGGAAGATGCTATTAGCAACGCAACCGATATGGATGGTGCTGCGCTGCTTTCGCTTGCGCCCGAATCAATCGCTTCAATCATGCAAGTTACAGGCGTTGATCCGCGTGTCGTGGAATATCTTTCGCGCAGCATGCTTCTTGAATCGGTCTACCTTGACCAAGCGGGAAATGCTGACTTATCTGGCGTGCGTGCTGCGCAGGCACGCGCAATTGCTGACGCATATGGTTTTAGTTTGCCAGATAATCCGGCAGACTTCGATTCTATCACTGAAGGGCTTGAAGAAATGGCCCTTCAAGCAGGTGAAGAGCCAGAACTATTCTAGTTTCAGTTAATAATTCAAAAATCTGGTCAAAATGTGAAGTAAATCTGTCAAATTTTGTCGTATAGTGTTCCTCGTGTCCTCGAAGTGAGGACGAGCGTCGTTGCCATGCGGCGCGCAGCATTACCCCTCCGATCGGTGCGGAGGGACAGAAAGAAGGATTTAAAATGGCGCAAGGTACTGTGAAGTGGTTCAACCCGGAAAAAGGCTATGGCTTCATCTCCCAAGAAGGTGGCGAGGACCTGTTCGTTCACTGGAGCGAAATCCAGATGGACGGATACAAGACGCTCGATGAGGGCGCTGCGGTTGAGTTCGAAATCACCACGGGCGATAATGGCAAGCTGCAGGCTTCGAACGTTACGAAGCTTTAATTCCGTTTAGAATACACAACGTGCTGAAGAAGCGGCCCCTTTCGGGGCCGCTTTCCTTTTGCCATCATTCCGCTGTTCTTACGCACAGCGGAATAGCCGACGCTGCGCGGCACTGTGGCGCACACATCAGGTCCTTCTGTTCACCACTTCGCGGCACAAAGGCCGTTCGGGTTCACGGCGGGCCTGCTGCGCACATCACAACATCGCTCGCTGACTTTTGCAAAACCTGTCATTTGTAGAGTTTTAAAAATATGTCCAATAACTGGGACAGTTTGCTTAACTTTTCGGTATAAAACTGGTTTATTACTGTTATGATTAATCATGAATTGGAGTATCTTACGCAGACGGTGTGCCCTTTGTGCAACATATTGCGTAATCCGATTTCAAGCACAATATTTGGGGTTTGACATGCGCATATAGTAACGAAGGAGGCGGTAAGAGATGCAAAAACTCAGCGTTAAAGTGAAAGTGTTGCA
>JAZQRZ010000120.1:0-5222 GCA_045629845.1 Eggerthellaceae bacterium | reverse complement strand
AGCGAGTGACAGCCGGCGCGACCAAGGCGCGATCCAAACTGGATTTAGCGTCCTTGCCATTTTGTGCCTCATTGCAATTTTCGCATTCGCTTGCTTTACCCCTTCCTCAACTGAAGCATTCGCGGATGAAACGAATTTCATAGTTGCGGAAGTTGTCCACCAAAGCGAAATCGAAGCCTTGGAAGATGCGCACAAGACTGCCGAAAAAAATCTGATGGAAGCGAAAGCTCGAGTTGCCGAAAACCAAGCGAAGGTTGATGCAATCATGCGCAAGCTTCCGGCGCAACAAGAACGCAGTGACGAAGCAATGCGCCAGATTTATATTATGGAAGACAACAAGCTTTTATTTGTTGAGTCGCTTTTAGATTCCGAAACGCTTGATGACTTTTTCAAGATGATGGAATACTACGATCGCATCAATCGTAAAAACTTGGACGAGTTGAATAAATCGAAAGCCATGAAGGCTGAACTTGACGCAGCCCGCGTGCTGCTGGATGCGACTCAATACCAAGCCGAAGAACAAGAACGAATTGCGCAAGAAGCATTGCGCATGGTTCAAGACCAACGCGCTGCAAAGCAAAGCGGGGGACAGTCGACTGCGCTTTCGCAAGACGGAAACGGGGCAGTGGTCGACGGAGCAAATTGGTACATGTCTGAAGAAGAGTTTGTTGCCGAATGGGCTCCGCGCATTGATGCGTATCTTGCTGGCAGCCCCATGGAAGGCACGGGGGTCTATTTCGCAGAGGCATCATTCCGCTATTGCGTTGATCCTCGTTGGTCGCCAGCGATCTCTAACACCGAAAGCAGCAAAGGCCGCGTTTGCATCAGACCGCATAATGCCTGGGGTTGGGGAGCAGCTGATTCGAACCCTTACGCCTTGGCGAGCGAGTGGGGATCATGGGAAGAAGCGATTGATGCACACGTTCGCGGCTTAGCAAATGGCTACGGATACACCATTTCTAAGAGCGCGGCGCAGTCATATTGCTCAACTCCGGACTCTTGGTACGCGAATACCATCTCAGAAATGGCTCAGATTTAGGTATTAATACCCCACCTACCCTTAAAACAGGGCCTTAAAACGGCTTAGAATGGCTCGTTTTTTCTGAGCCATTTTCTAGAAATAGGGTAGGGTAGGGAATTCCCAGGTCAGAGCGCTAAAAAGCTCCGCTGCTGTTATTAGCAGCGGAGCTTCCCTTCTTAAAAATGCGCCTTATAGTGCTTTAAGCATTCTTAAGCGTAATAGCCGCCATGGTATCAGCAGCTGTTTCGCAAGCGTCGACCGCTTCTTCAAGACGATCGAAAAGCTTGGACCACACTTCTACACGCACAGCATTAGCGGCATCAACAGTGTACAGGTGGCGAATTGTTTCCATATACAATGCGTCGGCCTGTTCCTCGAGCGTATTAACATCTTCGACCATTGCACGAATCTTCTTAACCTTCTTGAATTCGCGGAACGTAGCCATCGCTTTGCTAAGCGCCTTGATGCTTTTCTTAATAATGTGAGCAAACTCGATGGCTTTCGGGTGCATAAAGTGCACGTCAAACATGTAGAAGCGCTGAGTGATGCCTTCGATCATGTCGGTAATAGTATCAAGCTCTTGCGCCAGCTCGATAATATCTTCTCGTTCAATCGGGGTAATAAAATCAGTCGAAACACTGGTTAGAATTACGTGATTGACCTGGTCACCGCGGTGCTCAATCTCGTGAGCTTTTTCAAGAAGCGGTACGAGTTCTTCTGCGGTTTCAAAGCCCTCAATAGCTTGAATTAATACTTCCGCTTCTTCTAATGCAATATCAAGCTGCTGTTCGAACGCATCAAAATAATTGAAACGATCTTTTTTAGCCATAGTGCCTCCCCATTTTGGGAATTATTTCAAACAAGTAAGCGGTATCAGGAGAACATTTTCCTGCGCGCTTAACTATAAATTCGTAAGCTTAAAATCAACTGTAAAAATTCTAACGTATTTGACCATTATAGTAAGACGAAGAAAGCGAAGGGACGCTCGTCAACGACGAACGCCCCTTATTGTTGAAGTGTTGTTACGTGATGTGGAAAAGGGACTGTCCCTTTTCCACATTAAAGCGCTTACTCTTCAGATGTAGCCTCGATAGCCTCAGTTGCCTCAGCACCCTCGGCGTTTGCTTCGCCTTCACCGTCGATATCCTCGAGCGGATCATCGGAACGAGCACCTTCGCGCTTAGCCTTGGTCTTGGTGATTGCCACCGCCGTGACTTTGTCGTTGTCGGCCACGCGCATAACATGCACGCCCTGAGTAGCGCGACCCTGCTTGGAAACGCCGCTGACCGCAGTGCGAACAACCACGCCCTCTTCGGACATGATCATCATTTCTTCGCCCGGACGAACAATCTTAACGTCGACCAACTGGCCATTCTTTTCGGTCATGTTGATGGTGAAGACACCCTGACCACCGCGGTGATGCAGCGGATATTCGCTTGCATCGGTGCGCTTGCCATAACCCTTTTCGGTAATAACAAACAGTTCAGGCTTGTGTTCTGGGTTGCAAACTTCCAAGCCAAGTGCATGCGCACCTTCCGGCAAGGTGATGCCACGAACGCCAGTGGTATCGCGACCCATCGCGCGAGCTTCGGATTCGTCCCACTTGATGGCCTTGCCGAAACTGGAAGCCATGATGATGTGGTCGCCCGGCGCAACTCGCTTAACGGCCATAAGCTCGTCTTCTTCCTTCAAGTTAATGGCGATAAGACCATCGCGGCGCGTGCGGTCATACGCCTTCATGTTGGTCTTCTTGACCATGCCCTGACGCGTACCGAAGATAAGGAATTCGTCTTCCGGGAAGTCCTTGGTTGCAATAACCGCCATGACCTTTTCGTCTTTGTCGAGCTGCAGCAAGTTGCCAATGAAGGTGCCGCGAGCATGGCGCGAAGCCTCGGGGATTTCGTACACCTTCAGGCGATAGACCTTACCCTTGCTGGTGAAGAACAGCATGTAGCTAAGCGTTGAAGCGACGAACAGGTGATCAACGTAGTCATTGTCTTTCAGGTTAACACCCTGCATACCTTTGCCACCACGCTTTTGACTGCGATACGTTGCAATGGGCAGACGCTTGACATAACCAGCCTTGGTAACCGTGACCACCATGCTTTCGTCAGCGATGAGGTCTTCGATGTTGATTTCGGTGGCTTCCTGACCAATCTTGGTCTTACGCGGCGAACCGAAGCGCATCTTGATTTCAGCAAGTTCGTCCTTGATGATCTGATGCAGAAGCTCGCGATCTTCCAGAACGCGCTGGTAGTAAGCAATGCGTTCGCGCAGTTCAGCCAATTCGTCCTGAATCTTTTGACGCTCCAAGCCAACCAAGCGGCGCAGACGCATCTGCAGGATAGCGTCGGTTTGCTTTTCGGTAAGACCAAAGCGTTCGGTCAGGCGATTAGCTGCTTCTTTGTCGGTTTCGGAACTGCGGATGATAGTGATAACTTCGTCGATGTTATCAAGCGCAGTAATTAAGCCTTCCAAGATGTGCGCACGTTCCTGCGCCTTTGCCAGTTCGTAGCGGGTACGACGCTCGATGACTTCTTCCTGGTGCTTAATGTAGTGATGCAGCACTTCTTTGAGCGACATAACGCGCGGCACGCCGTCGACCAGCGCTAACATGATGACGCCGAAACCTACCTGCAGCTGCGTGTGCTTGAACAGCTTGTTAATAACAACCTGCGGCATAGCATTTTGCTTGAGCTCGATGATGATGTCGATACCCTTGCGGTCTGCCGCGTCGTGAATGTTGCTGATTTCAGGCAGCTTCTTGTCACGCACCAGCTCGCCAAGCTTTTCGAGCAGGCGGTTACGATTTACCTGGTACGGGATTTCAGTAATAACGATTTGCGACTTGCCATTCTTCAGCTCTTCAATGCGATACTTCGCACGAATCGTCAGGCTGCCGCGACCTGTTTCGTAGGCACCGATAATGCCACGACGACCCATGATTTCGCCGCCCGTCGGGAAGTCAGGACCAGGCAAAACCTTCATCAGGTCTTCGGTTGTGCAGTCAGGATTATCGAGCTGCAGGCATACAGCATCGATTGTTTCGCCCAAGTTGTGCGGCGGAATGTTGGTAGCCATACCAACAGCAATACCTGCCGAACCGTTGACCAGCAAGTTCGGGAAACGAGCCGGCAGAACCATGGGCTCGGTCAGCGATTCGTCGTAGTTGGGCTGGAAGTCGACCGTTTCTTTATCCAGGTCTTCAAGCAGTACTTCGGCAGCTTTGTCCAAACGAGCTTCGGTATAACGCATAGCAGCTGCGCCGTCGCCGTCGATACTACCAAAGTTGCCGTGGCCGTCGACCAGCGGAACGCGCATGTTGAACGGCTGAGCCAGACGCACCATGGCGTCATACACTGCACTGTCGCCGTGCGGGTGATACTTACCAATAACGTCACCAACTGTACGCGCGGACTTCATGTGTGCGCGCGCAGAGGTGTAACCCGATTCCTTCATGGCGTACAGAATACGGCGATGAACAGGCTTTAAGCCGTCGCGAACATCGGGCAGCGCGCGGCTGACGATGACGGACATCGAGTATTCCAGGAAGGATGCTTGCATTTCTTTGCCCAGGTAGGCGCTACGCACGATAGTGCCTTCGCCACCATTTGCGCCTTCGACGATTTCGCCATGAGCGCTGGGCATCTCGACCATAAGGGACTGCGCCTTCATTTCTTCGGACACAAGAGCACCCGAAAGCGATGCGCCACCCAGGTCTTCGTCTTCTTCTTCGACGTAATCTTCGTCTTCTGAATCGACATCGTCTAGGATGTCGTCCTCGGGAGTTTCCTCCATATCATCCGCGTCTTCTTCGGCGCGGTTCAGGAACTCGTCGAAATTATCTTCAGCCATCTAATGCTTCTCCTAAATGTCGAGGAAACGGACGTCGCGGGCGTGGGACTGGATGAACGCGCGGCGCGGTTCAACCTTATCGCCCATGAGATCGCTAACTGCGCGTTCTGCTTCAGCTGCGTCATCGATGTTCACCTGCAGCAACGTACGGCTAGCCGGTTCCATCGTGGTTTCCCACAGCTGTTCTGGGTCCATTTCGCCCAGACCCTTATAACGCTGAACGTCGAACTTGTCGGGATTGTCGTATCCAGCCAAGGTGCTGGAAACCGCCTTTTCGTCGTAGATATAACGTTCGACCTTAGGCGACTTCGAATTCTTCTTCTTCAGACCGAAGATAGGCGGCTGC
>JAZQRZ010000119.1:0-4767 GCA_045629845.1 Eggerthellaceae bacterium | reverse complement strand
CGCAAGAAGAAGCCGTGGCAGCACCTGCGCCTGAAGTGGTGGCAAGCCAGTCCAGTGCGGCTCCTGCAGTTCAGGAGGCTCCGAAGACTGAGCCTGAGCCTGCGGCAGCGCCCGGGCCCGAGCCAGAACCTGTGGTTGAGTCTGCGCCCGAGCCTGAGGCGGCAGCTCAGCCTAAGCAGGCATCGACCTTCACGTTTGAACCGCCTTCTGATCCGGTTCCTGAGTTCAAGTCCGAGCCAGCGCCTAAGCCCGAACCGCAGTCCGAACCTAAGCCTGCGCCTGCTCCTGAATTTGACCTACAAGCTGCAGCTTCGTCTTGGCCCGAGCCTGAGCATATCGAGGTTGAGCCTACCGATCCCGAACCAAAACCTGAGCCCGAACCTGAGCCGGCGCCAGAACAAGAGCCCGAACCAGCTCCCGCTCCTGAGCCCGAGCCTGTTCCGCAGCCCGCACCGCAACCTGAGCCGGTTGAAGCGGTTGCGGCACCAGTGCCCGAGCCTGCTCCTGTGTTCGTGCCAGAGCCTACGCCGCAGCCCGAGCCTGCGCCAGTGTTTGTGCCTCAGCCTGAACCACAGCCCGAGCCAGTGGCTGTTCAGCAGCCCGAACCGCAGCAGGCGCAGTCCGTTGTTACGGCGTTGCCGATAACTGTTCCAGCTCCGCGTCCCGAAGAAGACTTGTCTGCGTACTTAAGCAACCTGCTTGCTACAGGCGTGGATGGCATGTTCTTGGTGCGCGTCGATTTCGCCAGCCTCGAAGGTCGTACGCAGCTACTGCAGAATCTGACGCAAATCAGCGACCTTCTGCAAGCCAGCTTCGACATGAACGAAGGTGCGCTGGCACTGGTAATCGTGGGCGAAAGCGCCGAGGAAGTTATCAGCAAATTGAGCCCCTGCATTCAGGGTATCGGTTCAATTGCTACGGTCCTGCCGGTCAGCTCATAGCGGACTAACAGCACCTCAAATAACACTTTCATAACCGCGACAGGCTGGTTATGTATAATAGTGCGGCTCAATAACAGAGATAGGGGATTCACATGGTGGCAACCAAAGAAGAGCGAGTAATTATTCCGGGCGTGCTGGAAAGCGTGCTGCGTTATTGCTTGAACGATGCGAAAGAGCGTATGGAAAAGGGCGAAGTCGTCATTCCGTTTTCTGCACTGGCTGTAAAGGATGCACTGTTCTGCGAAGAGCATCCGGGCGACGATGTTTCCGAAAGCTTCAATAGCGTGCGTAAGACGGTTCAGAACGCCAAGGGCGCCGATGCTTATGGCTTCTGCTACGACGGTTATATCGAGCTTGAAGGCGGCAAGAAGGGCGATTGCCTTATCGCTGAAGGTGGCGTGCCGGGCGCTGAGTACGGTCATGCTATCGGCCTGCCGTATCGCTTCGACGAAGATGAAAAGCCCGTGTTTGTTGAAGAACCTATCTACGTCAGCAAGTCGCTGAACTACATGCTGAACGCTATTGTTGACGACGAAGAAGAAGGCGAAGACGCCGAATAGTCTTCATTTATACAAGTGAATTGACGGCTGCTTGTGTTGAACAGGCAGCCGTTTTTATTGGCTTTGTACGGTGTAACTGGTGGTCTTCAAGCGGTAACTCATGGGGTTTGCGTAGGTTGCTGACACGCTTTTTCTTGGTGCATTTTGGGCGTATAAGCAGGCATTTTTCTTCTACGAATTTGGTTTGCGGTAAAGAATTCATTCGTACTATCGTTTCGAGCCCGGGCTTAATACTCCTTAGCATGCCTGGGCTCAAGCAAGTCAATATCGGCATAAGTTGCCGGAAATAACTGCAAACGAACTGGGTATTTCTTGTGAAGCGAAGCTAAAATATAGCGGCTTTGTTAGAATAAGCAGGCTGTTTTTTTACCTGCCCCAGTTCACCGTCTGGGGCCGTTTAGTCCAAAGGAGGTGAGCTGATGAAGGCTTACGAATTGCTGTATTTCGTCGCCCCGACTCTCGAGGAGGAGGCTCGTGCAAACGTGCAGAGCCGTATCGAGGGTGTCATCACCACAGGTGAGGGCAAGATCGACAATGTCGAATCCTGGGGTAAGCGCAAACTCGCGTATGAAATCAACGGTCTTTCCGAAGGCGACTATATCCTCGTCGACTTCCATGCCGGTCCCGACCACATTGCAGAGCTTGATCGCATCCTGCGCATCAACGACAACGTCGAGCGCCACATGATTGTGTGCCGCACCGACCGCGACTAAATCGGGAAACGCGCCTAAAGGGGCGCAAATTGGAAGAAGAGGTGGAAAACAATGAGCATCAATCGAGTCGTTATTAGTGGAAATCTTACCCGTGACGCCGAACTGCGTCGCACGCAGTCTGGCATGGCCATCCTGAACATTGGCGTGGCTGTTAACGACCGTCGTCGCAATCAGCAGACGGGCGAATGGGAAGATTACGCAAACTTCATCGATTGCGTGATGTTCGGCAACCGCGCAGAAAGCGTGTCCAACTATTTGCAGAAGGGCACGAAGGTCGCCATCGAAGGCAAACTGCGCTACAGCCAGTGGGAACGTGATGGTCAGAAGCGCAGCAAGATTGAAGTTGTGATTGACGACCTTGAGTTCATGAATTCCCGCAATGGCGGTCAAGGTGGTTTCCAGGGTGGTTTCCAGCCCAGCGCTGATCCGATGCAAAGTGCAGCTCCTGCACAGGCAGCCCCGGTTATCGATGCCTCGTCTTCTGTTTATGATGACGATATTCCCTTCTAAGGGAAGTAATTTTAGGAAAGGGGTACGTACCCATGGCTGATTACAGCAAGCAGCCTCGTCGTAAGTACTGCCAGTTCTGCAAGGACCAGGTAGACTTCGTCGACTACAAAGATACTCAGCTGCTGCGCAAGTACGTTACCGATCGTGGCAAAATCAAGCCGCGTCGTGTGACGGGCGCCTGCGTGCAGCACCAGCGCGACATCGCTAACGCCGTGAAGCGCGCACGCATTATGTCCCTCATGCCGTACACGGTTCCTGCCGTCAGCGGCCGCGGCGATCGCCGTCGCAACCGCGATTAAGGGGGTTCAGCATGAAGGTTATTCTTCTTGAAGAACTGCAGGGCACTGGTGGCGAAGGCGACGTCGTCGAGGTTTCTCGCGGCTTTGCAAACAACTACCTGCTGCCGAAGCGCATTGCTATCCTGGCAACGGAGGGCAACCTGAAGCAGCTCGAACAGCGTCGTCACAACATCGCTAAGCGCGAAGAAGTGCGTATTGCTAACGCCGAGGAACTGAAGGCTAAGATCGAAGCTGCCGAAATCACCATCAAGGCTAAGGTTGGTGACGAAGGTATTCTGTTTGGTTCCGTCACTGCTCAGATGATTGTTGATGCTCTTGCAGAAGCAGGCATCGAAGTTGATCGTCGCCGTGTCGAAATCAACCAGGCCATCAAGACTGTTGGCGCTCACACGGTTGTCGTTTCGCTGTATCGCGAAATCAAGGCTACCGTAAAGCTCACCGTTACCGACGAAGCTGGTAACGTTGAAGCTGCAGCCGAAGTTGCTGAAGCAGCTGAAGCTGTCGAGGAAGTTGCTGAGGCTGTCGAAGAGGCCGCCGAAGCTGTCGAAGAGGCTGCAACCGAAGAAGCTGCCGAATAACATCGACGATTCCTACAAAAAATAATCCACTGTGGAAAACGGTGGAAAGTCTGGAAAACCCCTCTTTTTCCTGATAGGACGGAGGGGTTTTTCACATTCTCTGGTGGATAAAAATCACATCAAAAAAGTGGTCAAAAATAGTCAATGACCTGCGTAAACGTTTGCGTTACTATACCTATAAAACACCACTAGTTTGTGCGCATTTTGCACGTAAGTACAACCACAGAACTGAAGGAACTAATGTCCGACAACGAGAACAACAAACCTATCCCTAGTAATATTGAAGCAGAAAAATCGGTGCTGGCTGCCTGCATGCTTAATGCTGACATTTTGGAAGAAATAATGGTCAAGCTGCGCCCGAATAATTTCTATCGTCAGTCGCATCGTATTATTTTTGAAGCTATCAGCGATTTGCATTCGCGTCGTATTCCAGTTGACCAAATATCGTTGGCCGACACTCTTAATGCATCTGGTCAGCTTGATGCTATTGGCGGCCGTTCCTACATCATCGAACTTGCTGACAACACCTTTGCGCTTACCAACTGGTCAAACCATGCCGATATTGTTAAGCGTACGTCCATTCTGCGCGACCTTATTTATGCATCTACGCAAATCAGTGCTATGGCGTATAACGCGCCCGACGATTTGGATGAAGTGGTCGAAGATGCAGAGAAAACGCTCTTTGACGTTACCGAACGTCGTGTGTCATCTACCTTTGTAAAGATGGATACGCTTATCAACGAAGCCTTCGAGGAAATCACGAAGCTCGCCGAACAGAAATCGCACATGGCGGGCGTATCCACAGGTTTTAAGGATGTCGACGATCTGTTCCACGGCCTGCGCGGTGGCGACTTGGTTATTCTGGCTGCGCGTCCTGGTGTTGGTAAAACTTCGTTTGCTCTAAACCTAGCTGTTAATGCGGCCAAGGCTGGCAATACGGTTACTTTCTTTTCGTTAGAAATGAGCGCTGGCCAGCTTGTTCAGCGTATTCTGTGCGCCGATGCGCGTGTGTCGCTCTCAAAGATTCGTGGTGGCTTTATTTCCGAAGGCGACTGGGGCGCTATTGCTGACGCTTCGAATCGCTTAGCTAAGCTTGAACTTTTCATCGACGACACGCCAGGTCTTTCAATTTTGGAAGCGCGTGCTAAAGCTCGTCGCGAACTGCG
>JAZQRZ010000118.1:0-3111 GCA_045629845.1 Eggerthellaceae bacterium | reverse complement strand
CTCGGTCATAGCTTGGACATTTACACCTGTGGCACCCTTCGGGACTACAAGCAGGTAGTACTGCAAATCTTCTGTAAAGGCTTCGCTGTCAGGAAGTTGCATTTCGAATGCAGCTGAACCTTCGTCGCCTGACTGAATCGTTTCATTTGTTGAAACTCTTAGCACTGGTTCGTCATCAACATTTTCGTTGTAGGTGTATACGTCAACGCCGTCGATGGGCACAACGCCATCGTTACTAAAGTCGACGCTTACGGGCATAATCTGGCCAGCGTCGACTTCCATCTCGTCGTAGTACACGCCTTCAATGTTTACGTCGCGCAGGGCATCGCCGCTTGCTACTTCTAAGTCGGCTACATAATCAGAATCATCTGCTTGCGTGCTTAGCGAATCAGCTGACTGGGTTGCCAAGTTCTTCGAGGCAGATGCAACGGTGGTGTAGACAAGCATTGGCGAACCGTTGTGATACACGATGTCATAGCTTGTTACGTCGGTTTTAGCGTCGGTGGCATCGACTATCGAACCCCAATCCGTCGCCCATGAACCCTTCTTCACCATTGCTGCGATACCTGCAGCTTTGTTTGTTCTGAGACATGTGACCATTCCCTTGTTGGCGGTGCTGCCGATATCGCCGAATACCCTTACGTCAGGGGTTGGTAATCCCACTGTTCTGCCGTCCAGCAATAGACTACCGTCGTTCGCGTTATAGATGCTAGCGAAATTGCCTTTTTCGTCGGCACGAGCCCACATGGTGTATGCCAGTACAGGTGCGCCATTAACGGTTACGAATTGGACGTTTCCAGCGCCGTGAACAAGCTTTTCACTTTTTGCTCCGTTATTCGGAGCCACGGACCAGCTGGCTTGCGTCATCGTGTATATGCCGGAATCGCTGAGTGACGTCAGGTCGCTCATGGGAACCGTCTGCCACGATTCTCCTGCTTTTTTGAAGCGCTGTGCGTATGTTGTGTCGACTGACCAGGCAACTGTCGGTGTGCCCTTGAAGTTTCCGACCGCCATCGATGTGATGGCGCCGGGCTCAGATGCTACATGACCAGCACCGCTGTATGATCCTGCTCCCGATGTTACGTCTGAAGCGGCAAGGTATATATCGTGCTTGCCTGAAACACCAACAATCTGACCGTCCGAACCCGAAGGTTCGTTGGTTGCCCATGCGACGTATGCAATGGGGTTGCCAGCCTTGCCTTTTTCGACATACACATAAGGTTCGCCGCTTACGGCTTTACCATCATACAAGTCGCTGAACTGTACATTTGCTATCGAGATGTTATCGTTTTCATCTACTTTTGCCAGACGCACGTCAAGTATCTTTGCGATATCGCCGAGCGACATGCCTGAAGTGGCAGGTTTTGTAGCGTCGAGCCAGGCCACGCAGAAGGCATCACTGTCGGGAAGCGCGCAAATGGATGGGTTGTAATCGGATGTGGCGCCGTATCCGTTACTCGTCACATCAATTGGCTTGGGCTTTGTCCATTTTCCATCTTTATAGCGCGAGTATACAAGTACGGTGCGATTGGCGGAGTCTCGCCCTGTCACGCCTACCTGTTCGGCATCGGCGATGTAGGCAACAACTGGCCCGCTCTTTGTTTCGGTGCACACAAGATCAGCGGCACCGTAGATATTTTGTACAAGCGTGGTGGCTTGCGTACTAAGAGCATCGGATGAGCCTGCGGCAAAATCGCCACCAGTCCAGGCGCTATCTTCGTTCAGATAATTGCGAGAAATCTCGGGGTATACAGCGTCGGCATCGACATCAGCAAGCGTGGTTGCTTGTGTAGACGTGCCGCCCTGCGATTGTGAGGTGTCTGCCATAGATGATTCGTCAACTGTTGGCAGCTTCTTATCACGTTTGTACAGATAATAGGGGCTGTTTTTCGGCTCAAGGACTACCCAGCGTACGATATCAAAGTTGAATGCTACTGCCTTCAGGCCTGCATCGCCTGATACACTAATCGTCTTCAGGCCGAAGTTACTCTTCGGAAGAAGCCCAAAGTCAGCCTCGAGTTTGCCTCTGCCATATACGCCCACTGCTGCAATAGTGCCCGCTCCCAAGCCGCCGAACAGTTCTAGCGTGCCATAGCCACCAAGGTCAATGTAGCCCGAATAGCTATCGTTTGCGGGATTGCGAACAATCGAACCCAAGAACTTGCCACCAACACCTGCCGTCACGGTGCCTGTTAAGCAGAAGTACTGAGCGCTCTGCGAGAATTTCATGCCTAATGTACCAACTAAGGTGACGTTCCACGGAGCCGTTGGGTTCTTCGTGTTGAATTCAGCAAACCCAGCAATTGACCAATCAAGGCCTTTGCCACCCCATGATCCCACTCCTTTGCCACTCATGCCTTTGCTTATTCCCTTAGCCATGCTTTCGAGGGCTTTGTCGGAATACTTTTGCCATACATTCCTGTTCTTCACTGCTTTGTAGAATGCAAGGTCGTTGGCGTTGCAGTTGATTCCTACAACCGTAGTGCCGTCGGGATTGTGTTTGTAGGTAACAGGTAGGCTTATGGCGCTGATAACAATTTTCGTATCCTTGAAGAAACCGCCTGGCGCACTGCCGCCAAGTGTAATGTTTAAGCCGTTGGAAAATGACCAGCCGCCTTTCGGAAGCTGGGCCTCGGCTTTCTTGGAATCGGCGATTCTAATGTTTAGCTTTGCACGGGCTACTATGACGCCTTCGGAATTGGAGTCCCGCACTTCCATGATGCGAACTTGAAGGTTGTTCGTTGAGATAAGCTTGCTGAAGGGAATTTCAAGCTTGGGCTTCGATGACCTTAGTAGAAGCTTGTCGTTGTTGCCCGAATCAACGTCGACTAGGTCGTACATTAATGAGTTAGCGTTTCCTGAGGTATGTGCGCTGCTTTTGATTTCGAACTTAACCGAGGCATAGTCTGCACCGTTTAGCGTCATGACCACTTTGGTTACGTCCGCTGTCCTGCCATCGGGCATCGTCATGAATACGTTCACCCACGGCTGGTTGTCTGCTTGTGCCTGAGGGGTAAACGGTGTCATGCATGTTGCCAGCAGTACTGCCATAAAAAGGCAGAGTGTGGCTCTTGCAGCTTCAATCACGCTTTTGTATCGCAGTGTTTTCTC
>JAZQRZ010000117.1:0-4120 GCA_045629845.1 Eggerthellaceae bacterium | reverse complement strand
CGAAGAGATGCGTGCGGTCGATGAAGATAAGGTCATCAGCTATACCGATTTGGTTGGTGTGCTTATGTCTTCGGTGACGACCATCGTGAACATGATTTCTACGGTGCTTATCGCCTTCGTTGCTATTTCGCTTATCGTGTCGTCCATCATGATTGGTGTTATCACCTACATTTCAGTACTCGAGCGCAAGAAGGAAATTGGTATCTTGCGTGCTATTGGCGCTTCGAAGAGCGATATCAGCCACGTGTTTAATGCCGAAACTGTTATCGAGGGCCTGATTGCAGGCTTACTTGGCGTTGGTGTAACGGCGCTTGGCTGTATACCAGCAAACATCATTGTTTATAGTATCTTTAACGTTCCTAATGTCGCTTTGCTGCCAGTTGGCGCTGCGGTTATCCTAGTTCTCATCAGCGTGCTTCTAACCTTCATTGCTGGCTTAATTCCGTCTGGTAGTGCCAGCCGTAAAGATCCTGTCGAAGCCTTAAGGAGTGAGTAAAGATGAAAAGAGCTGCTTTTGCCGTTGCTGCGTTTGCTGTAGTGTTCGGCCTGTTTGGATGTGCCTCGGCTCCCGCGCCTTCATCGGCAAGCAGCTCTGCTCCTTTGGAGGTTTCTGATCAGCCAGAATCTTCGTCTTCCTCGGCTGTAGCTGTTCCTACGGACCTGCGCTTAACCGAGGACTATCGCGAAAGCTTTGTGCATGGCGATAAGCCTGCTGAATTCCAAAAGTACATTGTGTTGCATGACACCGAAGGTGATGGTGAAGCTGCAGGCGTGGTGGACTACTGGGATGGCAGTGGTGCTGGTGTTGCTTCTCATTTTGTTATCAACATTGATGGCAGCATTGTTCAGTGTGTTCCGCTCGATAAAATTGCGCATCATGCAGGCTTTGGTGATGCGGGTCATAACGAGCAGTTTGGCATTACCGAAGATGGGCGCGACGATATGGTGGGCACGGTGCCCATTGGCGATTGGGCGCCTGATTATGGCATGAACGCTTGGTCTATTGGTATCGAAATGGTGCATGTTGGAGGTTCGGGCGATTACCCGCAAGAGCAGCTTCAAGCACTGGATAACCTGATTGCTTACATCGATGCTTATTACGGAGCTCAGTCCCAGATCATCGACCATAAGGACTGGCGTTCAGGAAATTCCGACACCTCGGAAGAGTTCGCTCCTTATTTAGCAAATTACAAGGATCATCGAACCCATAATTAAGCTCGTCTTTTCTTCTTAAATGAACTAGTTCTGGTGAACCTGCGAACTGGGGATTTAGTTGCCCCTCTAGGTATTCCGCGCGCGTATAATGTCACAAATATCAATCACCAGTCGAAGCGAAGGGAAGAGCCGCCATGGCATTTTATTTTGATGAGCCGTCGCGCACCTTTAACGAGTACCTGCTCGTTCCGGGTTTTACGTCGGAAGAAACCATTCCAGCTAACGTTGATTTGCACACGCCGCTTGTAAAGTATCGTCGCGGCGAGGAAGAGCCAGCTATTAGTCTGTCTATTCCCATGGTTTCCGCCATCATGCAGGCTGTTTCTGATGACAAGATGGCAATCGCTTTGGCTACCGAAGGTGGCATGTCCTTCATTTATGGCTCCCAGTCCATCGAAGATCAGGCTGCCATGGTTGCTCGCGTAAAGGACTACAAGGCAGGCTTCGTTACTTCCGATGCCAACCTTTCCCCCGACATGACGCTGGCTGATGTTGTGGCCTTGAAGAACCAGTACGGTCATTCCACTATGCCTGTTACCGCTGGCGCTGATCCTCATGGCAAGCTGCTTGGCGTGGTAACTGATCGCGACTATCGTCTGTCGCGCATGCCTCTCGAAACTAAAGTTTCTGAAGTTATGACTCCGCGCGAGCGCATGATTGTTGCCTCGGCTGACACTTCGCTGAAGATTGCTAACGACATCATTTGGGAACATAAGCTGAACTCGCTTCCCATTGTTGATGAAAACGACTGCCTGCTGTATCTCGTCTTCCGTAAGGACTACGATTCACACAAGTCGAACCCCGATGAAATGCTGGATACCCACAAGCGCTACATGGTTGGTGCTGGTATCAACAGCCGCGACTATGCCGAGCGCGTGCCGGCTCTGGTCGAAGCTGGTGCCGATGTTCTGTGCATCGACTCTTCTGAAGGCTATTCCGTGTGGCAGGCCAAGACCATCGCTTGGATTCGCGAGCGCTATGGCGATACCGTCAAGGTTGGCGCTGGCAACGTTGTCGACGAAGAAGGCTTCCGCTTCTTGGCTGAAGCAGGCGCCGACTTCATCAAGATTGGTATCGGCGGCGGTTCCATCTGCATTACGCGTGAACAGAAGGGCATCGGCCGTGGTCAGGCAACGGCTACGATTGAAGTAGCCAAGGCTCGCGATGCTTACTTCAAGGAAACGGGTGTGTACATTCCGCTTTGCTCCGACGGCGGCATCGTGTACGACCACCACATTACGCTGGCTCTGGCCATGGGCAGCGACTTTGTCATGTTGGGTCGTTACTTCGCTCGCTTCGACGAAGCTCCCAACAACCGCGTGTACATCAACGGTTCTTACATGAAGGAATACTGGGGCGAAGGCAGCAGCCGTGCACGCAACTGGCAGCGCTACGACCTGGGTGGCGACAAGAAGGGTATGACCTTCGAAGAAGGCGTCGATAGCTATGTTCCTTACGCTGGTCCGTTGAAGGACAACGTGGCTGTTACCTTGGCAAAGATTAAGTCAACCATGTGCAACTGCGGTTGCCTTACCATCCCCGAGCTTCAGAAGAACGCTAAGCTTACGGTTGTTTCGTCGACCAGTATCGTCGAAGGTGGCGCACACGACGTTCTGCTGAAGGACCAAACGTCGTATGTGTCTAACACGATTGGTCGCAGCAAGTAGTTTGCTTGCCTAAGGGCAAATTGTTCGTTACCGTGCGGGTTTGCGGTTCTCGGTCTTGGCTTTCGAGCCAATGCGGGTATCGCAGATCCGCACGTTGTTATATTATCCAAAGGTGCTATGAGGATTCTTGCATTGGACATAGGTGAAAAGCGTGTAGGTGTTGCCGTTAGCGACCCTGATCAGCGCATTGCTTCACCAGTTTGCGTACTTTCAGCCGACGAGGTTCGCAGCAATGCAAAACCGTTCAAGCGCGTGTTGGAAGATTGGGAGCCGCAGCTGTTGCTTTGCGGTTTACCTATGACTCTTGCAGGTGAAGAAGGGCCTCAAGCTGCGCGCATTCGCGCATTTGCAGCAGATGTCGAGCAAAACACTGGTATTCCTTGCGAGTTCGCAGATGAACGGCTTAGTTCTGCTGAAGCCAAACGGAGTTTGCGTGAAAAGGGGCTCAGCGAGAAAGCCATGCGAGGCAAAGTCGATATGATAGCTGCAAGTTTATTTTTGCAAGCTTGGCTCGACGCGCGTGACGCGTCAGGCTTCAGAAGTTAAGGATTTCCTATGCCGCGTCGTCGGAATATCACGTACTCGTCGCGTCCCACCCATGCTGCTCGTTCTGCGCATGCAAAGGGCGATAAGGCTTTCCGCACTTACGACACGTCCGCTATTCGCCCGAAGCGAAGCCCGATTCCTGCCATTATTGGCATTTTGGTGCTTATTGCAGCTATCGTAGGCATCGTGTTTGGGGCAATGACCTTTGTAAAGGGCTGTTCTTCTACTCCGCAGGTTGCAAAGGGGCAAGAAGTTCAAATTGTTGTCGATGAAGGTGAAAGCGTTAAGTCAATTGCAAAAACGCTTGCAGATGCAGGTCTTATTTCGAACACGAACGAGTTTATCGACCGTGTTGGAACGCTTGGTGTAGAAAACAGCTTGCAGCCCGGTACGTACACGCTGGTCGGCGGTCAGTCGCTCGACGAGATTATCATGGTATTGCAAACGCCAGTCCAGGCCGATGGCACTACCATCCCCGAAGGCTCAACGCTGCTACAAACAGCAGAAATCGTTTCGGCGGCAACGAACAATCGCATTACGGTTGATGCCTTTGTGGCAGCAGCAAGCGATGCATCAGTTTATGCAGCTGATTACCCCTTCTTGGGTGAAGTCGGCAAGAATACGCTGGAAGGCTTCCTGTTCCCGAAGACCTATCCCATTCCTGAAGATGCAACTGCTGAATCGGTTGTTCG
>JAZQRZ010000116.1:0-8105 GCA_045629845.1 Eggerthellaceae bacterium | reverse complement strand
TGAAGCTGCAATTGCCCGCAAGCAAAATCACGGCCGTAGTTTCCTGGAACAATAAGCACGTCATCAACGCCACGAGCACGCAGCGTTTTAAGTTCAAGTTCGATTGAAGATATAAGCGCATCTTCGCTCATGGGTCGAACGACACCTGAAGTACCCAGCACCGAAATGCCCCCTTCGATGCCCAAACGCGGATTGAAGGTTTTGGCTGCAAGCTCGACACCAGCTGGAATTGAAATCGTTACAAGCAAGCCCTGATTAGCGGGACACACAGCATTATCTGACGTAGCATTAAGGACACAACTGACCTGTTCCTGAATCATCTTTCGCGGCGTGGAATTAATTGCAGCAGCGCCAACAGGTTGATCAAGCCCTTCACGCGTTACGCGCCCTACCCCTACACCACCATCGATGTGTATACCTGGTTTGTCGCAATACTCAACGCGCGCAAACACCAACGCACCATTTGTTACATCGGGGTCATCGCCTGCATCCTTTTGAACAGCGCATTCAGCCCAATCTTGACCTGTATCGTGTTCTTCGATTTCGACCAAGACATCGATACCTGCAGGCGTCGACACAGTAACGGCTGGAATCACAGTACCGCAAAGAAGCAGTTCGGCCGCCGCACGCGAAGCTGCCGCTGCGCACGTGCCCGTGGTATAGCCACAGCGCATACGCTTCGTACCGACGTTAATGTACTCTTCCAGCTGCCGCATGTTTACCTTTCATGCAAATATGTAACAAAGGGCGTAACCCTTGTTACATTTTAGAGCTGTTCTTGAAGATACGTTTCGATGGCGGCAAGTGTTTCGTCAAGCATTCCGTCATCATGCATGCACGAGATGAACATAGCTTCGAACTGTGAAGGAGCTAATGAGAAACCCTGTTCCAGCATGTACTTAAAGTAGCGCGCAAAGGCCTGCGTGTCGGATTTCTTCGCCGAATCGTAATCAGTAACAGGATCTGGCGTAAAGAACACGCTGCCAATTGAACCGATATGGTTAATCGTGCACGGTGCCTCGTACTTTTCAAGCAAGTCTTCAATACCGCCAAACAAGTGCTGACCAGCCAATTCCAGGCGCTCATAGTGCTCGGGATACTCATGCAATTCCTGAAGCTGAGCAAAGCCAGCAGCCATTGCAATAGGATTGCCTGACAAGGTGCCAGCCTGATACACAGGACCTACTGGCGCCATATATTGCATGATATCAGCGCGCCCACCAAAGGCACCTACCGGCATGCCGCCGCCAATAATCTTGCCATAAGTAACCAGGTCGGGAGTAATGCCAAAGCGTTCTGCCGCGCCACCATAAGCCAAGCGGAAACCGCAAATAACCTCGTCAAAGATTAGCAACGCACCATGTTCGTCGCACAAAGCACGAAGCCCTTCCAAGAAACCTTCCGCAGGAAGAACCACGCCCATGTTTGCAGCAACAGGTTCGACAATAATAGCTGCGACCTGCTCGGGATTACCTTCAAGCAGCGCCTTTACGCTTTCCAGATTGTTGTACGTTGCCGTAAGCGTATCCTGAGCGCACCCTGCAGGAACCCCAGCACTGCCAGGAACACCTGCTGTCATAACACCAGAACCCGCTTCAACCAACATACAATCACTGTGACCGTGATAGTTACCAGCGAACTTGATAATCTTGTCGCGCCCAGTAAAGCCACGTGCCAAACGCAGAGCACTCATAACGGCTTCGGTACCCGAATTAACCATGCGAATCATTTCGACATGAGGGATGGTGTCGCAGATAAACTCAGCAATAAGAACTTCTCGTTCGGTAGCAGCACCAAAGCTTAAGCCCTGCTTGCAGGCTTCTTTAACGGCGCTGTACACCGCAGGATTGTTGTGACCCAAAATCATGGGACCCCACGAGCCAATGTAATCAAGATAACGATTACCTTCGACATCCCATACATAAGGCCCTTCAGCGCAATCAATAAAGCGCGGCGTTAAGCCTACACTTTGGAAAGCGCGCACAGGCGAATTCACGCCACCAGGAATAACTTTCAACGCACGCTGCATAAGTTCTTCTGATGTTGGCATGTTCAATCCTTTCAGTCCCCCAACTGCAAACAAAGCGACTAACCAACAATGCCTTCAGCAATAAGACGTGCCACCAATTCGGCATAGTACGTCAGATAAATATGAGCACCCGCGCGATAAGCAGAAGATGCCATTTCGCCAACGATACGCTGTTCATCGATCCAGCCTCGTTCAGCAGCTGCCTTCACCATGGCGTATTCACCACTAACACTGTAAGCAGCAACAGGAACATTAACCGCATCGTGTACTTCGCGAACCAAATCCAAGAACGACATAGCAGGCTTTACCATGACAATATCAGCACCCTGCTCGACGTCTTGTAATGCCTTCTTCACAGCTTCGCGGCGATTGTGAACATCCATCTGATACGCGCGACGATCGCCAAACGCGGGCGCAGAATCAGCTGCCTCACGGAAAGGACCGTAAAAACCACTAGCGTACTTCACTGAATACGCCATGATGGGCACCGTAGTGAAATCTGCCGCATCAAGCGCCTGACGAATACCCAGCACGCGGCCATCCATCATGTCGGAAGGCGCCACCATATCAGCACCAGCAGCCGCATGCGAAACAGCTGTGCGTGCCAGCAGTTCAACCGACGGGTCGTTATCAACTTCATGCCCCTTCAGCATGCCGCAATGACCATGGCTGGTGTATTCACAAAGGCACACGTCGGTAATGCAATACAACTCAGGTGCCTGCTCTTTACACACACGAACCGCACGCTGCACGATGCCATCTTCAGCATAGGCTGCAGAAGCAACTTCATCCTTTTCATCAGGGATGCCAAACAGCATAAGGCTACCAACACCTGCTTGCTGAAGCTCTTCAAGCTTTTCGGGTAAGCGATCAAGTGACCAGCGATACTGCCCTGGCATCGAGGAGATTTCTTCTTTAACGTTGTGACCTTCAACCACAAACATCGGATAGATAAGCGACGATGCATCGGCGCGCGTTTCGCGCACCATACGACGCAAGCTTTCAGATCCACGCAAACGACGTGAACGTTGCAGCAGTTCCATGAATTACTCCTTGCCTTCAGGCTTGATTCTTGCAAACAGGCTATCAAACCGGCACTTCTTTGCACCCGTCAATGATAGCGCTTAAAAGGACACAACAAGAGGTCAGACCCCTTGTTACATATTATGCGGAAAAGGGCTAAAACCCCTTCCACCTTAGTCGACAGGATAGGTGCCAAGAACCTTAACTTCGCGTAGCTTCAGACGCAGGCAATTCAGCGCCGTTTGAAGCGCTGGATCATCAGAGCGACCCTCCAAATCAAGGAAGAACATATAATCGCCCAGCGCCTGCTTGGTAGGACGCGACTGAATCATGGTGATGTTAACGCCCGCATAAGCAAATTCGGAAAGAATCATGTTCAACGTGCCAGCACGGTCTTGCTGCATGAACAGCGCAATGCTGGTCTTGTATCGTGAACCCGCTAAAGGCGAAATCGAACCAGGGCGACCAATCAACGCAAAGGACGTTTGGTTACCCAAGCGATCTTCGATGTCGTCATCAATAACGATTGCGCCGTACAATTCGGCAGCAAAACGCGTAGCAATGGCGGCGCACGTGGGATCAGCCATAGCTGCCTTCACGCTTTCTGCTGTCGATGCTGCAGGAACAGTAGTTACAGCTGGGAATGCGCGCGTAATAAAACGGCGGCACTGACCAAGCGCTTGGACATGAGAAACAATGGTATTGATTTCAGTCTGCTTTGCCTGAGGATGCGTAATCAGGCAATGATGAATATCCAGTACATGAACACCCAAAATCTGAGCTGACGAATTGAAGGCAAAGTTATCAAGCGTGGCGGTAACGGGGCCTTCCAACGCGTTTTCCGTTGCAACAACACCATAGGTACTCTTACCACGCTCAACGAATTCAAAGACCTCGGTAAAGGAAGCGCACGGAATAAGCTGCGCTTCTGGGGCGCCAAGCTTTTCAGCAAACACTAACGCTGCTTCGTTGCAATATGTTCCTTCAGGGCCTAGATAAGCAATTGAAATCTGTTCAGTCATAGCATCCTCTTTTCTGGTCGCGCCATTGTACCCCATGACCTTGCTTCTAAGACTAAACAACACCTCTTTAACAAGGCTGCAACAAGAAGTCTTATTCGTTCAATTGCCCCGCTCTCACAAACTTTTTCTGAGATAATTGCAGCAGGTCGCATGCGCGAAAGAGGAGCTGTCATGTTCGGAGAGCACTTCAAGCTAAATGAGCGGACCATTCCCATCGTGGAAGAAATCGGCCGGCATATGCCGGGCGGCTTCTTTATCTACAAAGCTGAAAAGCCCGAAGAACTACTGTATGCCAATCAGGCAGTCTTCAACATTTTTGGCTGCACTGACCTGGACGATTTCAAGAAACTGACGGGCTATACATTTTCAGGCATGCTTCATCCCGATGACCTTCAAATCATTGAATCATCCATTGCTGAACAGATTCGAACAAGTGAAGAAAACCTTGACTACGTTGAATATCGTATCATTCGCAAAGATGGCGAGATCCGTTGGGTTGATGACTACGGCCACTATACCGAAACAGATGAATACGGCGGCATTTACTACGTCTTTATTAGCGACATCACCGAAAAGCGCGAACGACGAGAAGCTGAGGCACGCCAGCAAGAAATGGAAGCGCGACTTGCTCTGCAAGAAAAGCTACTTGAAGAAGAGCGTCGCCGCGCCGAACAAGACAAGCTGATTACCGCCTTGGCCTCCGACTATCGCGGTGTGTACTACGTTGAGCTCGATACCGACGATGGCGTGTGCTACCAGGAGCATTCCGAGCTTCTGCATGGCGTAAAAGAAGGCGAACACTTTCCATTCCAGCAAGGAATGGAACTCTACTGCCAGAACTATGTCACCGAACAGTACCGCGATGAATTCATGCAGTTCACTCAGTCTGATTCCATCCGAGAAGGGCTGATGACTGAACGCGTTATTTCGTTCCGCTACCTTGGCACTCATGATGGACAAGAATCGTACGAAATGATTCGCTTTGCGGGTGTACGCCACCCCGAAGATCGCGATGACCACATCGTTCATGCGGTAGGCATGTGCTTTTCCAACGTTGACCTTGAAACCCGCCGCAGCCTGGAACAAACAGCTGCGCTGGCCGAAGCACTAAAAATTGCCGAGGATGCCAACAAGGCAAAGACTGCTTTTCTTTCGAATATGAGCCACGAGATTCGAACACCCATGAACGCCATTATCGGCCTGGATAATATCGCGCTAAACAACCCCGAAATTCCTGTTGAAACGCGCGAACAGCTCGAAAAAATTGGTGCATCAGCGCAACACTTACTGAACATCATCAATGACATCTTGGACATGTCACGCATCGAATCAGGCAACATGGTGACCAATAACGAAGAATTCTCCTTCGGTAAAACGCTTGAACAAGTGAACACCATGATTGGCGGTCAGTGTCGCGATAAGGGAATTACCTACGAATGTCGACTGTTAGGCCAAGTTGATGACTACTACATCGGCGACGACATGAAATTGCGCCAAATCATGCTTAACATTTTGGGCAACGCTGTGAAATTCACCCCGACGGGTGGCAGGATAACGTTTGAAATCGAAGAAATCTCCCGTGACGGCGGAATGTCGACTCTGCAGCTAACCATGAGCGATACTGGCATCGGAATGAGCAAGGATTATCTTCCGAAGATCTTCGATACCTTTAGCCAAGAAGACTCATCATCAACAAGCAAGTACGGCAGCACAGGCCTTGGCATGTCCATTACCAAAAACCTTGTTGAGCTGATGGGTGGCACCATCGAAGTAGAAAGCGAAAAAGGGGTTGGTACTACCTTCAAATGTACCGTTATGCTGGGACAATGCGAACGACAAAGCGCTGATTACGGTACGAACGAAATACATCCGAACGAAATGTCAGTACTTGCCATCGATGATGACCCTGTTGCCTGCGAACATGCCAAATTTGTACTGGGTCAAATTGGCGTTAGCTGCGATACGGCCCTTTCAGGTGCTGAAGCCATCGAAATGATTAAGGTTCGCGAGGCTCGGCGAACGCCCTATAACCTGCTAATAATCGACTGGCGCATGCCTGAAATGGACGGCATTGAAACAACCAGACGCATTCGAGCTGAATATGGCGATGACTCCCCGATTATTATTCTGACCTCGTATAACTGGGATGATGTTGCCGAAGAAGCGCGTAAAGCAGGCGTTGATACGTTTGTGCCAAAGCCCCTATTTGCCGCCAATATCATGGAAGAATTTAAAGAAATCTTTAACAAGAAGACCGAGATGACGCGCGCAAAAGGCGCTGAATTGAAAGGTCGCCGCATTCTACTTGCAGAAGACACGCCTATCAACGCCGAGATTATGGTAATGATGCTTTCGATGAACGATATGGAAGTTGATGTTGCCGAAAATGGCCAGATTGCAGTCGACATGTTCACGAAGAGCGCACCTGGTCATTACGACGCCATACTCATGGATATGCGCATGCCCGTAATGGACGGCCTTGAAGCCACGCGAACAATTCGCGCCTTAAGCCGCCCTGATGCCCAAGCTATTCCCATTATTGCGCTTACGGCAAACGCCTTCGATGAAGACGTTCAGCAAAGCATGCAGGCTGGCTTAAATGCTCATCTAAGCAAGCCAGTTGATCCTGATGTGTTGTTTGAAACGCTGGAAAGCCTTATCGAACGTGAGCCCACTGACCCGTCGTAACTTAAGCTGCCGCTAGTCTTTTAATATGCGCTGGCAAATTGATGCAAACAGTGGCATAAGCAGCACAGACACCGCACCAGCCGCAACCATAAGTGAAGCTGTTGCTTGCTGCATGGCCCCAGCACTAACCGCAATGTTAGTCACCGCCACGATAAGCGGAAGCGCCGTTGTGCAATAGAAAGCAACCGTAACGCGGTCAGACCAGTGCATATCGCGTGTTTCACGGCTCATGCGCAGCGAAATCAGAATGGGTACGAAACGCACAAGCAAAAGCAGCACGATGAAAATCACCAGGATAAGCGGACGCGCCCCAATGGCTGAAACATCTATACCTGCACCCGAAACAACAAAGAACAACGGAATAAGAAAGCCATGACCAATGGCTTCAAGCTTTTGTTCAAGCGAATGATTGCCTTCTGGAACAACATAGCGCAGAACAAAGCCTGCTGCAAAAGAGCCCAGAATAATATCCAAATGGAAAATAGCGCTTATAGCAACCAAGCAAATAAGCAGTGCAACGGTTACGCGCACAAGCGTCTGACTTCCTGAATTAGCCCGGTCAATTAGAAAATCGTACGCTTTGCTTCCCACTTTTCGAAACTCGCGCGCACGCCAACCAACAAACACCGAGATGGCGGCAAACATCAACAGAACAATAACCGTGACCCACTTGGCACGTGTAGTAAGCAACAAGGCAATAGCCAAAATGGGCATGATTTCGCCGTAGGTTCCATAGCTAAGAACAAGATCACCCACACGTGTTCCCAGAATGCCACGTTCAGCCAAGATAGGCATAAGCGTACCGATTGCAGTCGTAGTCAGCGCAATCGATGCAGCGACCGCTCCAATATCGCCCGCTTCAGCGCGGGTAAAACAGAAGGTAAGTGCCGTTGCAATAACAAACGACACAAGCCATGTTACAACCGAAGCACGCCCCGTACGGCCAGTTAGGTTTTTGGGATCAATTTCATAGCCAGCCAGCAAGAAAAGGAATGCCATACCCAATTCGGAAAGCAGGCTAACGGCATCGGTTACCTGCACAATGTTTAAGGCATACGGACCTAAAACAGCGCCAGCAATCAGAAGCAGTACCGTTTCTGGCACCAGCTTATTGGGAATACGATTCGCAGCCAGCGGAACCACCGCTGCCACAACAGCAATTACTGCAAGTGATATGAACTCTGCTTCCATACGTAAAAGTATACCGATTAATACTTACAAGAAAGGCAATTGCTATTCTTAAACCTGGAAGAACCTGTGGTTTCTTGAAGACTATGCGTGCTACCATTTTGAAAGCACAGCAATACGAAAGGATTGCTTATGGGTTGCAATACCCACGATAT
>JAZQRZ010000115.1:0-2379 GCA_045629845.1 Eggerthellaceae bacterium | reverse complement strand
GCCATACGGTGAATCAAGATACCCATCAAGTTCGCCGTCGATTTCCAAATACTCATCAGCCAATTCAGTCTTTTCCAAAGGGAAGCCCATAGAGCGCAGCACGATGGTAAGCGACACAATTTCGCAACCCGAAGGAAGCTCGGGATACTGAAGCTCTTCTTTTACTTCAAATGAATAGCCAGGCTGCAGCGCCCAAAGCGACGCCTTCGTTGTAAGGTAAGGTGTCTTGCCATCGATACGCAAACCATCAAGGCGCGTATCGTAATGACGCAGTGCATAATGACTTGCCGATTCGGCGCTTGTCGAAACCTCTTCAACAACATCTTCTTTAGAGCTTTGCGCCGTACACGCACTTAAGCCCAACAAGATTGCCAGTACCAGCGTCAGCATCGCGAATGGCAGAACAACAAGCTTTCGCTCATAAAGAACTGCACCACAAGAAGAATCCGACCTATTCAAAAAGATATCAACCACAATTAGTACGCTAAGCCCCGCTCTTGCTTCGCGCGATTCTTTGCTTCATACATAGCCTTATCGGCGGCGTCAATTACTGTTTCAATATTGGTACAGTCGCTATCTGCAATGGCATACCCAACCGAAACATTCGGCAATCGCGGGTCGTCCTTCTGCACACGCGCAACAGCATCCTTAAACGCACCTATCAATGTTTCAGCATCAGATAATCGCATAGTAATAAAAACAGCGAATTCATCGCCGCCCGTTCGATAACAAAGAGCCGCCAGACCAAACGAGCGTCGAATCAGTCCTGCTATTTTTACCAGACACTCATCACCGTAAACATGCCCATGAGTATCATTTACACGCTTGAAATTATCAACATCGATAATCACAACAACACAAGGTAGCTTAGGATCTTCGATGTACTCTTCGAAACTACGGCGATTCAGCAACTTAGTCAGCGGTTCGGCGCGCAGCACCATGTCAGAGTAATACACAAAGAACAGCACGACCGTCATGGCAACTGCAGGCCAAGTTGTGCGTATCGAACTATTAAGCACCTGCATAAATACCCCCACCAAAAGGCAGGCAAGTACCATAACAATAGCCAGAATGCTGGTATGGAACGCGCGACCCATACGCACGGATTCAACCACGAGATACACCAGAGCAATTACGTAAACCAGCATGTAAATCGCATACAGCGGTCCACGGTGATAGACATTGCTTTCATCAATCCAGAAAATATAACCACCAAAAATGCTGCCAACTTGAATCACCGCATGCACGACCAATAGTATGCGAATCCACTTTACATTTTCAGCTGGGAAAATGGCATCTGCAATGGCAACAGGTATACACGGAGCAAGCGCAAATGTAATAGCAAGAAGAACCGTATGAACATACCGAAGTTCCGGGTATGACCCACTTGTAATATGAGTAAGCCAATCGATAAGCACAATAAGGAACAGTGCCATAAGGCTGTCAAGAAATACACGGCGAGGAAGCCGCTCGACTGTTCGGTTATTCAAAATAACCGTAGCGCCAGCAGTAAGAAACACTAACGTCAGGATATTCATCCCTGAAAAGTATTGTAATGCTTCGCTAAGTTCCGGCATTCGCCCCGCCCTAGTATCGCGCGAACCTGCATATACGCTTCTTTATGCACGAACTTTTCAACGACCAACGCTCATTGTACCGCGAAAAGACCCGTTCAAAAGCCAAAAACGGGTTACTTAAACGTTACAGGAGCAAGACGCCTTTGATACGGTTTTGAATGACTAGCAGAAGGAACTTCAGCGAAGCTTCTTTCGTCAGCTTGCTCCAAATAAGGAAGCTCTTTGCGTAAATCACTTCGAATAGATGCCTGCCAGAAGAATTCTCCGACAAAAAGCAGTCGCTCGATTCCTCGCTTATGAACAAGCGCTTTTGCCAAACGTGGAAGCGAATAAATGCGCTTGCTGGCATGAATAATCTCTTGCTGAAGCTGTGCTGCTGTCATCCGAGCAGGACGATGAACAACCGACCCAACACAACGATCCCAGCGCGCCTGGTCGATTATTTCATCTTTGTGCTGGTCGTACGACACTGTGCCTGGAATGAAGTACATCGACTGAATGAGAACACCTTGAATGTCGTGTTCAATCACAAAGTCGGCAAGCTTGTCCCCCACACCAGGAGCATGGTTTTCGGTACCAACGATAAACAGACCCCTAACCCGCAAACCATGCGCCTGAATGTTTGCGATAGCGCGCTCGATTTCGCTGCGCGTGCTTTTCTTGCTATACGCCTCAAATGATTCGTCATCCAAGAATTCGATGCCCATGGCCAGCTCAGAAAAACCTGCTTGACGCAGCAGTTCTAGCATTTCATCATCGAAGCCAACTTCATAGCGGGCCTGAATCGTAAAGTTATACTGAA
>JAZQRZ010000114.1:0-17377 GCA_045629845.1 Eggerthellaceae bacterium | reverse complement strand
AATAACTGGAAGGGATGATCAGGATCCTTGCCCAAATAGTTCGGCTCGATAGGATGAGGAATAGACAGGTCGAAGTCCTTCGGACGTTCAGCATAGATTTCAAAACGACCAGTTTCGTTCGGGAAAACCTCATTTGGATCACGCCACGGATCCCAAGGGAATTCAGGCGCAATCGAACGAATCATTTTCTCTTCCTTCAAGCGTGCATACGTAACCTTTGGCTGGATATAAGCAACCAGCGGATAATCAGTATCAAGTCGAACATCAATCCATTCAGGACCCGTCTTTTCGAAGTATTCGCCAATACCAACGCGCTTGGCCAGTTCAGACCACAGGAAAACTGGATCACGTGGATCACAACCCTCGGGCGGTTCGATAGCGGGTTCTTGCAGCACCAGATGGTTATAGCAAGCGCCCGTAATCAAGTCTTCGCGTTCAAACGGCATGCAGTCAGGCAAGACATAGTCAGCGATTTCACCCGTGTCTGTCAGCCAAATATCGTAGTCAACAACAAGATCCATCTGGTTCACGATATCAAGCCAACGCTGACGGTCGGGCTGCTGATGAACGGGATTACCACCTGCAACTAACAGCGCCTTGTACGGGCTATTCGGAGCCTCAGCCTGAGCAAACCACTGAGCCATACGTACGGGGTTCGATTTAACCGATGCAAGCGTTTTGCCATCAGGGAACACAATAGCTGTATCGTTGAAATTCAGTGGGTAACCCTGCAGCTGCAAGCCTTCGATAACGCCCGCACCAGGGCGACTAAACTTGCCGCACAAAATACCAAGCAAATGCTGCAGGCGATACGTTTCGTTAGTGTTGTGATAACGCAAGCCATAACCACTAACAATGAAAGCCTTTTCAGTGGTAGCCCAATCGTGTGCAAGCTTTTCGATGATGTAAGCAGGAATGCCGGTCTTTTCCGCTACTGCTTCAACAGGATATTCGGCAGCCTTATCAACAAGCTTCTGGAAGGCCGGCGTTACTTCCACGCCATCCCAAGTGAAATGACCGGTCAACGCCAAATCCTGACTTGGCAGTTCACCGCCCTTGGGTGCCACTGAAGCAAAAGCGCCAGCAGCATTGTCATACACAATGAAATTACCTTCGGCATCACGAGCCAACAAGCCATTGTCTTCGCGAACCATGTATGAAGCAATAGAGCGACGAGTCAGATATTCAGCATCATGCAAGTTATTCGAGATGATGTAATTAATCATACCCATAGCCAAATCGCCATCAGTTGCAGGCGCAATGCCATGGAATTCATCAGCAAAACCAGCGGTACCGTCAAAAATCAAACCGATATCAACAATTCGAGCGCCATGTTCACGCGCTTTAACCAAATGCTGAGCAAATCGAATTTGATTCTCGATAGGATTGCAGCCCCACACATATACGAGGTCTGTTTCATCCATAACACGCGGGTCAATAAGTACATGAGCAGCCGTAGATCCTACGCTGTAGTACTCGGTATAAAACGGGCCATTATCCAGACCAATCGATTCCATGGGGCAAGTAAGCCCTAATACGTTACCGAAGCGCTCGGGCATAAGAGCCTCAAGACTGTACGCAGGCGGAACACCAGCTCGCAGATTCCATAACGCAATAGCCTGCGGACCATCCTCGGCGATAATCTTGTTCATCTTTTCGCCGATTTCATCAAGAGCCTGATCCCAGCTGATTTCTTCCCATTCACCAGAGCCACGCTCGCCAACGCGCTTCAGCGGCTTCTTCAAGCGTTTGGGATCATAGGGTTGACGACCAGCAAGACAGCCCTTTTGGCAAATATGCCCATCAGCTTCTTCCACGCCGTCATAAATCACGCGCTCGGTACGCACAATTTTGCCATCTTTCACAATGGTCTTAATTGCGCAGTAGTCGTGATCGCCCCACCCAGGACATGCGGTATAGACGAATGATTCGCCTTCCTTCAACATACGCTACCCCCTTTTCACACTCGTCTCTGCCTTGCGAAAAGAAATGCGCAGATTATCCTCTCTCTTCCTGCGCCCCTCAACGCAAGAACCCTCAGAAAAGTGTAACGTGGGTCATTTTTGTCGAAAATAAACAACCCGTGCATACAATATGCAACTAGAGGTTGCGTATACTTAACTAGTCTTATCGATACTGGTAAAGGAGCTACGATGCAAATCGAAAGCTTGCGATACTTTATCGAACTTGCTCGTGCAGGTTCATTCTACGGTGCTGCTAAAAACACATTCATTTCCCAGCAGGGACTAAACAAAGCAGTGTCATCTCTTGAATCCGAATTGGGCTACAAGCTGGTTGAACGCAGCAGACGCGGCGTACGCCTTACAAATGAAGGCGAGCTTTTATTAAAGCACGCAAAGCGTATCGTTTCGAGCTACAACCTTATGGTTGAAGACCTTGTCGATGAGGAAATCAACCGTCCTGAAGGTGATGAGCCGATTCATTTACATGTTAGTTACTATGCGGCGCAAACCGCCGTTGCCTATCCTGGATACGTTGCCATGCTGGCCGAGCGATCGACCTACATCGAAGAGCCCTACGACAAACTTGTGGCCCACGCCATAAACTCGGATGGCAGCGACTTAAGCTATGTTGATATTCATGCACATTCACTCGAAGAAATTCTTTCAAACAACGAGATCCTGTTCGAACCTATCGTAAAAACGCGCTACGGCTTCGTTTGGAAGGAAGGTTCTAAGCTTGCAGATGAAGAAATGCTTCATCGTGAAACAGTTTCGAAAATGCCCATGGCAATAAATGCGTTCCGAGAAATGCGCCAGTTTACTAATCGCCTCTTTTGCGATTATCCCCTTGAAAACATTCGTATGGAAACTACCAGTCCACGCATGTCGCTTGAATACGTCCAATCCTCGGACTACGATGCCATAGCCGCGTTTGATTCATTTGGATTCTATCTTTCCCAAAAGGACGCAGACATGTCGACAAACGGCCTTCACTTCACACCGCTTTCGACACCTGATTCGGCTGTTCTCGTAGGATTCCTTTACCCACGACGAACCAAGCTTTCACTACGCGCAAAACATACCGTAGGCGTACTAAAGCATTTTCTTGCTGAAAACTGTGCTGATTATTTTGATCAATACCCGCTTGACTAGCACCAACTTGCAAACAGTACAGCACTAAGCCTTGCATTGACCTATAAGAATTTGCTTAGATTCCCAGGATTTTGCCTGGAGCATTCGTTAATACAAGACAGAGAACAACGACAACAACGACTAAAACAATAGGAACAATAAGGCTAAAGCCAACCGACTTGTTCGCTTTCTTCTGTGCGCGTCGGCGGACTTCCTTCATGTATTGATTATCCTCGTGCGCTTTCTTTTTTGCGATATCATTGGCTGTAACCTCATGACGAGCAGCTGCTGCCTGGGCTTTTGTCATCTTCTTTTTTGCCACATTTCCTCCCGCAGTTAATCCAAGGAACAGCTTCGATTATAGCGCGCCAAATTCATCCTATAATGAAGTTACTCTATCAACTGACTAGATGGGAGCCACTATGGAAACTCGTCCGTATGTCCCTTGGGATACCGTAATCTCGTTCATGACTGATGTATTCGTCGCCTATGGTGTTCCCCGCGAAGATGCAGAAATCTGCGCTGACGTGCTGGCAGAATCCGATCGTCGCGGCATCGAAAGCCATGGCTGCAACCGCTTTAAGCCCATCTATATCGACCGCATCGAACGTGGAACTTTGCTTCCCAAAACCAATTTGGAAATCATCAAGGAAACGCCAACCACAGTTGTTGCAGACGCACACGATGGTATGGGCATGGTAGCCAGCTATCGCGTTATGGAAAAGCTTATTGAAAAGGCGCGTACCTACGGCATGGCTGGCGGTGCAATCCGCAATTCCACCCACTACGGCATTGCTGGCTACTGGACAACTATGGCAAGCAAGGAAGGCATGGTGGGCATTACTGGCACCAATGCTCGTCCGTCTATCTCGCCAACATTTGGTGTCGAAAACATGATGGGCACTAACCCGCTGACCTTCGCGCTGCCAACCGATGAAGAATTCCCCTTCTGTATCGACTGCGCCACCTCTATCGTTCAACGCGGCAAGATAGAATTCTATGCACGTTCTGGCAAACCTACGCCTGCCGGCATGGTTGTTGCTCAAGATGGCAGCGAAATAACCGACTCCGAAGAAATCCTGAAGATGCTTGTCAACGGCACAGCAGCATTGGCTCCCCTTGGTGGCGGCCCGGGCGATGAAATGTGCGGCTACAAGGGTTACGGCTATGCAGCTGTTGTCGAAATCTTGTCAGCAGCACTTGCGGGCGGCAAGTTTATGAAGGCACTGACTGGTGTCGCACCCGACGGAAGCCCTCAAATGTACGGCTTGGGTCACTTCTTCTTTGTGGTTGATCCCGAAGCATTCGCTGGGCGAGAAACCTTTGAAAAGATTGCGGGCGACATCTGTCGTGAACTGCGCGCATCAAAGAAAGCACCTGGTTACGACCGTATTTATACTGCAGGTGAAAAGGAATATTTGGCTTGGCTCGACCGTAAGGACAAGGGTGTTCCTGTTGGCGAAGCAGTGCAGAAGGAATTCATCGAATTGCGCGACAAGCTTGGCCTGAATTACACCTTCCCCTTTGAATAAGATTATCTGAGCATTACCTAACTCTTTAACTCCCCAAAACAGCGCGAACTCGCAGTTTTGGGGAGTTTTCCGTTTTGTTACAAAATGGCTTCTCATCAGGTAATACCCCGCTAAACGCTGGAAGTTTGAAATCTAATCGGCTATTATTCAAAGCTCAAACCTGAGAGGATTGTTCATGCTGATTGGAATCCCCAAAGAAGCTGAAGGACAAGCTCTTGTCTCTGCGGCACCCGATGGTGTCGGAAGACTCGTCAAGCTTGGCTACGAAGTATGCCTCGAAAGCGGGGCTGGCGTACTGGCCAGCTACAACGACTACGCCTACGATAACGATGAAGTTGGCGCACACATTGTTGACCGCCAAACTGCTTGGGCTGCAGATATCGTGCTGCATCTCGATATGCCAACCGATGAAGAACTTGCCCTCATGAAAGAAGGGGCGATTCTCATCTGTCGCATGAATCCCTTTGCACATCCTGAAGTGGCCGAAAAACTTGCCCAGCGCAAGATTACCGGCCTTTCAATGGATGCCATTCCACGCATTTCACGCGCGCAATCAATGGATGTTCGTTCGTCCATGATGAACATTAGCGGCTACCGTGCCGTTATAGAAGCAGCCAATGCATTTGGCCGAACTTTTGGTGGTCAAGTTACAGCAGCCGGCAAATCGCGCCCGGCTCGGGTCTATGTTATTGGGGTTGGTGTTGCGGGTCTTGCTGCTATTGGTCAAGCAAGTTCCATGGGCGCCGAAGTCTTCGCAACCGACGTGCGCGCAGAAGTTGCTGACCAAGTCGAATCACTTGGTGGCACCTTTGTTGAGATACCCGTAAAACAGCAAAGCGAAGACGGCTACGCGAAGCCTTTAACTGAAGAAGAACAACAACAAGTATTGCAAGTATATGCAGAACAAGCTGCCTTAAGTGACATCGTTATTACTACAGCCGCCGTTCCTGGGCGCGCTGCGCCTCTTTTGCTTACCGAAGAAGCTGTTGCAGGAATGCGCCCTGGTTCGGTTATCGTGGATATGGGCGCATCCTCTCTTGGTGGCAATTGTGCCTGTTCGAAGCCCGATGAAACAGTTACCACCGAAAACGGTGTAACGGTACTAGGGCCCACTAGGCTACCTTCACGCATGCCACGTCAGTCATCGCAGCTATACGGCCAAAACATAGCAAATCTGTTCAAACTGGCTACTCCCAACAAAGATGGCCAGCTTATACTTGATCAAAATGACCCTATTATTCGCGGCATTACGGTAGCGCTTGACGGCGAAGCTACCTGGCCACCCCCTGCTGTCAGCGTTTCAGCTGCACCCAAAGAAGAGGTTGTCAAGCCCAAACCTAAACCCGACCTAATTTCAGGCACAAGTAAAGAAGAGCGCATAATACGCGGCATGTGGTGGAAAGCCACTCTTGGTGTAATCGCGCTTGCCTTGGTCATTGCGGCCCCTGAAGCTATGGCTGGCCATTTCTTTGTCTTTGTACTTGCCTGCGTTATTGGCTTCTATGTCATTACCAACGTAACGCACACCTTGCATACACCACTCATGTCGGTAACAAACGCTATTTCAGGCATCATTATTGTGGGAGCCGTACTACAAATCACCGCGACAAGCGATCTGCTTGTCATTGTTTTATCAGCTATAGCCATCGCAATTGCTTCTATCAACATCTTTGGCGGTTTTTTGGTTACGCATCGCATGCTAAAGATGTTTGAAAGGAGCTCGAAATGACCGAGGTAAGCTTTCAATCAGTTGCTTTCCTGCTTGCGGCATTCCTCTTCATTTTGGCACTTGCAGGACTTTCAAGACAGCGCACCGCAAAGCGTGGAAACTATCTTGGCATCCTTGGAATGATTGTGGCATTAACTGCCACCTTTGCTTTAGCACTTCTTCATGCACCTAACCCCGTACAATCAGGAGCGATCATTATCGCTGTTATTGCAGCAGGTGGAGCTGTTGGCGTATATAAAGCCCAGCACGTGCAAATGACCGAAATGCCTCAACTTGTTGCACTTCTTCATTGCTTTGTAGGTGCAGCAGCAGTGCTAGTAGGTTTTAATTCATTCCTGATAACACCTGGCGGAGTACTAACAGTCCCGATGGAAAACATCTACCACCTGGGCGAAGTTGGACTAGCTATCTTCATCGGCGGTGTAACATTTTCAGGCTCAATCGTTGCAAACTTAAAACTATCAGCGCGCATATCCGGCAAACCACTTATGCTTCCAGGACGCAATGTCCTAACGTTTGCCATGCTTATTGCTTATGTTGCTCTTATCGTTCCTTTCGGAATGAGCAAAGGTGTCGAAGCGGGTCTACCCTATCTCATTATTATTCTTATTGATTCGCTACTTCTTGGCGCTCATCTTGTACTAGCTATCGGCGGCGGTGACATGCCTGTTGTTGTATCTATGCTCAACTCGTATTCGGGCTGGGCGGCCGCCATGGCTGGTTTTACTCTTGGCAACGACCTGCTTATTGTGACAGGCGCACTTGTCGGGTCTTCGGGTGCCTATCTTTCTTACATCATGTGTAAAGGTATGAACCGATCATTCACTTCAGTTGTCCTTGGCGGCTTTGGTGATTCGCCAACACAAACCAGCGCCACCAAACACGACTATGGCGAACATACTGAAATCACAGCAGAAGAGCTTGCACCACTGCTCAAGAAAGCAAAAAGCGTTGTTATCACTCCCGGCTACGGTATGGCAGTTGCCCAAGCGCAGTTCCCTGTAGCCGAAATGACTAAGCGTCTTCAAGCTGAAGGTGTCGACGTTAAATTTGCTATTCATCCTGTTGCTGGGCGCATGCCTGGACATATGAACGTGTTACTTGCCGAAGCAAAAGTACCCTATTCTTCGGTTTTTGAAATGGATGAAGTTAACGACGACTTTGCAAACGTTGACATTGTGCTCGTAATCGGAGCAAACGACACAGTTAATCCCTCAGCAGAAACCGAACCCGACTCCCCCATTGCAGGCATGCCAGTGCTGCGCGTATGGGAAGCAGGAAAAGTTGTCGTGTTCAAACGATCGATGGGAAATGCTGGTTATTCAGGCGTACAAAACCCGTTGTTCTTTAATGACAACACCGACATGCTGCTTGGCGACGCCAAAGCATCAGTCGATGCCATCGTGAAAGCACTTTAAACGCAAACAGATTAGTTCTTTATAGTATCGGTGTGCGCAATGCGCCCCTGCGTGAACACTTAACTACCAAACAAGATCGGTTGCGTGTGCACGACGACGATTAATAGTTACTTCATGCATACGACCATTACGCATACGAACCACACGGTCAGCCATGCGGGTAATCTCTTCGTTGTGCGTAACCATAACCATAGTGGTGCCAGTCTTAATGATTTCTTCCATTACCGACAAAACTTCGATTGAAGTCGAGTAATCAAGTGCGGCCGTAGGTTCGTCAGCCAAGATAATCTTTGGATTCTTAACAAGCGCGCGAGCAATTGAAACACGCTGCTGCTGACCACCGGACATTTGTGACGGGTAGTTACGCTTACGCTCGGACAAACCGACGATATCAAGAGCTTCATCGGCGTCCATGGGATTATCGACCAGTTCACCAATAAGCTTAAGGTTCTGAAGAGCGTTAAGGTTAGGCATGAGGTTATAGCTTTGAAAAACAAAACCGATATTGTCGCGACGGAATTCGGTTAACTCTTCTTGAGAAGCTTCGGACAAATCTTGATCTTGGTAGATAAAAGTACCCGACGTCGCAGAATCCATACCACCAATAATGTTGAGAAGCGTAGACTTACCGCAACCCGATTCTCCTAAAAGAACCAAAAATTCGCCTTCATAGACATCAAGATTTACGCCCTTTAATACCTTGGTAACCTCGTCGCCGTTTTGGAATTCGCGCGTGATTTCACGCAAACTCATGACAACTTCGCCTGGCTGCCACGGTTCAGCCAACGAATCGTTTTCTTCGATAGCAATAGCAGCCATCATGGCCATAATTTCCATGACGTCGGCTGCTTCATCAGTGAAAGAGCCGCTACCAGGGCCGTTTACAAACTGGATGACACCCAAGTCTTCTGTTGTGTTGGAAAACGGTACGCACACCATAGAACTAACAGGCATGCCCCTAAAATCAATAGCTGTTTCGACGTCTTGATCTGCACGGAACTCGTACAGGCGCTCGGCCTTATGAGATTCATACACGCGACCTACTGCACCATCACCAGGCACATGACTACGATTAGTTAAATCAACGGGGCCAATCCAAAAATAGGGATGCAGCGCACCAGTGCCGGCTTTGTCGGCGTACCAAATAACACCAGAATCAGCGCCAGCATTTTCGATAATCGCCTTTAAACCACCTTGAAGCGCTTCATCAAGCGTTGTGGCATTTGCAATGATACTTTGGACCGCACCAATCGCTTTGTAGTACTGAAGCATCGTACTTTCCATGCATCCTCCTACATCCCAAATGATGAGCAAGCTTACGAGATTAGTCAGTTGAACACAGTTTACCTCATAGAAAGGCTCGTTCAACTCCTGAAATAGGCAACTTCCCCAATACGAAAGACAAGCGTTTTTTGAATCCTGGTCCACTTTTTTACTGAATCAAATTTTGAAAAAATCCCATTGACTTTGAACACGGTTGAAGGTTTACGCTCATTTTGTTGGCTTTATCCGTAGAGTTTTTGGAGAGGAGACATTTTATGGATAAGCAAGAACTTGAAGGCGCCACAGAGATTACGCAGGGAGGCGTTGATCGTCGTGGTTTCCTGAAAGGCGCGGCTCTGTCCGCAATCGGTGTTGCGGGTGTCGGCATGTTTGCCGGTTGCTCCCCGCAGTCGTCTGGCAGCAAGTCTGCTTCGGCAGCAGCTTCTGGTTCAGCTGCTGCATTCAAGGCTGACGAAACTGTCGAGGCGGAAATCGTCGTTATCGGCGCTGGTGCTGCAGGCATGATGGCTGCTCACGTTGCTGCCAAGAACGGCGCAAAGGTAACGCTGCTGGAAAAGGGCGCTGACATGAGCGCTCCGAACGGCTTCCAGGTTTCTGGCCCGTTCGCTGTTGGTACCGACGTCCTGCAGAACAAGGAAGGCGGCACGACACTGGTCGTCGACGACGTCTTCAATCATGTCATGGATTACTCGCACTGGACGCCCAACCCTGCTCTTATGCGCCGCTGCCTCGAAACTTCAAAGGACGCTGTGGCCGAACTCGAGAGCATCGGTTACGAATTCAAGGAAGCTGACTTCCGCTTCCTAACCCCGTTCACGGGCGAAAAGGGTGGCTTCCATCTGATTACTACCAAGGCTGATGACCGCATCAAGCTGTGGGAAGCTTCCATCGAAAAAGACGGCATCGACCTGCACTTCAACGCCAAGGCAGTTTCCTACATCGTTGAAGGCGACAAGGTTGTCGGCGTTAACGTTGAAGAAGGCAAGAAGAAGATCGCTTACAAGGCCAAGGCTGTCATCATGTGCGCTGGCGGTTACCTGGGCAACCGCGACCTGCAGGCTCGCTTCCTGAAGACCCGCAACCTGAACGTTGCACGCGGTGGCGAAAGCATCTGCACGGGCGACACCATCCTGGCTGCTGAAGAAATCGGCGTTGCTTTGGACAAGACCTTCGGTTACTGCCCCTGCGAATACGGCGGAACCAATCAGAAGGCTTCGCGTCCGGCTAAGCAGGACAAGTTCGAACAGAACACTGCATTCAAGTTTGGTCTGTATGGCTGCCTGCAGGTAGACCAGGAAGGCAAGCGCTTCATCAACGAAGGTCTGCTTTGCGACTTCCCGATGAGCTATGGCTCCGAGCAGATTATTCTGAACGCTCCGTGGTACTCCGTCGTCGACCAGGCTTACGTCGACGCCATGAAGACCGATGGTCTGTACAAGTACACCACCGGCAAGGGTGCAACCACCGATCGTGACGAAAATGCTTGGTTTATCGGCAACTACTTCAAGCAGGAAAAGTCCGAACGCTTCCTGTATCCGGTACTCGACACGCTTGATGCTGACCTCGAAGAAGGCATCAAGGAAGGCTGGGCCTTCAAGGCTGATACCCTGAAAGAACTGGGCGAGCACTTCGGTCTGACCGACCTCGAAGAAACCGTTGCAACTTACAACCAGTATTGCGACCAGGGCGTTGACCCGCAGTTCGGCTGCCGTCCTTGGTACCTGTCCAAGGTTGCAACTCCTCCGTTCTATGTCACCCAGAACGAGCCCAGCGCTTGGAGCACCTTCGGTGGCGTTCGCACCGACGATGACTGCAACGTTCTGAAGACAGACAACACCCCGCTGCCTGGCCTGTATGCTGCTGGCACCGACTCGGGTTCGCTGTACTACTCGCCGTACTATGACATTCCTGGCTACTGCTATGGCCTGTGCATCGACTCGGGCTACATCGCAGCTGTCGAAGCTGTTAAGTACGCAAAGGGTGCGTAGTAATCACCCACTCGCAACATCAAAAGAAGGAATTGCGTCGAAAGGCGCAATTCCTTCTTGCAAGCAGCTTGAAAACTTTAAAGCGACGTACTAATTGGGATTGTTGATTGCCAAGTTATACGCCATTTAAGCATGAGCACTTACAACTGGCACGTAAACGGTTTCGACATCGCGACCTTCCCCGTCAAGATTAAGGAACAACGGGAACAGCAGCGCATCACCCCTAATAGCAAGCTGATGTTCTACAAGATACTTGTACAGTGGAGCATAAGATTCGCGCTGTGCGCTTTCTTGCCTTGTTACTTCACGACGGAAATAGACGCAATGACCTAACTCAATTACATCAGAATCATCAAGTGCTTCTGGTGGCAACTGATCAATATGCTCTTCCTTAATCGAGATGACATAACTTGGATTCAATGTGGGCGAATCTGATTCCAAATCAGCCTTGGAAATAATACGCGAGCAAAACGAAAGACCCATAATCTCGTAATATTCGGCAATAGCCAGCCTATGCGCCTTTGCAATGCTGAAATCTAAACCATTAGAAGCGCGAACATAATAGAAATTCTGCTCTTGAACTTCGGTGCATAAACCGTTTTCTTCACCTTCTAAATGATGAAGCGCGCGATCAACGTAGCTGATTCGCACCTGAAGTTCTTCGATTTCACGCTGCATCTGCACTTTTCGGCTGCGCAACGATTCAGCAAACTCGGCGCACCCCTGCTTTTCGTTAACGATGTGAGCAGCCTCATCAATGCTAAATCCGTACTTAAACAACGTTCGGAATGCATTCGAATGAAAAGCGTCTTCTGGCGTAAAACTTCGATAACCATTTTCTGTTCGATGGCATTCGAACAAGCCATGTTTATCATAAAAGCGAATCGAAGATGGCGATAAGCCGGTCATCGCCGAGAATTCCTTGATTTTCATCTTTCATCCCAACCGTAATTAGTACGTCTCCCCTGGTAAAATAATATAGGGATTTGTCCTTATTCATCAAGGGATAGTTTTCAACAAAAGAGAGAGTATTAACCAAGGAAGAAAAGAGGTGATAACCATGGCCGAAAACGAAGCGGTTGAGGCTGAGAACACCGAAGTTTCAACTACTCCCAATCCCGCTCCTAAAAAGAAGAAGAATAAATTGGCAATTGTCGGCGTTATTGTCGGTGTTGTCGTACTTTTGGGTGTGGGCCTTTGGGTTTGGCATGAACAGCCTTCGTTCTGTAACGCTATCTGCCATTCCCCCATGGATGCATACGGCGCAACATACCTCGAAGGAAATGTTGATAAATATGGCAACGAGCTGAACGAGCAAGAAGCTCAAGCCATGATGGCGCTGTATCACAAGACCAATGCAAACACCACTTGCATGGGCTGCCATCAGCCTGTCTTAGGTCAGCAAGTTAGTGAAGCTATGCACTGGATTACTGGTAACTACGAAGTTGTCGGAGAAAACCAACGGGGACAGCTGTTGATTGAAGAGCGCACGCTTGACGAATTAGTCGAAGCATGGGGTGGCGAATCGGGCGACGTGTTCTGCCTGAAGGCTGGCTGCCATGTAAATGACGACGGTTCCGTCATGACGCGTGATGACTTATTGGCTAAGACTTCAGGCCTTTCTGATAAGTACAACCCGCACAAGCCACAGCACGGTGAAGTTGCCTGTGGTCAGTGCCACAAGGGTCATTCCCAGTCGGTGAACTACTGCACTCAGTGCCATACTGAAGCACCTGTTCCTGATGGTTGGCTTACCTATCAGCAAGCTCAAAAGAAAGCCACCATTGCGTAAGAATCAAGACTATTCGTAACCTTCCACGGTTCCCTTCCCTTGGCGAGAAAGCCCCCTGAGATGTGTCTCATGGGGCTTTCTCGTTTTGCAATCCTAAACAACACGCTTGATGCTGCTTTTCTCGCCTAAATTGCCTTCAACAAAGATAATTCAGTATTGTGCAAACGGCACAATAAGTAATGAAAAAATGCGTGTCTTTGGCATAATGACTGTCATTTTCATCTCATTAAAATTACTTATGACATGGTACTGACCTGCAGAAGTCACTCAAAACTAACTGTAGGCAAAAAGCACAAATAACGAAGTAATTTAAGGGGATGTATTAGCTATGAATATGAAACAATGGGTCGCCGATCAAATTGCCGCACCCAAGAAAAAGGCGCTGCCAGTTCTTACCTTTCCAGCAGCTGAAAAGATGGGCATCACCACTAAGGAACTGATCTATTCATCTGACTTGCAGGCTGATGCCATGATGTACATTCATGACAATACCGATATGGCTGCCGTGTTGGCATTCATGGATTTGTCGGTTGAAGCAGAAGCATTTGGAAGCACCATTTGCTACAGCGACGATGAAGTCCCTACGGTTGTCGGCGCGATTATCGATGAAGACAGTGACCTAGATTCGCTTGTCATTCCCAATCCGCGTGAAGGTCGCACAGGCGTGTGCATCGAAGGCGTACGCAAGATTGCCCAGCGCGTTAACGACAAGCCAGTCATCGCTGGCAACATTGGTCCATTTTCGCTTACAGGCCGTCTTATGGATGTAAATGAAGTAATGTTTCTGTGCTACGACGAACCAGAACTTGTACATGGCGTTTTAGATAAGGTAACTGACTTCATCATTGCTTACACCAAAGAATTGAAGGCAGCAGGCGCTGACGGCGTAATGATGGCAGAACCACTGGCTGGTCTTCTTTCGCCAGATTTGACTGAAGAATTCTCGAACCCGTACGTCAAGCGCATCGTTGACGAATGTCAGGATGACGAATTCATTGTTATCGTGCATAACTGCGGTTCCAGCGTTTCCAAGACAATTGATAGCATTATTGAAACTGGTGCAGCAGGCTTCCATCTGGGTAATGCAATTGATATGGCAGAAATGATGCCGCACATCCCCAACGATGTACTTTGCTTTGGCAATATTGATCCCGCTGCTCAGTTCCGCAATGGCACACCTGAAAGCATTTACAACGCAACCACTGAATTGCTTGAAAAGTGCTCGCAGTACCCGAACTTCATCATTTCAAGCGGCTGCGACATTCCTCAGCTAACCCCCTGGGAAAACATTGATGCTTTCTTCTCGGCCGTTGACTTCTTCTACGCCAACATGACAAAGGAAGAAACCATGACAAACGCCAAGGCTGCTTAGTTAGCTTCGATTTTCAAAAACCGTAAAGCAGAAGGGATACACCAGCGGCGTATCCCTTCTTTCTGTTTAAAACTACTTGTTTAAAACGTTGCTCATTAAGCCTGAACGGTTTCGTTTTCCTCAGCATGTTTACAGCAACGCTTTGGACGATGCTCATCAAGTTCGGCGCCAAGCTTGTCCAGAATACTTGAAAGCTGGTCTTTTTCTTCATCCGTTAAGACAGAGAAGAAATCTGCAGCTGCTAAGGCGCGACGTTTAGCAATTTCAGAAGCACGCGCTCGTCCTTCATCCGTCAACGTAACCTGAATTGCACGTGCATCGGTTTCAGACTTTTTACGTTCAACAAGACCGCGTTCTTCAAGCTTGCTAAGCATTTCACCCAAGGTTTGCGGGCGAATACCCAACAGAAATGCCAAATCCTTTTGATTGATTCCTTCCTGAAGAGCAATCATTGTTAACACGCGATCCTGACCATGGCGACGATGACCGTGCCTATGACCATGTCCGAAACCATGACGACCGTGGCAATCAGAATCATCGGACGGAGCGCACCCTGGACCATGACCATGAGGACCATGGGGATGTTCTGCATCGGGACCCATTTCAAAACGAGCGCCATGGATTCTACGATGACCATGACCATGTTTATGCGGACACGGACCTTCGCCATCGATATGGCGCATAATCATTCCTGTGCGGACAAACTTTTGCATCAGTTCTTCGTTTTCGATTGTCATAACAGTGTCCTTTCCAATAATAAGGTTCCTTACTGTTTACAACCTATAATAGTCAGGTTCCTTATTATTTCAAGATGATACTAGATTAAATGATAAGCTTCCTTAGTTTCTTCACAGTACGTTATATGTCCGGAAAATAGCGTAGAATAGTATGATTCGTTTTTCACTTTGCACGTGCGGGAAGGTCAGCATGGATCCAGTTTTTAATGAAGAGCAACAGCATTTAACGTGGGCATACACCAAGCTCGAAGAAATCGAAAGCGATGTTCGAGCCGAAATCGAGCGCACACTAGCTGACGCATTGGCTGATAAAGAAGACCTGTTTGACGAAATGACGCGTGACTTTGCGCGCGACATTCAGCTAGAAACACTGGCCGAACTTGAAGCCATGAACCGTATCATTGAAAACTACAACCTTACGGCTGACATCAATGAAGAGAAGCTTCGTCGCGCTCAGCTGCTTATGCATCGTCCGTACTTTGCAAAAGTACGTCTGAAATTCACTCATGCCGATGAACCCAAAGATATCTATATTGGTGCTGCAGGCATGACGGATGAAAAGCGTCGCCACTTCATTGTGGACTGGCGCAGCCCCGTTGCTGAAGTGTATTACAACCAAGAAAATGGCTCAACGTCATACGAAGCAAATGGCCGCACCATCAACGTTGATTTGGAGCTTCGTCGTCAGTTCGATATTACGCGCGACAAGCTGAACTCGTACTTCGACACCACTGTAGCAATCGAAGATCCTCTCCTGCTTGCCTCGCTTGCAAAGCGTCGCTCAGCGCAGCTGCAAGCCATTACAACCACCATTCAAAAAGAGCAGAATCGCGTTATTCGACACGCTGATGTACCAGCTCTTCTGGTACACGGTATCGCTGGTTCGGGAAAAACTTCGGTATTGTTGCAGCGTATTGCGTATCTGTTCTACACCGAACGAGAAACGCTAACACCTTCAGACGTGTATCTGCTAACTCCCAACTCGGTTTTTGGGCGTTATATCGACAACGTCCTGCCCGACATGGGTGAATCAAACCCACACATCATGACATGGGACGGCTTAATGGCAAGCCTGAACTTGTCGGGTCGCGGTGTTGCACGCGACGTCAACCTAGATACATTGCGTCGTATCGACGAGCTGGTTCCCACCCTTAATCTTGACGCAAACGATTACTGTGACCTCAAAATCGATGACGAACGCGTTATCAGCGCTCAGGCAGCTCGTACCTCAATGGATAAGTTTGGCTATCTTCCCTTGGGCACTCATCGCTGTACACTTGTTATCGAAAACCTAAAAGAAAAGCTTGAACAGCGCATTATGCGTCTATCAAAAGACGATGAAACCCAAGAGCGAGTCATGGACTTATCTGATGAAGAACAGATTCGTATCTTTGGCCAACAGCTTGCTCCGCTAGATGAAGACGAGATGGCTGCCTGTACGCGCCAGTGGTTAACCCTGCGCTACCAGCCCATCGTCGAAGCAATCGAAAACGGTGCTTGGCTGCGTTTAGACCGTATTGGCATGCGCATGCTGAATCGAGAAACCCTTGATGCGGTTGAATTCCTATACCTGAAACTTGCCCTTGTTGGCGGCGGTGCACGCAACGCGCGCTACGTGATGGTCGACGAAGTTCAGGACTACACTACAGGACAGCTTGCCGTGTTGGCACGTTACTTCGCAAACGCCCACTTCCTGCTACTTGGCGACGAAAACCAAGCAGTTAACGACGGAACAGCAAGCTTCACTGAAATTCGCGACCTGTTCCGCGACCTTCGCGGCAGCGTTGACGAATGCGCGCTTATGATTAGCTATCGTTCCTCACCCGAAATCACTTCGTTGTTCTCGAGGCTTCTACCCAACGATCAACGCTTAGAAGCGTCATCGGTCCAGCGCCCAGGCACCGAACCTGTCATCATTGAATGCAAGAACAAAGATGACTATGAAAATGCCTTACGTGAAGCTGTTCGTAAAGCCGCTGAAGAAGACTGCTTAACAGCGCTTATCGCCAACAGCCGAACTCGCGCCAAGCAACTCGCAAAACTTGTCGATGGCGAAGCGTTCACAACCGTTCCTGCCGACGGAACACTGCCTGAACGCGGCGTTGTACTCATGGATGTAAAACTGGCAAAGGGCCTTGAGTTTGATCACGTTATCGTACCCGACGTACAAGAAGGTGCTTTCCCCGACGAACCTGTTCGTCGCCATCGCCTGTACACCGCTATTTCACGCGCAACTCAACGCGCCACGCTTATCGCCAACGGCAAACTCAACAAGCTCTTAGCATAAACTTTTGCACTGGAATAGGGTCGATCGAACTATGTGAGGCTGTGACGCGCGAAGGCGAGGCGGGAGCGAGGAACGGTTAGCCGAAGCTTGTTCGTGCGGCCCTATCCCAGTGAAAAAGTAGTTACTCTTGAGCGTCGATGGTA
>JAZQRZ010000113.1:0-1817 GCA_045629845.1 Eggerthellaceae bacterium | reverse complement strand
GGTGCTTAGTTTTCTTTTGCCTTGTCATCCTGTTGTTCTTCTTTGTTTTCGCCGATTCGAGCATGAAGCGCTAACACATAGGATTCGGGGTCGTCTTTAAATGCAATGCACATGCGCTGATCGAAGAGGCGTTTGTAGGGGCATCCGCCTGAACATAATGGTAGCCAAATGCATTCCTGGCATTCTTCGTCGGGAACAGGACCAGCTGTGTTTAGATATTTGGTTAGGTTATCAGCGTTGCTGGCTGTTGTGAATGGGTCGGCAGGATCCCAATTATGAGCAGTGCCAAAACTAATGTGGGGCTTATCAACAGCTTCCCAGCATTTTTGTAGATTACCCTTTTCATCAATGCCAACAACCCAGATGTTGTGCGCACCGCAGTAGTGACCGCGACCAGCATGAAAGCGCCCTGCTTCCTGACGAATACTTATTTCACTTGCATCGCTTCCGCAGAGTAATCCAACCTGTTCGCCCCGCCTGTCTGCGGTTTCGCTGCCAGTAACTGGGGCAGGGTAGTAGAACAGTTTATTGCCTGATTCTTTTTCAAGTTCGTCGATAAAGGCTTTGAGCTCGTCAACTTCTGCACGATTCTTTTCATGCACGTTGTGACGTATTATTATTTCAAAGGGAATCTTGCATTCGCGTAGGTTTGAAACAATGCGTTCGAACGTAGGACCGCCATTCGCAAGTCGACGCGTGGCGTCGTGTGTTGCACCCATTCCATCGATGGTTATTTGGGCAGATTTCACCTGATTGCGGTCAAGCATGTCAACGATGTCTTGAGTAAGTAGATAACCGTTGGTAATGATACTTGCTGAGTAGTCGCCACCGTATTCTTCAGCAAGGTTAATAAGACGCTCTGATAATGACTCGATAATGTCGCAAGCAAGGAGCGGTTCGCCCCCAAACCAAGTAACGCGTATGTCTTTGGAGTTGCTTGCGTCAAGCATGCGTTTTGTAAGCTCGATGACGTCGTCTTGCACTTCGGGCGACATCTGCCCTGCTAAGTGGTTTTCGAAGCAATAGGGACAGTCAAAGTTGCAGCCCATGGTAGGACAGATGGTAAGGCCGATACCATGCGATTGCGCGCATGCGGCACGACCCATGGTTTCAAGTGCTGCACGTTCGTCGAACTTACAAATAATTCCCCGCTTTGCAAAGCGTTCGATAATCGGATGATTCTCGTCAAGTTCATCAATGACGGAAAGAAGGTACATCTCGATAGGTGTGTATTCTGCGCAGTTTCCTTTAAACAAGTTAGCAATAGCTGTCATTTTTGAATCAGGAACTGGTGTCATCAGGTTATAGCGCGACACATGCCAACCTGCCTCGCCAGCTGTTCGTGATACATCTGCCTGCGTTTGCTTCTTGGGTTCCATGGGGCCTCCCGTAGCTGTGGGCAAAGCTGCACGCCTATTGTTGATTATGCTAGCACGGATGCTTTGATTTGAAAGCTAGTTTTGCCATCTTGATAACTTAGGTATGCGACCATTATTAGCTGTTCGTTTGTGTCGGTTTTGGTACGGGTGTCCATAGCGCTTCCTACGCGTTTTAAATGTTGCATAATTGATGTCGGATGATGAGTAAGACACACATAGCTGTTGGTATGGCTGCAGCCCTTGCTATTGCAGAAACGGGTTCGGTCGACTCGTGTGTCGCTGCCGTGGTGGGTGGAAGTATTGGCGGCATTATTCCTGACTGCGATATTCATCCCAGCAAGGCGCATAAAGATGCGCTTGTGGGGCGTATCATCGTTGTGGGTATTGCAATCGTGGCCTTGGTTGCTGATCACTATGTGAAAGCAGGCTTGTGTGATT
>JAZQRZ010000112.1:0-5028 GCA_045629845.1 Eggerthellaceae bacterium | reverse complement strand
GATGGGATTAATAACCATTTGGTTTGTTGTTGGTGGCATTGCTGCATTTGTTGCAGGTTTTCTTGGTGCCGACCTTACCGTACAAATTGTGGTGTTTCTCGTCGTGTCATTTGCCTGCTTGATTTTGCTGCGTCCGCTTATCATGAAGCATCGCAAAATGGGGCAGGAACACGAAGCAACCCCCGTTGGTCTTAATGCCGTTGTTGTCGAGCGCATTGATAACGAAGCTTTGACGGGTCGCGTTGAAACACCTGACCATATGACATGGGCAGCGCTTTCATCTGATGGACTGCCTATCGAAGAAAACACGCAGGTGCGCGTCGTGGAACAACGCAGCATCAAGCTCGTTGTTGAGCGCATTTAAATAGGGATTGTCTAGCGGTTTCCGCTCGTAGAAAGGAAGTAATACATGTTTGGTGACATCTCGATTGTTCTTATCGTCGTTCTTGTTCTCGTGGTGCTTGTTTGCGTTTCGTGCATCAAGATTGTGCCGCAGGCCGAAACCATGGTTATCGAACGTCTGGGTTCGTATCTGACCACTTGGGGTAATGGCTTGCACTTCAAGCTGCCGCTTATCGATCGCGTGCGTGCAAAGGTGTCGCTGAAGGAACAAGTTGCCGACTTCCCGCCGCAGCCAGTTATCACCAAAGATAACGTCACCATGTCTATCGACTCGGTTATCTTCTACAAGGTCATGGATCCGCGTCTGTATTGCTATGGCGTTGAAAGTCCCATCCTGGCTATCGAAAACCTGACCGCAACTACACTTCGTAACATTATTGGCGACCTTGACCTTGATACCACGCTTGTTAGCCGCGATACCATCAATGCCCAGATGCGCGCCATCCTTGACGAAGCAACCGATGCATGGGGCATCAAAGTTAACCGCGTCGAGGTAAAGAACATCACCCCGCCGGCTGCTATCCGTGAAGCCATGGAAAAGCAGATGAAGGCCGAACGTGAAAAGCGTGAAGCCGTGCTGTTGGCTGAAGGTCAGAAGCAAAGTGCCATCACCGTAGCAGAAGGTGAAAAGCAGGCACGCATTCTTGCCGCTGAAGCTCACAAGCAAACTGTTATCCTGGCTGCAGAAGCCGAAAAGGAACGTCAGATTCGCGAAGCCGAAGGTGAAGCAGAAGCCATTCGCAACGTTCAGCAAGCAACTGCAGACGGCATTCGTGTTGTCCGCGAAGCAGGCGCTGACTCTGCTGTTCTTACGCTGCAGTCGTTTGATGCATTGAAGGAAGTTGCCAACGGCCAAGCCACGAAGCTTATCATTCCTTCCGACATGCAAGGTCTTGCTGGCGTCGCCGCCTCCCTCAAAGAAATCGTTTCCGAATAATATAACCACCCCGCAGCTGCTGATATGCAGCTGCTGATACTAGGAAAGGGTCGGACGAACTATCTGAGGCTGTGAGGAGGGAAGGCGAGGGGGGAGCGAGGACTGTTTGAGCGTGCGTAGCACGACAGTTCCGCAGCTGCCGAGCCGAGAGCGAGGAACGGTTAGCCGAGGCTTGTTCGGACGGCCCTTTCCTAGTATCAGCAGCTATTCAACGGATTTCAGTGATTCCACCATGTTGACGCGAGAAAGCTTGCGGCGCATGGTGAAGGCGACGAAGGCTGCAAACACCATGGTTATGACGAAGGATAGGACGTAGCTGAGAGGCGCGATTTCGCGCCCAAACATCATCTGAGGTGTTTCGGCAGTTTGCGCGATATAGAGCGCTAAGGGCAGGCCGATTATGCATCCGATAAGTGCGCCAATGATGGCCATAACGATTATCTCGCGGAAGATGTAAGCGTGTACTTCGGGCTTTGTGAAGCCAAGTACTTTTAGCGTTGCAATTTCACGGATACGTTCTTCGATGTTGATGTTGGTTAGGTTGTACAGTACGACGAAGGCAAGTGCTGCAGACAGTACGATGACTACCAGGATAATCTTGCCCATAAGGTCAAGCATGTCCTGGTAAGTGCTGGCTTTTTTGCTTACAAAGCTTACAGTGTTTACGTCATTAATTGAAAGCAGCTCATCGCTAAAGGCGTTCTGGTCGGCGTTTTCTGCCAGTTTTACAAATATCAAATCGCTGGTAGGCTCTTCGTCAAAAACGGCGCGATATTCGCTTGGAAGCATGTAGGCGTAGTGTCCAAGGTAGTTCTCGGTAATTCCGCTAATGATGAAGGTGTGGCCGCTTCCTGTGGCATCACCGACGTCGTTTTCGTCGTACAGCATTATTTCGTCACCAACACCAAGACCGAGCTTAGTTGCAACTTTTTCAGTCACGATTACTCCGTCATCTTCCAGTGAAAGTGCTTCTTTGGTTGTGCGGTTACGAAGTGCTACGAAGTCGCTAAGAGCATCGGTGTCGGAAGGTACAACGACTTCGATGCGCATATCTTCATCATCGCTAGAAGCAATCATGTTGAAGTCTTTGACTTCAAGCGAGGACTTGACGTTGGAAGAGTTCAGTACATCGTTAACTTGCTTGCGCGTTTCACTGTTGGCATCGTCATCAATGCGTACGGTGGCATCGTAGTTTATGAGTTCGCCGTATTGGTTCCACACGACACTGCCAACTGCATCGCGCAGGCCAAAACCAATCATAAGTAAGGCAGTGCAGCCAGCGATACCTATGACAGCCATAAAGAAGCGTCGTTTGTAGCGCAGCAGATTGCGTGCGGTGACCTTGTGGGAAAACGACATGTGTGACCACAGGGGTTTGATGTGTTCAAGGAAGATACGTTTGCCTGCTTTAGGAACGCGAGGCAGCATTAAAGCAGCGGGTTTTTCGCGCAGGCTGGCGGCAGCTGCTCCCCAGGTTGAAAGAGTGGTAACGCCAATTGAAAGAATGATGGCGCGTGCCGCAATTCCCAGATCGATAGGTGTAGGAACGGTGGGTACGGCGTAGGTTACTTGGTAGGCACTCATGATAATCCAAGGCAAGATTTGCCCAAATGACAGAACACCAATAACGCTTCCAATGCCGCTGGCAAGAACAGCGTAGATAAGGTATTTCGCCGTAATACGGCTGCGCGAGTAACCCAGCGCTTTATGGGTACCGATAATCATGCGTTCTTCGTCAACCATGCGTGTCATGCTGGTTAGTGCAACCAACGCGGCTACCAAAAAGAACATGAAGGGTAGGAAGGTGGCAATTTGAGCTATGCCTTCCGCATCAGATGAAAGCTGTGCTGCTCCGTAATTCTTCGAGCGATTGGTAACGTAAACTTCAGGCTTTTCAATGTCGTCAATTTCTTTTTGCGCATCAGCTAATTCGGCTTCGGCTTCGGCGAATTTCTTATTGGCTTCATCCTTGTTTTTCTGGAATTCCGCAAGGCCAGAATCGTAAGAAGCAACACCCTCGTCGTATTCCCTAAGCCCGTGTTCGTATTCAGCTACACCTTGATCATACTGAGCAATTCCGCTGGAATAGGCTGCCCAGCCAGCGTCCAATTCAGCGCGAGCATTCGCCAATTGTGCTGCAGCTGCATCAAATTCTGCGATACCCGCTTCGATGGCAGCAATTTGCTGCTGAATACTTGCTTGTTGTTCGGCGTTAAGCTGGGTGTTTTCGAGGGCTGTTTTAAGCGCGGGAAGCTGTGCTGCGCTTTCTTGAACAGCAGGCCGCTTTTCTTCAAGCGCAGCTGAGCCCGTTTGATAATCCTGTTCACCAGCGTCGAGTTTCTGCTTGCTTTGAGCAAGCGTGACAGCTGATGAATCGAGCGTTGCTTTGGCGTTGTTCAGCTTAGTTAATGCGTCATTAAGTTTGGCATCTGCTTCAGTAAGTTGCTTTTCGGCGTCGGCAAGTTTTGCTTCGGCGTCGGCGCGTTCTTTTTGGTACTCCGCGCGTGCATCGTCAAGTTCCTTTTGCGCGTCGGCACGCACGTCATTCCAGCGCGTTAGTCCAAGCTTGGGAGCTATATCGTCTATGCGTTCTTGCACGACACCGATGTCGTGGTCGTAGGCAGGGCTATCCCATGTATGACTGCGTGCAGAAGGTACGGTTAAATACGCAATGGTGTAGGGAAGGTCTTTAGCAAAGCTATCTTCAGGAACGTATAGATATAGTTCGATATCGCCCGTGCCAAGCGAAGTTACCCCTAGCTGTCCTGTCGAAGCATAGGCGGGCGAATTAACTAATCCTGTTACCGAAAATGTGGTTTCAGCAAAGGTGTCTTCGAGTTCGGTTGTTGCTTTTTCGATACTAATAGTGTCGCCAATCGAAATACCCAAATTGCTTGCAGCATCAGAACTGGCAACGCATTCATTTGGCTTGGAAGGCCATGAGCCATCCAGTAAAAGCGGTCTATTCATATAGCTATCGTCGTTGGAATAAGCCTGTTCGCCATCAGATGTATCGCTTGCATGAGCTGCTTCAACTGGCAGTGATTCGATACTGGTTGCATAGCTATTTTCGCCAACAAGCACCATAGCCGCAGACCGATAAGCAGGCATTACTTCACCAACGCCTTCTACATCGTCAAGGAGCTTAAAACTGCTGTCGTCTACACCAAGCGTAGTCATGACGCTAATGTCGTATAGATTGGCGCCATCAAAAAAGTCATCGCCCGCAATACGCATATCGGGTGCAGCCATGCGTAGGCCAGCGTAGAATCCAGCACCCAGAAGCGAAATAATGGCAATAGCGGCGAAGCGCCCAGCCGAATGGGTGATTGAACGAAGGATTTCTTTGTTGAACGCGCTCTTCACCGTTATTTCTCCCTATCCAATCAATGGTACCAACTGGCATAGGGGGCTTCTAGCAACATCTGCTCAACAGTCTGGTATACATTGTTTTTCCTTGATTTAATAATGGTATGTTGCGCTTATTCAGGGTAGTCTGGAATAAGAGCTAAAAAGTGCTTTTTGCGCTTTCCGCAAATCTATCCGCCGTATTGCTGCGGTAGAAAGGGGGAGGTTCCATGAAGTCCATTTCTCGAATTGTCTCGCTTATCCTTGCTTGTGTGCTAGCTCTAATGCTTGTCGCCTGTGGTGGAAACGCTGCTAGCTCTGCTGCAAGTAGTACAAGCGCC
>JAZQRZ010000111.1:0-6237 GCA_045629845.1 Eggerthellaceae bacterium | reverse complement strand
GGAACCAAACAGCGGCGAAATGTAAGAAGTGATCACGCCCGACAAAGCGTTGGACTGCACCGAGGCACCAATGCCAAAACTTGCGATAAAAGCGAATAGCGCAAACAGCATGCCTAGAATCTTGCCTAGTTTCTTATGCTTGAAACCGCGTTCCAAAGCATACATGGCACCACCAAGCATTTCGCCATTGTGGTCTTTGACACGGTACTTTACGCCGATATAGGTTTCAGCGTACTTGGTCGCAATACCAAACACGCCAGTAATCCACATCCAGAAAATCGCGCCAGGACCGCCCATAAACAGACCAGTTGCAACACCAACAATATTGCCCGTGCCAATCGTAGCTGCGAGTGCCGTGGTCAACGCGCCAAACTGTGAAACATCACCTTCAGCTTCGTTATCTGAACGCGAAATTGACAGCTTAATAGCTGTACCAAGCTTTCGCTGAATAAACTTTGTTCGAATGGTCATGAACAGATGCGTGCCCAAAAGCAACGCAATCATGGCCCAGCCCCATACAAATGAATCGACAGCATCGACCGCATTAGCAATCGGCGAGCCTGAAGCAAACATCGCGGCAATTGCGTCCATAATACCCCCCTTGATGTGCTTTCCTTCTCAGTGTTTTGGAGGATTGTACGGGCAATAACAGCAAGTTCGCATGTCAAACATGTTAAAACTTGGCGAACGGCTTTAGGTTAGATATAACGGGCATGCGCTTAAAGGTGCATTATGCCTGCTAATTCAACACATTTGATAAATCAAGATTCATGTCGACGCCAGTGCTCATACCCTGCACATGACCATCACTTGCATACTGCCACATGACAATATCCAACCAATGCGATGGACTATCGACGCCATATTCTGCCCACCAAATGCCACGACCTGTTGTGGCATCTACATCGTAACTACGCAGGTCACGAGAGTTACCATACACAAGCGTGCGATACCCGCCCTGCTCGATACGATCGCAGAAAGCATCAGCAATGGCGGTGAGCTCTTCGTTGCTTAAACCATTAGTTCGCGTACTGCCCACGCCCGAAACCGATTCAAAATCATATGCAATGGGATATTCAAGCGAAGCGCCATTCAGGTTAGCCAGAACAAAATCAGCCTCTTCAATTGCTTCTTCTGTGGTTATAGCCTGGGAAAAGAAATACACACCGCAATCAAGACCTGCAGCTTTGGCGCCGCTCAAGTTTTGCTCGTAATACTCGTCAAGATACAAATCGCCTTCTGTTGCCCCGCGATAACCAAGACGGATAATTGCAAATTCGATGCCGTCGTTGGCAACAGCATTCCAATCAATCTCATGATCATATTCGGAAACATCAATGCCTAAACGAGACTTCACTTCACCATTAACCACGTAGGCGTAATGGTCAGTTGAGTTATCAATCTTTGACCAATCGTAGGGACTGACATATTCATCAGGGTTTTGACCGGAAGTTAAATCCGAAAACGCTCGCACACCAAAGACCAGCAGCAACACGATAAGCGCCACTGCTAAGACGGACAAAATGTAAACGATATTATTGCCAATGAATTCGCCAAGCGTTTGCTGACTGACTGGCTTAGGGCGTTCCGGAGTGTAATCAGGCTCGCGATCAACCCAACGACCATCTGCTTCACGCCTTCTGGTACCACCCACCTGGTCGGCATGAGAATACGCCGTACGCGATGTGCCAGCTAAAGCGGAACGCTTATCGCCCACCCCTCTGGCAGCCTGCCTGTTATCTTGCCTATTGTCGCGTACGTGTTTTGCCATGAATCCCTCGTTTCAACGAACCCATGATACCGTACAATGGGCAGACACGAAAAAGGAGAAGCTATGACTGCTCATGACGAACTAACAGTACTTGGTAAGCACACTAATATTCCCACCGACTACGACCCCAGTATTCTGGAAACGTTCGAAAATGCACATCCCGAACGCGACTATCTGGTTACCTTGCGCTGCCCCGAATTCACAACACTGTGCCCTATTACAGGCCAGCCTGACTTCGGCACCATAATCATTAACTACATCCCCCATATTCGCATGGTTGAAAGCAAGTCGCTGAAGCTCTATCTGTTCAGCTTCCGCAACCACGGCGATTTCCATGAAGATGTAACGAATATCATCATGAATGACTTAAAAGAGCTGATGCAGCCTAAATACATCGAAGTAAACGGACTGTTTGTACCGCGTGGTGGCATCGCTATCCACCCGTTTGCAAACTGGGCAAACCCTGATTTTGACTATCAGAAAAAGGCTGAAGAGCGTCTGTTCGGCCACCTGAACGACTAAGCTTCAAACGTTTAAACAGTAAAAAAGTGGCAGGGTTTTCGCCCTGCCACTTTTGTTTGGCATGCCTTGTTTAGGGGTTAAAGGACAAAAAGTGTGTCTGGAGCTATTATTCACCAGCCTCGAATCAGTCGATTGAATAAGGATACGGAGTGCTCTTATGCATCTCGCTCCAAACGGCCCGGTCGCCCCTTTCGACCGGGCCGTTAGCTTCCTTTGGATTCGAAGCATAGGTCTCGTAGAGCAAATCGATGTCTTCATCGGTTGGCATGGTGGCTAGAATCTCAGGAGCACCTGCTGGGCATTCCGTGTGCATATAGCACCACCAAAAGATTGCTTTAACCCTGCGAACTTCACTCATCCCACGATGATTGCGCATCATATCCCTTAGCTGCGCATTAACGGCGCCTTCGATCCTGTTGTTGGTCCTAGGCATCGGACCCTCTACGCACAACTCCGGGTCGAGGTAAGTAAACATCGTACCAGCGTTAATCAGCGCCACTAGGCTCCTTCTTGCCTTAACCAGGCGTTCATGGGTGTAGACACGTCTACCATCCACAACGGTTCTCTCGTTGAGGAAGTCATTCCAAAAGTCACACCACTCAAGGAATCGCTCTGTCCAGAAGTCAGCCTGATGCAGCGTATCGACATGCATGAGATCAACTGCAAGCTGGTAGAGTTCCTTACCTGCCTGGAGATTCGGCCTCAACGTGGTGTATTTCCTTACACCGCAGAACGCATGGAACAGGCATCTCTGAACCCTAGTGCGCGGCCACTCCTCGCGCGCTGCCGCAGCAAAGCCGCTACCACCATCGGTGACCACCATGTCAGGGGGCGCTATACGGGAGAGCAGTGCCTTCCAAGCACGCTTCGTCTCGCCGCGAGCCATGTACCACGACAGCACGTGATTGTCACTGCAGGCTATGAGTACGACCAGGTTGCGTGCGACATAGATACCGTCGACATAAACAACCCTGTGAATCTCGTCGACGACCTCTGGCATGGGCCATACCTCCCAGAATCTTCGCATCCTACGTCTAAAAGTCCTGCCGCCACCAGGCATGTCGCATTGTCTATTGCGCGATAGAAGCCAATCAAGGAAAACCTCAAGCTCCTTGGCATCAGTGTTGTACAAGTGCACGCTGGACGCGCCACATAACCTGCAGCGCCACCTCTGCGTCCCAGCTTTTGTCTTTCCATTGCGCTTCATATCGCCCCCGCAGGAAGGGCATGTCTTATTATTCATGAGCACTCCAGCAAAACGAGTAATTTATTTGTCCTATTTACTGGGTACCACCTGCGGAAACGCTTGTGAACAGACACACTTTTTGTCCGAGTGAAAAAATTGGACGGAAGAATTTTTTGCATGAAAAAAGGGGTGTTGACCTGCGTCAACACCCCTATATCGGACACACTTTTTGTCCTTTAACTCGCTTTTTCATGCTTTCGGCAAGACGAGTTGCTAGCGAGCAACCTAAGATTAGTTACCTGCAGCGCGAGCAGCCTGATATTCGTCAACAAGCTTCTTCTGAACATCGCCCGGAGCCTGCTCGTAACCGTTGACTTCAACCGTATAGCTGCCCTGACCACGCGTCATGGAACGCAGGTCACGCGTATAGTTAACAACTTCAGCATAAGGCGCACGCATGATGATAACCGTTTCGCCAGCATCGCCAGCTTCGGTACCAACAATGCGACCACGGCGCGTTGAGATATCGCCCATAACAGCACCAGCAAATTCATCGGTTACCGTAACGCGAAGGTCAGCCATGGGTTCAAGAATGACTGGATTAGCCTTTTCGCAGCAAGCACGGAAGCCAATACGAGCAGCCGTCTTGAATGCCATTTCATTCGAGTCAACAGAGTGATACGAGCCATCGAATACGGTGCACTTAACATCAACCATAGGATAGCCAGCCAGATAACCTTCAGCCATAGCATCCTGAACGCCCTTATCAACAGCAGGAATCAGGCCACCAGGAATGGCACCACCCTTGATTTCGTCGACAAATTCGTAGCCCATATCGGGATTAGGCTCGAGACGCAACCAGCAATCGCCGAACTGGCCTGAACCACCCGTCTGCTTCTTATGACGGCCCTGAGCTTCGGCCTTATTACGGATAGTCTCGCGATACGGAATGCGGACAGGAATTAGTTTAGCTTCGACGTTTGCCGTATCCTTCAGGCGAATAAGCAGCGTATTGACCTGTTCATCACCCATAGCATTAACAATAGTCTGGTGCGTTTCTTCGTCGCGGCGAATCTGGATGGTGGGATCAGTTTCAGCAGCACGAGCCAAGAACGTACCCAGCTTATCTTCTTCCTTCTTGTTCACAGCTTCGATAGCAACTGGATACAGCGGCTTCGGGAATGGAATAGGAGCAAGCTCCAGCTTGCCCGAAAGCGACAACGTATCGGAAGGACGTGCTTCGTCAAGCTTCGGAACAATGATGATGTCGCCAGCTTTTGCTGACTTCACTTCGGTGGATTCCTTACCCATCATAACGAGCAACTTACCAATGCGGTCCTTGTCACCCGTACGTGCATTGACAAGATCCTGACCAGGCTCGAAAACACCCGTAAGAACTTTGATATAGCTCAGGCGACCGACAAACGCATCGGACGTAGACTTAAACACGAAACCAGCCGGTTCGCCATTTTCGTCAATCTTAACCTTTTCGCCGTTAGTCAACACGTAAGCAGCATGCTCGCGCGGATGTGGGAAGAATGTAGCGATATCTTCCATAAGGCCTTGGATGCCTTGCTTGATGATGGTGGAGCCGGTGTAAACCGGAACGAAAACGCCCTGATTAATGGCATCGTGGATGCACTTTTCAAGTTCTTCCTGCGTCAGCTCTTCGCCTTCGAGATACTTCATCATGATTTCCTCGTCGGCTTCAGCAACAGCGTCAATCAGGCGCTCGCGTGCGGAATCAGCACGCTCTTGATATTCAGCAGGAATATCTTCGACGCGTTCAGCGGAGCCGTCCTTGTCGAAGTAACGAGCCTTCATGCGTACAACATCGATAACGCCCTGGAAGTCAGCCTGCTGACCAAGTGGCAGCGTAACTGGAGACAAACGCTTGCCAAAGCGAGCATGCAGCAATGCCATTGCGGCACCAAAGTCTGCATTTTCACGGTCAACATGATTAATAAACACCGAGCGAGAGATGTTCATCTTCTCGGCTTCTTTCCACAGCTTTGTGGTCATGACCTGTGGGCCGTCAACAGCGTCGACGACAAACATAGCCATTTCGGCTGCGTACATAGTTGCGATTGTGTCACCAATAAAATCGGGATGACCCGACGTATCCAAGAGGTTAATCTTGTAATCGTTGTAAGGAATAGGGGCCACAGACGTGCTGATGGTGAACTTGCGGCGAATTTCCTCGTCATCGAAATCGAGATAGGACTTGCCGTCGTGGGTCGTGCCCATGCGAGGTGTACGACCAGAAACGAACAGCATCGCCTCTGCCAGCGACGTCTTACCGGCCCCGTCTTGGCCGACAAGCGCAATGTTACGCACATGCTCAGGGATAGGTGCAGCCATACAAACCACCATCTTTCATCCAGCCTAGGACTTTTGTCCGTTTACAGACACTGGAATTAGTGTACCTGATTGTCCGCCTTTCGGGACAACTTTATTGCTGCATTAGTTACCAATACGTAGGGATAGGGCTAAGCGAACTATCCCTACGTTAATTGAGGCTTTAATTAAAGTTCGGATTGAATGCGCTTGGTGCGTTCAGCAACTTCAACCTTAACTCGGTCAATATCGATTGTAGGCCATTCCCCATCGCGATAGACAACCTTGCCATCGCACAGCGTTAGCACAACATCGGAACCATGGCCGGCATACACAATGTTGGTCAACATATCGTTCACAGGACACCAAGATGGACCGCTAACGTCAATCACGCACAAGTCCGCCTTAAAGCCTTCCTTCA
>JAZQRZ010000110.1:0-5063 GCA_045629845.1 Eggerthellaceae bacterium | reverse complement strand
TGTGTTTAGGAGGCTTGTATGAAGCTTGCAATTCCAAGTGAGACTAGTGACGGACTTCAATCGATGCGCAGTGGGCATTTTGGTCACACGCCGTATTTCACGATTGTTGAATTCGATGATGCTATGAGTATTCTTTCAGTCGAGTCGGTTAAGAATGTTGATCACGATCAGTATGGCTGCGGTGGCGTAATTGAATACGTATTAGGTCTAGGCGTAGATGGAATCCTGACTGTTGGTATGGGTCGACCGCCATTGATGCGTTTTACTGAAAACGGCGTCATTGTGTATTCCGAGACTAATACTCCGAATGTTGGCGACGTTGCAAAGATGTTTGCTGAAGGCGCTGTTACTCGTATGTCTCCCGACATGGCTTGTAATCATCACTAATCCAAAATAGACAAATGTTCGTATTTGAATTACGAACAAATAGAAAGTCATTTTTCGTAAGCTCGCGTATTTTGTACTACGCTATGACACTTTCTTGACACTTTTCTGGCTGTTAGAAGGGGGATTTGACTGGCTTCTAAACGTTAACCTTTCTCAGTGTCGGTGCAAACTCCCGATAATACTCAAGGTTAGGAGCCAGTCATGAATAACGAAACAGCCACTAAAACTAATTCTGTTCGAAACACGATTATTGCAGCAACGCTTGCCCTGACGCTTGCTGTGCCAGTTACTGCTTTTGCTGTTGGTAGCCAGGAGGCCCTGGCAACAAACGGTGATTCGTCAACATCCGTAACACTTGTAGCTGGCGAAAACGATGACGTAACTTCCTGTGATAGTTTTGAGTGCATATCCAATGAGGAATACGTTAACTCTCTGATAGGTCTGACTGATGCAGAAAAGCAGGAGTTGATTGCTCTTTATGACAAGTGGGATGCACTTGCCGATGATGAAGAGCTAAGCGATGCAGAATGGCAACGTATGTGCGCGCTTGAAGATAAGGCCTGGTATGCAGATATGGAAGACTGCATAAAGAATGATACAGCTATCACTGATGATCAGCGCGCAACCTATTTGAAGCAGCTTGATCAGATGAAGGAGCTCGACGCTTACTTCGAATCATATTTCAATGACCCAACGTATTTAGAGATGTGTGAACAGTACAACTCGCTGAGTGAATCTCTTGGCAGCTATTTAGGTTGGGATGATTGCTATGACTGCTACGACCTGGAAGACGCTGCATAAGCTTGCTAAACTCCCCTCCCCTTTATTCCCGACCGCCCTTGTGGCGGTCGGTTCTTTACAAGCTTTGCTAGCAACACTACGATAAAGTGCAGGTACTAAACTGCGGTACGAGCAGTTATTGCAACGCCACCTAAGTGATGGAGGCCACGCGCATGAGCGCTTTGATTTATCTAGCTGATGATGATTTCGCCCTTCTAGAAGTGTTTTCGGCGTTTTTAGAAAGCGCTGGATTTGATGTGCGTGCATTTCCGACCGGTGACGAATTGGCGTGCGAATTCGACAAGCACGAACCTGATCTTGTTGTTCTTGATGTCATGATGCCAGGTACTGATGGCTTAACAATCTGTAAAAATCTGCGAGAGAAATCCGATGTTCCTATCATCATATTGACGGCTAAAGATTCCGAAATGGATTACATGCGCGGTCTTGCTATTGGTGGGGATGACTATCTAGTAAAGCCGTTTTCGCCGTCGATGCTTGTTATGAGAATTAAAGCGCTGCTTCGTCGCGTTGAAATGGGGAAGAATACTTCTACGTCTGATGCTAGCCTTCAGTTTGGGGACTTATCGCTTTCTGAAGCTTTACATGAAGCGCGTGTAGGTACTACTGATTTAGAGCTAACCATGACTGAATTTGCCTTACTGCAATGCTTAATGGAAGCTAAAGGTGCTGCAGTTTCTCGCGATGCGCTACTTTCAAAGGTTTGGGGCATCAACGCTGAAGTTGAAACGCGTGTAACTGATGAAACGGTTCGACGTGTGCGCCGTAAGCTTGGCGATGCAGGTAGCAATACATCGGTAAAGGCTGTTTGGGGCTTTGGTTATAAGCTGGAGGCATCAAATGCCTAGCACAAAGGTAAGACTTGCTGTATTCGCAGCCTTGGCCGTTGCGCTGGTTATGACTGCTGCCACGATTGCATTTAACTTGTTTCTAGGTTGGAAAATCCAGTCTGACGCCATTCGCGATATCGAATACGCCCTTGACTGGAATACGGAAGACGCAGGTACGGGTCGCGTTCCGAATTATCTATTCCTTAATTCCTCGTTGCAGATAAACCCAGAAGAAAGGTTTTGGAGCGCTCAGGAAGAAGTTGATCTTGCTGCTTGGTTTGCCCAGCATCCTACTGAAGGTGTTGTATCGCAGGTAACGATTAATAATTGGACGTGTTATGCAGCTTTGGTCTCAAGTGAGGACTACGTCTTTGAGTATGATCGCAGTGATGACGGCACCTTTAATCCTGGTTCTAGTAATGATGAAGAAATTGACACTGCTTACCTTGTAGCTTATATCGACATTACTGGGGAACAAGCGCTTACTACTTCGGTCAATATCACGTTTGCCATTATTACGCTTGTAGGTATTATTGCTGCCGCATTTGCTGGGTATATAGCAGGTCGAAGAATCGATGAAGCTCAAGATGCTCAAAAGCGATTCTACGAAAATATGTCACATGAACTTAAAACGCCGCTTGCTGCAATTCGCGGCTATGCGGAAGGCGTCGAGGCTGGTGTTGTGGACGACAAGAGCGCAATGCTTGCGATTCAAAACGAAACAAGCAAAATGGCGAATCTCATTGATGAAATACTGGGTCTTTCGCGCTTAGAGGCAGGTGCGGTTCGTGTTAATCGCGAATCTATCGAGGTAAGCGATTTCATCCAAGATTGCCTTATGCCTTTTGAGGGTGCTGTGCGAACAAAAGGATTAAACGTTTCGCTTGATCTGAAATCAGGAGCTGTCGAAGCTGATCGCGATCTGTTTGAACATGCACTTACTAATGTGCTTTCAAATGCTGTCCGACATGCCTCAAGTGAAATTCGTATAGCGTATAACGGCACTGCTATCACGGTTAAAAACGATGGCTCACTTCCAACGAGTGATCAGTTGGAACACTTCTTTGATCGTTTCTATGTTGGTGATGGCGGGTCGACTGGTGTAGGTTTAGCTATTGCTCGTGAAATTGCAGCAATGCACGGCTGGAATATAGGTGCACGTATCCAGGATTGTTATCTCGTGATAACAATCAACCTTACTTAGTATGTAGTTGTTATTGCAGTCGGTTATTCGTTGTTTGCGTGCTTATACAGCTTCTTATAAACCTTCTTAAGCGCATGCAGCACTTCGTCATCGCACGTGAAATAGCAAACGATGTCTTCGCCACATTTGATGTAGCCGTTATCTGCTTCAGGTTCATCTAAGTCGGCAAACGTATCCCAATCGTAGAACAGAGCATCTTCGCCTAAATCGCGAACGTACAGACCATCTTCCGAAATCGCGAAGCCGTTTTTACCGCTTTTGAACAGCGTATCGTCGTGAATCAGATACACCTCTTCATCACCAACGCCTAGACCGTCCAGAATCTTCGACGAGCTATTAAAGTGGTCACTGCCGTCGTGGTTTTCTAGGAACTCCTCGCAGACTTCAGCGGCAAAGGTAGCCATAGAAGAAGGCGCTTCGTTATTGTCATAATCTTCGTAGCTATCGTTATCGCTTTCGATGAAAGCTTCGGCTTCTTCACCTTCAAGTGCGAATCGTGATCCGCAGTATTCACACGTCACTACCCTACTTGTAATCTTTTGATCGATAACAGCGCCGCAGCCGGGGCATTTAAGCTCTAGTAATTTCATTGTATCCTCTCCTTTTATTGTTGTTATCACATGATGTAAGGGCGTTGTGGTCCCCTTTTATACCCACAACTACCCTGCCTATCCTTTGTCGTTGTGTTGCATGTTTTTGCGCACACGGCACGTCGAAAACACGAGCGCGGAAAGCCCAAGTGCAGCTAAAACAATCAGTGGCCAGATTACCGTATTATCGCCTGTCTGTGGTGCATTTGTATCACTGATTTTGTCATCTGAATTGTTGCTGGGCGTAGGTTTGGTATCTGGCTTATCTGGATTGTCGGGGTTATCAGGGTTAACCGGATCGGTCGTATCCTGAATCTTAAAGTGCGCCTCTGCAGTGGTGGCTTTGTAGTTTCTATCCCCTGCAGCTGCGGCTACAACAAGGTAAGACCCGCTTTCACTCGGCGCTGCATCAAGCTGCGTTCGTACTCCAGCATTGTCGCGGAAATAAGTTAACTTTACATCGCCACTATAAGGAGTCGGATATGCTGCATCGTCAACAGACCAAGTTACGTTAGCTGGCTTGCCATCAGCAACCTTATCCTGTGCTGCTACCGTAAGAGACAGCGGCGCTTTCTCAACGGTTATAAGAGCGTAGTCGTAGTTTCCTTCATGCGTGTCGTTTCCTGCTACATCGACACGAACTGCCGAAACGCCAGCATTTTGTACGGTTATGATTCCGTTGTTGCCAATCACAGCGGCGTCTTCGCTTACTATCGGCAGGTCTTCATTTGAAACCTGAGAATACGAAAGATTAGGACTGGAAACTTTCGATCCGTTGGTATCTTGCACTTCAACTTGTATAGCAAACGGAGATGCGCCGAATACGACTGTTTTGTCTTCAGCTGCAATCCGGTATCCCCGCATTCTCTTGTCGAAATGCGCGGTTGTCTTCTTTACGACGTAGTTTGAATCTTCGGTAAAGCTAGCCGTTACCTCGTATTGACCAGCGCCAACATGAGCGAAGTTATGCGTTGCGGTAACTGATTGGCCAGCACTTTCAATTGGTGCTTGTACAGTGGTTGCAGCTTGTGTAGTAAGACTAGTTTCATTCATGCTTTGGGCGCTTACGGTATCTGATTCATCGTAGACAACACCAATGTTAAGAGTTTTGCCAACGATGTCTGAAAGTGCTCCAGCCATTGTTACGACCACTTTTGCGCTTTCCGTTGATTGATCGCCAACAGCTGAAATTGAAAGCATTACAGGGCGCGGAAGAATAGTAAAAGATAGCTTGCTGCTTGATACCGCATG
>JAZQRZ010000109.1:0-19309 GCA_045629845.1 Eggerthellaceae bacterium | reverse complement strand
GCAGCAATCCCCATCCTTTATGCAGGCATTTGCTCAGATGGTATTGCCTACACACTGCAAATCATTGGTCAGAAAACGACAGATGCTACCGTGGCGTCTATCATCATGAGCCTAGAAGCTGTCTTTGCGGCTCTTGGTGGGTGGATTATCCTATCCGAAAGCCTTAACACAACCGAACTAATGGGATGCGCACTTGTATTTGCCGCTGTTTTACTTTCGCAAGTTCCCGACTTTATCGAAGCAAAGAAAAAAGGGTAAGGCTTCAGACGCCCTACCCTTTTAAGATTCATGTGAATTAACTCTTAGTAATTACCAGCAAAACCAGCAAACTCTGCGGGAGGCTCGTAACCTGGGAAGTAGCTTGCAAAATCAAGCTTGAGATAATTACACAGGTCAAGCAGCTCGACCATAGTGCCGTCATTTACAGGAATACCATTTTCGCGACGATCCTGTTCAGCGAAGACTTCCTTTTCACCATGCGTATAAATACGATCAGCACCTTCAGCCTTATCGCTTTCGCGCAGAGCGGTAAGGTATTCAGAGAAATGCTGCTTGATTGCATCAGCATCACCAAATGCTGCCGGATTAATTGCAGCAAAGCCATGGCAAATACCTGTCTTATCAGCAAAGGTGCAGCATTCGTTACTGGTAACACCCAGCGAAAGGATAGAACTAAACAGCTCGGCAATCATGCCGTAGCCATAACCCTTATGGCTACCAAGTTGTTCAGTCGAACCACCAAGCGGCATAATACCGCCACCGTTCTTTCCAACAATATTGGAAAGAACACGAGGAGCTTCATTGCAAGGAGCGCCGTTTTCATCAAGTGCCCAACCATCAGGCAAAGGCTTGCCCATCTTGTTATACATTTCGAGCTTACCGCGCGTAACAACCGTGGTTGAAGCATCAAATAAGAATGGGTACGGATCAGCTGGAACCGCAACAGCAATAGGATTAGAACCAATCATGGCTTTACGACTAAAGGTAGGAACCATAATGGCTTCTGAATTCGTGCACGAAAAGCCGATGAGGCCTTCCTTTGAAGCCATCTGAGCATAGTAGCCAGCAATACCATAGTGATTGGAATTGCGTACGCTAACAATACCAATTCCAGTGGTCTTAGCCTTTTCAATAGCTTTCTTCATGGCATAAACGCTGATTACTTGACCCATACCCGAATGACCGTCTATCACAGCACTGACGGGGGTTTCAAATACTACCTCGGGCTTCGAATCAAGATGAATCTGACCCTTTTCAATACCCTTGTGATAACGCACCATACGCTGCATGCCGTGGCTTTCGATGCCATATAAGTCAGCTGTCAAAAGCACATCGCAAATAGCTTCGCCATCTTCTGCATTAAAACCAAATGCCTTAAATACATCGGAGCAGAACTTCTCAAGCGTTTCTAAGCTCCAAGTTACATACGCCATATCACGCCTCCAAACCAGTAACTTTTTTAACCTGCTTATCTTAGACACCAACAGGAGTGGATTATTCAACTATGACGTAATGAACATACATTGGACCATGAACGCCTTCCACACGAACAAGTTCGATATCAGCAGTAGCAGAAGGCCCACTGATGAAGCACACCTGCGAAGGAAGCTTACTTCCCTGCTTTTCATATTCCTGCATGATTTCGAGCATAGTTGCCTTAATAGTCGATGCATCAACAACTGCAATATGAACCAAAGGAAGCAAACTAACTGCACGACCACACTTAGGGTTGGTGGGCTGCACAACAGTAGCTGTTTCGGCTATGCCAGCCGTTGCGTACGTTATGCCATACGTTGCCGCAAGGGCTTTATCAACATTTTCTTGCCCTAACGATTCGTCCCACACATGAACACCTTGAACACGTTTACGACGACGAAGCGCTGCATATAATCCAGTATCTTCAAAACGCTGTTCAGCTGCACAGACAACACTGCATGAATCACCTGAATCAGGAACACCAGCAGCAACAATATCGCCAATACAAGAAGCAATATCGTCCGCAGTACAGCGATGAACTGAAACACGAATCTTTTCAGCTTCAGTTTCAAACATAGCAACGAGCTGATCATGCGACAAACCATCAGTTACTCGCTGTGCCTTGAATTCCCATTCTGGCATTTCAACTGACTTGGCAACAGCATCATGCTGAAGCTGCTGAGAAATTGGCTGAACCAAATCGTTAAGCGTCTTGTTTCCCAAAGCCATTATTGCTCACCACCTTCCGTGGTGTTTTGTTCTTGCTTATGTTCCTTAAACCAGGTGCGGAAGCGACCTTCCGAAAGTACATCGAAGTCACGTGTCGAAGTCCAGCCTTTAACAACAGGAATCCAAGCACTGCTTTCATCAAGCGCACTGCCACCATGTGCCATAAACCTCATGATTGGAGCACCCAATGTCATACCCGCCATATACACAGGCTTGCTTGACCAGAACAGACTTAAGGCCTTAAAGATTGGCACCTCTATCGCATGATTCTTGTGTTCTTCAACCATATTGATACGATGCTGACGCACCAAGTCGTGAATCGGAATACTTACTGGGCAGTGTTCGGTACAAGCGCCGCAAAGCGAACAAGCAAAGACCATGTTATCGATATCGTCGTAACCCACCAAGCCAGGAGTAAGTACCAGACCCATTGGGCCAGGATAAATAGAACCATAGCCATGACCGGTGATATGACGATAAACAGGACAAATATTCAGGCATGCACCGCAGCGCATACAGCGCAACATGTCAGAGAACTCGCTATTCGCAAGCTCGTGGCGCCCATTATCCATAAGAACAATGTGCACTTCTTCGGGGCCATCAATTTCACCTTCACCACGAGGTCCGCTATCAAGTGAGAAATACGCGGTCATCTTTGCGCCTACAGCACTACGCGGCAGTAAAGCCATCATGGTATCAAGCGATTCAAGGTCGGGCACAATGCGGTCGATACCAACAAAGACAATTTGTACCTTAGGGAACGAATCCACCATGCGGCCATTACCTTCGTTGGTAACCAACGTAACAGAACCCGTGGACGCAACTGCAAAATTGCAGCCACGAATGCCAACCTGAGCTTCCATAAATTCATGGCGAAGAATCTTACGCAAGAAATGAGTTATTTCTTCAGGTACAGATGAGCCCTCATAGCCACGCTTATCGCGATAAATCTGAGCGATGGCTTCTCGATTGAAATGCAAGGCTGGGACAACGATATGCGAAGGCTTTGATTCCGCTGTCTGAAGAATATTCTCAGCGCAGTCTGTTTCAGTAATACGAACGCCCGCTTCTTCAAGAATCTCGTTAAGGCCAACTTCTTCGGTCATCATGCTTTTTGACTTCACTGCATAAGCAGCGCCATGCTTCTCGAAGATATCAAGAACTTCCCACAGTGCATCATCGCCTGTCGGGGCGTAATGCATAATACAGCCATTTGCTTCCGCGTTCTGCGCAAACTGTTGCACGTAGTAATCAAGATTTTCAGTTACATGATTACGCACTTCCATTGCATGCATGCGCAACTGCTGCCAACCGTCACCCATTTCTTCGACAAGTTGACCACGCTTAACATAAAACGCTTCCTGAGCTGCCTTAATGGCGTTGTGTTTAAAGTCATCTTCAAGGCATTCGGCCACACGCTCGCTTAACGATGCCTCGGTGTTATAAAGAATACTCATGAGCTACTCCTTCGAGTCGAGGATCTGAGCAATATGCATGACTCGAATATCACGATCAAGTCTGCCATCAGCCCGCATGCGCCCAAGAGCGCCCTTAATATTCAGCAAACACGGAACATCTGCGCCACAGATAACATTCGCACCCGTATCGATAATGGTCTGGCATTTTTCATAGACAATCTCGCCCGCTATTACAGGCTGCTTAAACGAGAACGTACCACCAAAACCACAGCATCGATCGGCGTGTTCCATTTCGATATATTGCAACCCTTCAACAGCTTCAAGCAGTTTCAAGGGCGGTTCCTTAATACCCAAAAGCCGCGTCACGTGACAGCTTTTGTGATACGTAACGGTGTCATGAAAACTGGCGCCAACATTGGTAACACCAAGATTGTTCACAATGAAATCCGTAAACTCAAAGAAGCGTTCTTTCAATTTGCGAGTACGCTCAAGGTATTCGGGGTCATCTTCAAAAATAAGTGGGTAATCGTTAATGATGGCATTCATGCACGAACCAGTCAGCGAAACAATGGTGTCATACTCGCTTGTTTCGTAGGCATCGACAATCATTTTTGCTGCAGGAATCATTTCCTTTTTGTACCCAGAGTTGATTAGACCCTGCGCGCAACACACCTGCTCTTCAGGCATTTCGACCTCGCAGCCAAGTCGCTCGAGCACATTAACAGCAGCAATGCCCACCTCTGGATAAATCATGTCAACCATGCAGCCCGGAAAGAACGCGACCTTCATGCGACCCCTTTCTCTATACCCCAACAAACGCAAAAGCTAGTGTTCTGCGATAAGCCCCTGACGATATGCGTCTAACAGTTTTTCTAAATCAGAAATCTGATTCTTCAGTTCAGCACCAGTATCGGTATCCGCAACTAACGTACGCTGCTTAACCATTTCAACAACACGCTGCGACGAATGAATATCAAGTTCCTTTTCAACTGCAGCACGAGCAGATTCAAGTGGTTCGTGCGCGGCAAGAATGAAGCCGTTTGAATTGGAGATTAGAGTAAACCCTGCTATACCCGTCGTTGGCTGATATGCGCGCGAAAAACCACCGTCAATAGTAAGCACCTTGCCATTACATTTTACAGGGTCTTCCCCGTCTTTTACCTTGACGGGAACATGACCGCAAACAATGCGTGACGAATCGGGATCCATACCAAAATCTTCGAAGATTCCGTTTACCACTCGCTCGTCTTCAAGCAGTGTATAGAAGGGATTTTTAACTTCTTTTCGAGCCGCCTTATCAGCAATCAAGTAGAGCTCGAACGTGGCCATCTTACTCTTCGCAAATAAAGGCGAGCCTTCACCAAGCCACAGCCACCACATGAGATCTTGACCACGCTTGCGCATTTCAGGGTCTTCGTCAAAGAAGCCTGCACGGACATAGCGTTCAAGCACGTCATAAAGAGCGCGACCCTTGTACTTCTGCCCAAACACATCAACTTCTTTAAGCGTGCCATCTTCATTCAAAGGAGCACAAGCATGGAAGAGCAGCGTACCATTCGAAATCTTGTACAAGCTGCCCACTTCCAAGAAGAAGCGCATATGACGCTGCAGCTTTTCTGAGCTCTTAAAAGCAAGCTCGAGTCGAGCCATAACCTCTTCTTCTTGCTCGGTTAACTTATAAGGATTACTTGGATCAACCGTCGGGAACAACTTGTCGATGAGTTCGTATTCAACACCATCAACAACGACGGTACCTTTTTCAAAATCAACCTTTTCAAGCAGGTTGCGTTCTTCAAGACCAAAGCTGGGATATTCCTGGATAAGGTGGCCTTCAACCTTGAACTGAATGATAGCCATCGCTTTTTGGATTTTAATATTCAGCTGCAAATCTTGTTCCGAAAGCTGAGGATTACCCTTTAACCCAAATGCAACGCAAGGGTCGTCTGCATAAGCTTCAAGAGCAAACGAAGCAAGCGGTAAGATGTTGATACCATATACGTCTTCAAGGACAGAAAGATTGCCATAACGCGCACAGTTGCGAACCACGTGTGCAATACAGCCTCGCTGACCAAGAGAAGCACCCATCCACACAATGTCGTGATTACCCCACTGGATATCAAGTGAATGAAAACGCATGAGTGTGTCCATGATGAGGTGAGGAGCAGGACCACGATCGTAAATATCGCCAACAAGATGCAGGTGATCAATCGACAGGCGCTTAATAAGCATGCAGAACGATTCGATAAGATCAGGTGCTTGGCCTGTGCGAATAACAGCATCGATAATGGCGTCGTAATATGCCTTTTTATCAACTGCCAAATTGTTTTCGTTCATTAGCTCATCAATAACATAGGCATGATCAGCAGGCATTGCTTTACGTACCTTCGAGCGCGTGTACTTCCCTGCTGCCTGCTTTGCAACACTGACAAGCTGCAACAGTGTCTTAGCAAACCACTCGTTTTTATTGTCGAGCCCATCTAGAATGAGAGCCATCTTTTCACGAGGATAGTAAATAAGAGTTGCGAGCGTCTTTTTTTCTTGAGAGCTAAGCGAATCGCCAAACGCATCGTCAATCTTTAACTTTACCGCGCCAGACCCATTGCGCAGAATATGCACGAACGCCTCGTATTCACCATGAATATCTGAGGCATATACTTCGGTTCCTTTCGGCAAATTCAAAATGGCATTTAGATTAACGATTTCCGCAACAGCCTTCGCTTCTGTTGGAAATGATTTCGAAAGCAGCTCTAGATAGCGCTTTTCGCTAGCTTCCATAGATCCCCCTGAAATTTATTCGTGGTCTTAGCGTAAATAGTACGGCTCAACATAAGCTGGCAAGCCGTCCTTGTAAACCAAGACAGGCGAACCTTCAATAAGTGGACGCAAATACGCAAATGCCTCTTCGGTAATGCCTTGATAATTTGGCAGAATCCATTCCGTCGGAAAATGCTTTACGTAGTTCGCAACTTCACTTGCATCAATCGTGAAATATTCGACATCATAATCAGTGCCTTCACGTCTTCGAAGCGCAACCATCTTCCCGGTAAAGGACTTGTCTGCCGAATGCATATGAGCAGACATGCCAAGACGGAATGACTCTACGCGATCGACAAGTGATTGTTCAGAAGCATGACTACGCTGAGCCGAAGACAAATCTTGCACCTTGCAACGGCCAGCAGCACCTGAATCAAGAATCATTGCCTTTAATGCGCCGCCAGCACCACCAAGAACAGCATGACCAAACAAATCGTTCTTGGATTCGCCAGCAGAAATGTAGGTACCGTCTGCATAGCGAGCACCTTCGGACACGACCACATAGCACTTGCTCTTTTCTGCAATACACTGACGCACGCGATTAAGGAACGCTTCTTTCTCAAATGGCGACTCAGGAAGAATAAGAATATCAACCTTATCGCACAAGCAAGCAGAAGCAGCTAACCAGCCAGCATCGCGCCCCATGGTTTCTAGAATGAACACCTCTTGGCGCGAAGCGGGATATACATTGACATCGAGCCACGTTTGCAAAGCGGTTGTCGCAATAAACTTAGCAGCCGAAGCAAATCCAGGACAGTGATCAATGTGCATAAGATCGTTATCTACTGTTTTAGGACAACCGACAAATCGCTTATCGGTAATACCATTATTTGCAGCATATTCCGCAAGCGCTGCCACAGTATCCATCGAATCATTTCCACCGATATAGAACAGCGTTTCGATATTGTGCTTATCCATGATTTGCATGAGCTTTTCGAAGTCTTCGACGTTATCACGCTTTAACTTATAGCGACACGAACCTAATGCGGAAGAAGGTGTCTGTTGTAAAAGATGATTCTCTTCTTCGCTCATATTGGTTAAATCAACAAAACGTTCAGCCAAAATGCCTTCGACGCCATTAAGACCGCCGTAAACGTGCTCGTAAACAGGATTCATCTGATTTGCTTTAACAATGCCTGCAACCGTGGCATTAATGACAGATGTTGGACCACCCGACTGGGCAACAATACAATTGCTCATAGCGCCGTTCCTTTCTTTATGGTAGCTTTCATTATTGTAGCAATTGTAAGCGTGCCGCATAGCTTTAGCGCAGGCACTGATACGGCCTGAAACAGAGCAAAACTGGACTTCACTTCCAGCTAGCTAACAGGTGAATGGGAGAAAGATTTGAACGCTGTTGTAAAGAAACATCTGCCCGTAATTATTGCGGTAACTCTGCTTGGCTTTATTACTGCCTGCCTCGCCTTTTCTTGGCTGCATGCTTCAGCAGCAGGAATGGATGTTGCCCTGTTTTCATGGCTCGTGTTTTTAATTCCTTGCATCATCATGCTTATTTGCACGTTTATCATCGGGGCAACTGCAACGGAAATCGGCCGACAGTTATATGTGGTTGTTTTAGCTATCTGTTTAGTCACAGGCGTTATTTCCATGTTCGTTTCATCGAGTTGGATGTCTGACGCGACTATTGCTTCGGCTCTTATCGCAAATTCAGAAGAAGGAGCAACTCTAACTCCCGTTCTTCAATCGCCAATGACAATTCTTCGCGACGTAGCAGCATTCATCGTAATGCCTACCGTTGGAATAATTCTTGGGGCTTGGATTGGTTCGAAGCTTCATCCATTACAGGGTGAAAAGAAGAAAAAGGATAAGAGTAAAAAGAACAAGCGCTAGTCTTTAAAGTACTTTCCTAAACACCACCTATTCGGGAGACACAATGGCTAAGACTTTAATCTTAATGCGTCACGGAAAAGCACAACGAGCATCAGAAGATATGCTGGACATGGAACGTCGCCTTACCGAAGCAGGCAAGCGATCGCTTATCGCCACGCTTCCAAATTCCTTAGGCCTTATGTCTTGTCAGCAGGATTCAAAAGTCGAAGTCTGGTCAAGTCCTGCAGCACGCGCCGAACAAACCGCGCGACTTATGCAAAAAGCCTGCAAACGTGTAGGCATCGATGTTGATAGTGACATAAAGGGTATCGATGCACTGTGGACCCAAGATATCGAATCGTTCTGCGAAGCAGTCAAGTCAACAGACAGCGATACCATTATCGCTGTGGGACATAACCCTTTTATCGAAGATGTCACCAAGAAACTAACTGGGTCCCATATCGTGTTTGCCACCGGCGCATTTGCAGCTATAAGCATTCCTAAATCGGAAGAGGAAGCGGCTGATAAATCAGGACGCCTTCTGTGGTTTGCTCAGGGACCCATTTCGCAACGCTGGAAAACGCTTGTCCAAATGGAATCAATTCTTGCTGAAGCAGCCGACACCATCATTGAAAGGCTAGAAGGCTTTTATAACGACCCAAATGACATCGAAACTATGCATAAGTTCCGTGTGTCCATCCGCACGCTGCGCAGTCTCTTAGCATTTACAGCACCTTGGCAGGATGCTAATCAGAATAAAGACGTTCAGGCTGAACTGAAAGAGATTGTTGGTGAAACATCTCATCTGCGTGAACTTGATGTCTTATCCGAGCAAGCACAGGAAATGGAAGATGCAAGCGCTGAACTTGTTCAATTCTGTGGCATGCAAGCTTATGCCGAGCGAGAACACGTTATGAAAGTTCTTGCATCAAAGCGCATAGTAAAGAAACTAAACCATGTAGTTGAGGAACTTCACAACGTAAAATGGCGCAAGCGCGTAAATGCTGAAGGTCTTGAATCAGCTGTTATTCGCGAGCGCTTTATCGAAGTTGCCGCTGAGCTAGAACAAGAGCTAGCTCAGCTTGATCTTGCTGATGTAGAGCTTACTCATGATGTTCGTAAGAGCGCCAAACGAGTACGCTACGACGCCGAAAACTTTAAGTCTCTTATCGGCGACGATGCAGTAGATATCGCAAAAAGTATGACGACATACCAAGATGATCTTGGTGCCATCTGTGATGCGCGCGTAAACATCGACATCATCAACGAACTTCCCTTAGAGCAACTGCCCGAACCAGTCGCCTGGGACCTGTCGCTACTCCGTGCGCGCAACGAAACATTCCTCTACAGCACCCTTCGTAACGCTTAAATATATTGATATTGGAATAGAATCGCCCGAACAAGCCTCGGCTAACCAGGTTTACTTTACAGTGATGGCGCCAGCAAGTTTGGTAGAGCGATAGCCTTCGAAATTTGCATCGTTAACCTGAACGTGAGTATGATTCCCTGGATCACTTTCAGGCGTATAGAAGGCAAGCTGCACATCATCAAGATCTTTCGCAATATCACGAACGTGCGAGATTTCAGTAACGCCAGCTTGCACTTTGTCGCCAGCTTTCACCAGAGGGTCGTACGTATGAATAAGAACAACGTCTAGGTCAGGCCTTCCATCAGGTTGAATATGAATCTCGATATCGGGAGTTTCATCGTAGAGCATGTAATCTTTTACCAAGACTACAGTACCCGTTACAGGCGAACGAAGTGTAGTACCAGCAGCTGCGCCCACATCGATAGAGGTATCCATTTCGGTTGTATCAGCCATTCGCCATAAGTGCATTGCATCAGCATCAAGCCATTCACCTTCAAATTGCTGGCGATTTACGCGAGGATTTTGAGTGGCGTCAACTTCATCCATATTGGCTTCGGGGAGCTCGGTAGACATAACAAGCCCGTACTTATAAGAAGCTTGATGAAACAAGACACCTGTCAAATCACCAGGGGCTATAGGGCTTCTGAGATCAATACCCGAACACTGAGCAATCAGCGGATAAATCTTTGGATAACCCTTATGCGTGGCGTTATAGACCAGCTCTTCTTCCTCGGGAGACAGCGCCGTGTCGACAGCTTCCTCGATTACATCTTCTTTAGGTTCAGACTTGCTACTTGCAAAAGGCTGAGAAAGATAGACATACACACCAAACCCAGCTGCGCAAACAATAAGTAACCCGATGAAGATACCAATAATGCGCCCCACCCTTCCCTTGGATTGGGGCGCATTATTGACTGGTGTTGAACTATGTTTTGACACCTTATGCGGCTGCTACAGCAGGAGCAGTTGGCGTTTTTGAGCGCTTTCGCAAGAGGAACTGAATGATTACGATAACGGCGATTACAGCAACGCCAACAACGTCAGTCAGCGTATCAGGCGCCATCATGCACAAACCACCAGCAACCAGCAATATCCTAAAGATAGGATTAATTTTTACGAATAAATGCCCGTTCATGGCTGCCGCAATGCCAAACAGACCAACAAGCGACGTAGCAACAATCTGAACGATTTGAAGCGCCATGAAATCGCCTTCGAGAACCATAATGGGGTTAAAGGCCAAAATGTAAGGAACAATAAATGCCGCAATTGCCAATCGAGCTGCATTTACGCCCGTTCTCATAGGATTGGATTTTGCAATTGCCGAGCCAGCATACGCCGCTAGTGCAACTGGTGGCGTAATATCTGCCACGATGCCAAAGTAGAACACGAAGAAGTGAGCACAGACCACAGGGATATTCATAGCGATGAGAATCGGTGCTGTGGTAGCTGCCATGATGCAGTAATTTGCCGTGGTAGGCACACCCATGCCAAGCACAATGCAAGTAAGCATGGTAAGGATAAGGCCGATGATGGTAGCATCGCCGGCGAAGTTAACGATAGTATTAACAAGGGTTGAAGCAAGGCCCGTAACAGTGATGCAACCAGCTATCATGCCAGCCATTGCACAAGCAACTGCAACAGTAACGCAGCTCTTAGCGCCAGCCTGCAGAGCTTCGTAAGCAGTAGCTAAGGCAAGCTTAGTAACCTTCCAGAACACTTCACCAATAGTTTCTTCAGCTGCACGAGCACGAAGTTCGGTAAAGAAGAAGTTGATATAACCAATAATGAAAGCGCCAAGGATGGAAATGGCGGCCGAGTAAGCCATGGTACGTGCACCTGAAGCCACCAGCCAAACAAGTAAAACTAGCGGAAGAATCAGATAGCAGTTCTTAAGGAGATAGGAAGCCTTAGGCAGCTGATCACGCGGAATACCAACCAAGCCAAGCTTCTTTGCTTCAAGATGTACCGTGATGAAGATTCCTGCAAAGTACAGGAAGGCAGGAATAATAGCCTTCGTGGCAACTTCAATATATGGGATGCCCATATATTCAGCCATAAGGAAGGCAGCAGCGCCCATGATGGGCGGCATGATTTGACCACCTGTCGAAGAGGCTGCTTCAACAGCGCCTGCAAATTCTGGGCGATACCCTGTCTTCTTCATCATGGGAATAGTGACCGAACCAGTGGTAACTGTATTACCTACCGACGAGCCACTGACCATACCGCACAATGCCGAAGAAATAACAGCAACCTTTGCAGCGCCACCCGAAGACCAGCCAGCAATACGATTAGCAAGCGAAATAAAGAAGGCTGCAATACCGGTGCGCTCGAGGAAAGCGCCGAAAATGATAAACAAAACGATATAGGTGTAACACACGTTAATTGGTGTTCCGATTACGCCATTTGTTGTATAGAACAACTTGTAAGCAATGTTACGCAGCGACATATACAGGTCGGTGCCATTACTAAACTGCCAGTAGAAGGCGTAAATAAGCAAACAGCCAACCACAACAAGAATAGGAATACCAACGCAGCGCCTACACAGTTCCATAAGAACCAAAACGCCAACAACCGCTAGCACCACATGAATCGGCTGAATACGCGTAGCTAAGCGAATAATATCCATAGCGTTAAACGCAAAATAGAAGAAGCACCCCGCGCCTACAACCATAAGAACAATGTCATACCAGGGAATGTGGTTAGGACGTACATGGCCTTTGCGAATCGGATACATCATGTAGCCAATAACGATAACAAAGCCCACAAACAAAGAAAGGCGGGTTTCAGGAAGGCCGGTATATAACAAAGTCATGCAGATACAGTAGACCGAGAAAGCAGCCATAAGAATAGAAACAACAATCTTCGGCTTACCTTCCCAGATACGCGTATTCGACTCGCGGTCATACTTACGCATAATTTCGTCGACTTCTTCTTCGTCAACTGTTTCTGCATCACCTTGTTCTTTGGCATCTTGCTTATCGACGCCTAAACCCTGCGAAGCGTCTTCAAGCATGTCGGAAAGAGGCTCATAACGATTAACTTCAGCGTTCTTAACCTTAACAACATCGGCGGCCTGAATTGCCTGATCAGCAGTTTCAGCAGCTTCAGCAGCCTTTACCACTTCCCCAACATCTGCCAACGCTGCACCATCAGCAGCTTCAGGCATAAGCGCATATTCACCTTCGTGTTCTCTTCCGTATTTCTTTTGCATCAATCCCACTAGCAATTCCTCCTGCCCTATCGAGAAGCCGCAATGGGGAACAAATCCCCCATTGCTACTTCATTACGTCGACCTAGATCTGAAGCGACGCAAACAGCGCAGTTTGTTACTTCGTCTTAACCGTCTTACCCTTTTCAGTGAAGTACTTTGCAGCACCTTTGTGATAAGGAACGGAAGTAACCGATGCACCCTTTTCAACAGACAGCTCTGCGTACTTCGCATGAGAGTCGGTCAGGCTTGCAGCGTTGTCGAAGATATCGGCAACAAAGGTGTAAACATCGCTTTCAGAAACAGTATCTGCTGCAAGAATAACAGCGTTAACAGACACGGTCTTAACGTCTTCGGTCTGACCCGGATACGTATTAGCCTTGATGGTGGCTTCGGAATAGTACGGCGAAGAAGCGATAAGCTGCTTGATGTGTTCGTCATCAAGAGCAACCAGATAAGCTGTCTTCGACGTAGAAAGATCGGTAATAGCCGTGGTGGGAGCGCCAGCAACGATGAAGGCAGCATCAATCTTGCCGTCCTTCAGAGAGTCAGCGGAGTCACCAAAGCTCTGGAACGTGGGGCTGATATCTGCCTCGGTGATGCCATAAGCACCCAGAATGTCGATAGCATTGAAGTACACGCCCGAGCCAGCAGCACCGATAGACACGTTCTTACCCTTGAGGTCAGCAACGGTCTTGATGTTTTCGTTGCAGGTAACAATCTGAACCTGCTCGTCATACAAAGCAGCAACCGTAGAGAAGCAGTCGACCGGCATACCTTCGAAAAGGTTGGTACCGTCATAAGCATAAGCCATAACGTCGGACTGGCAGAAAGCAAGCTCTGCGTTCTTGTCTTCAAGTTCGAGAACGTTGGACTGAGAACCATTGCCAACGAGAGCCGTGACAGCAACGTCGGTATTGTTGGTGCAGTGCTGAGCGATAACTGAACCGAATGCATAATACGTACCAGATTCGCCACCAGTCACGAAACGCAGAGCGCTGCCCGATGCGGCAGAGCTTGCAGATGCCGAAGCACTGCTGGCGGATGCGCTTGCAGAAGCCGAAGCGCTCGAGGAACCACTACCCGAAGAGCAGCCAGCCAAAGCGGCAAGTGCAGCCGCCGATGCTCCAACTCCGATGAAGCTCCTTCTTGTCAAGTTCTTCATGTCGTGCCTTCCCTTCCCTTAATACATTACGTATTTATCGACGGCTCCCCTTTTGGATTAATGTAACGCCGCCGCCTGCGCACTTTGCGTGTGCAAGTTTGCTTATTATAGCTTTTACTACACCCAGCTAAAGTAAAAAGTTAGTTAAACGGACAACAATGACCGCTATTGAGCCTTGCCTTGATTGGCGACCTTATTAATTTTTGCCTCGATAACAGCTGGGTCACCCAGGTACTTCTTATCGATAACATTCATGTCGGCATCGAAGGTATACACAAGCGGGACAGCCGTCGGAATATTCAACTTGACGATTTCTTCTTCGCTTAAACCTTCAAATTTCATGACAAGAGAACGAAGCGAATTGCCATGCGCAGCAATAAGCACACGCTTACCAGCCTTCATCTGTGGCAAAATCTCGCTTTCAAAATACGGCCACGTGCGGGCAATATTATCCTTCAAGCATTCATGCATCGGAACATCAGCTGCATCAACATCACGATAAGCAGGCATAAGATGCGCATCACGCTCGTCGCCTTCTTCAAGTGCAGGAGGACGCACATCAAAGCTACGGCGCCAAATGAGAACCTGATCTTCGCCGTACTTAGCCGCTGTTTCAGCCTTATTAAGTCCCTGAAGGGCACCATAATGACGCTCGTTCAAACGCCATGACTTGATAACTGGAAGCCAAGCACGATCCATTTCGTCAAGCACAATATTCAGGGTATGAATCGCACGCTTGAGATAGCTGGTGTAACAAATATCAAAATCAAAGCCGGCTTCCTTTAGTGCGCGACCGCCTTCTGCTGCTTCAGCACGCCCGGCTTCTGACAAATCAACATCAGCCCAACCAGTGAAAAGATTCTTCTTATTCCATTCACTTTCACCGTGGCGAATAATCACGAGCGTCATTGATTCGTTGGACATACGAACCCCTTTCTCATTTCAAAATAACGTGCTCATGATAAAACATTTCGCGTGTGTTATCGTGACTACCAAGCAACTGGCAATATGCACAACGTAACTGCACTGCTTCCTTGATCTCGAAGGGTGGAAACATGTTCGACAAGGCGCTTTTAAGTCTATCGGGCATGAAAGCTGCGTTAGCAATGCTAGCTATAGCAGCGCTTGCACAATCAGTGCTTATTGTGGGTCAGATTAATTCGCTAGCAATCGCACTCTTCAATCTTTGGAACCAACAATCTGTTGAAAGCCAATTTACTAATCTCGCGCTATTTCTTGCCTACTTTAGCTTGAGGCGAATCCTTGTTTTCGTACAAGATGAACTGTTAGACAGATACACAAGAAAGCAAACTGAAGAAATAAGAACGCAACTTCTCGCATGCGTCTTTAGCAATAACCCGTCACAAGCACGCAGTACAGGAACCGCTGCTATGGCCACTGCTTGCACAAAGGAAGTAGAAGATGTAGCAGATTACATTCGCGTTATACCTCCAAGATTTTGCGCCTTGCTCTTTATCAGTCTTCCCCTTTTGATAGCACTATTTGTTACTGATTGGATTTCAGGAGTCATAGCACTAATTACGCTTCCTGTTATAGCTTTGTTTATGATTATGCTTGGAAAACAGGCGCGACTACGCGCAGAGAAACAATATGCCGAAAGCAGGCATTTAGCTAATCACTTCATAGATACTATTCGTGGTATTCAAACTTTGAAAGCACTCAATGCAAGTAAGCGCGCCGGAAACGAAGTGTATTCAGCAAGCGAATCAATGCGCACTACCACTATTCGTACGCTTTCGGTTGCAACCTTATCAAGTGCTGTTTTGGACTTGATTACCGTTTTCGGAATTGCTGCTATTGCGATGATGCTTGCATTTAGGCTAATGGACCAGTCAATGGAACTTTACACAGCTCTAAGTGCACTCATGCTTGCTCCTGAATACTTCACCCCATTAAGATCATTTGCCAGCAGCTTCCATGCTTCACTTGATGGTCGCAATGCTCTCTCAGCAATTAACTCGTTACTCAACTTCGAAAAGCCGCAAAACGATACAGATTCCAAACCTGGGTCTGACTATCTAAATAACCAAGAAACAATATCTAACTTCAGTGTAAAAGCCCTTAGCTATACCTATGAAGATGGCACGAGCGCACTTAAAGACGCTACCTTTAGTTTCGAGAGCCCCGCAATGATAGGTATAGTCGGGTCAAGCGGCTCTGGCAAAAGCACTCTCATTAACCTTTTAGCGGGCTTCAATAAACCCTCTTCAGGAAGCATTTATCTGAACGGAATAGAAACTAATCTAAATAATCAGAACTGGAGTGAGCGCATCCACTATATCCCCCAGCATCCTTATATTTTTCGCGCAAGCTTGGCAGACAATATACGCTTCTACACACCAACAGCGACTACTAAAGAAATACTGCATGCCGCCAATCTTGTTGGACTTGAAACACTAGTTAATCAGTTACCTCAGGGATTAGAGACCATCATCGGTGAAGGCAATCGCCAGCTAAGTGGCGGAGAAGCTCATCGTGTAGCACTTGCACGGGCGTTACTAGATAAGCGACCTGTTATTTTACTTGATGAACCCACTGCTCACCTTGATATTGAAACAGAGCTCGAGTTAAAACAGCAGATATTAGACTGCTTGCAAGGCCGACTTGTGTTTATAGCAACCCATAGACTTCATTGGATTCCTGATCTTGATTACCTTGTTGTACTTGAAAAAGGAACTGTTAAAGAATCGGCGACTACTTCAGAGCTCCTAGCTAAGAATGGCACCCTACAAAAGCTTTTAAACACATCAGGCATCGAGGTGGTCGCATGATAATTACCGCCTTCCGCCGAAAGCAGCCTTCATGGCTTGAAAGCCTGATTAAGCCCTATCGTTCACATGCTAGAGTTGCAATTCTGCTTGGCGTGGTCACCCTTGCCTGCTCAGCGCTTCTAATGTTTGTTTCCGGCTATTTAATTAGCAGAACCGCACAAGCTGGTGCTACTCTCTTTGCGGTAATGATTCCAATTGCTTTGGTCCAAGTCTTTGGAATTGGCCGACCCTTCGCACGTTACTTCGAACGGCTAATTAGCCATGATTGGGTATTTCGCGTAACTTCAAAACTTCGGCGTGCTTTATATAACGCCATTGATGCCGACGCAAGCTTACCCAATACAGCAGAATCGACAGGGGCCTACCTTGACACCCTAGCCGTGGACATAAGCAACCTACAAAACCTGTATCTACGAGTAGCATTTCCAACAATAATTGCTCTGATATTACTGATAAGTGCCAGCATCTTCTTCGGAGCACTATCTATAGGCATTGGTTTGGCAGTATTCATTTCTGGAGCAATATCCGCAATCCTTCTACCTATCGCAAGTTACACTCTTTCAAAACCGGTAATTCATAAGACCCGCTCGCTTCGTGTTTCCGAAAGTAAGTCACTTACTGATGACATCATGGGTGCGCTTGACTGGTCAATCTCCGGACGACACCAAGAAGCCCTTGAGAAACACTCCTTGGCTAATGCCACTAAAACACAATATGATTACCTAACTAGACGGCGAACACGTCTCTTCGAACTGTTCTCTGCCTTAATACTGGTATGCAGCATGAGCGTTGTCGTAATCCTTGCTGGCAACAGCCTGCAAAACAGCACTGACTCATGCAACCTGATAGCAGCTTGCGCACTTGGCTTTTTCCCACTTATTGAAGTATTTCTCTTATTACCATCTGCGTTAACTACGGCTGTCACTCACGAATATGCGCTTGAATCCCTAAACAAAACCCTAAACCAAAATGGGATAACCACATCAAGCCGCGAGGAGCAAAACTCCCATAATGAAGATGACTCTATTGATAATTGCGATATTCAGCTAAAGAGGGTTAGCTATCGGTATCCGAAAGCCATAAACCCTACACTTAAGAATATTGATTTAAAAATTCCTGCTGGTAAATCACTAGCTCTTCTTGGTCGAAGCGGATCTGGAAAAACTACGTGTGCATCAATATTGCGTGGATCACTTATTCCTGACGCTGGCACAATTACCCTCGGAGGAACAGCATTAACAGATACATGCATTCTGAAGTCGCTGGTAGGCTACATACCTCAGTCTCCGTATATTTTTGATCGAACCCTGCGCGATAACTTACTAATAGCAAAACCAGATGCTTCTGATAATGAATTAATAGCCGCATTAGAGCAGGTCGGTCTTGGCGAGAAACTTAACTCGCTGGAAGCAGGTCTTGACACATCTATCGGCGAAACAGGCGTAGGTTTTTCAGGAGGCGAAGCCCATCGCTTGGCTCTTGCTCGAATACTATTGGCCGACTACCCCATTGTCTTACTTGACGAACCCTTTGTTGCCGTAGATCCAGCGACTGAGCATCGTCTGCTTGAAACGCTATTTGCTGCTACCACCCATAAAACTCTTATTGTCATCACTCATCATTTAGCTGATATTCAGCGCTTTGACCATATTGCCTTTATTGAAGATGGCGTCGTAACAAAAGAAGGGTCGCCCCGAAATCTACTACGAGACGACCCTTGGTTTAAAAACCTGGTTGAACTGGATTACAGCTTTACCAACCAGCAACTTCCTGAGCAGTAGGCGTACGAACAAACTTCAGCGGTTCTGTTGCCTTTGACGAAGTTGTAACCTTAAAGCTCAGTGTAAATTCATTGCCAGGCATAGTGCGCGATAAACCGTACCAGAAATCTAGACCTTGCAACGTAGACTCGGTCATAGTGCCGCTAACATACGAACCATCCGAACGATACGTCGTTCCTTCAGGCATAAATTCGCCTGATGTACAAACCATATCGGTAATGCGGCCACCTGCAGGAGCCGAAAGCATTACCCATGCAATCATTTCACCCTTTGAACGAGCAAGCGGATTGTGAGCCGCCATGTAATCAGACAACTCAGCCTCGCCACCTGCTGGCAACATGTTGCGATAAGTAACAGTAACCGGATACGTCTTTGAACCATCAGCATTCGTAGTAGGTTCACCAATCGTGTTTTCAGCCTTCACGTACCAGAACAGCTTCGAATACGATTCATCGATAAGGTACATTCCAAGAGTAGGCTCAGCCTCATCATGAGAAAGCTCACCATCGCAGCCAAGGATTTCCATGGAAGACTCTTCGTTACTGTTGGCCATCCATGCTTGCAAACGACGTGCATCCATTTCTGTGTTCAGCATCTTTGCAAAATCAGTCAGCGAAATATCGCCAAGATGAGACATGATTTGATGGAAGGACAACGCCGCCACCTCTTCAAAGAAGGGGTCTTGCACTTCAACAGGCATATAGTACACATCATGAAGGATAAGCGT